>CAYOSK010000034.1:0-21513 GCA_964406585.1 uncultured Octadecabacter sp. | reverse complement strand
ATCTTGCACCGAGATCATTGTCGGGGGTCCCTGAGTTGATCCGCTTCCCATTCTGCACTTGTTCGGTCCGAACCCGTTTCAAATTGGGTTCCCGGAGTGGTCCAGTTGAAAACCTCTGCGGTCAACATTCCGTCAGGGCGCCCGTCAATAAAGAACAGTTCTAGTGAGCGCGCGATAAGGCTCATCCTTCAAATCGGCCAGACTTTCCGCCGTCCTTGAGGGTGACGCGCAGGCCGCCGATTTCCATGTCTTTTTGAACCGCTTTGAGCATGTCGTAAACGGTGAGGGCCGCTGTAGAGGCCGCTGTAAGGGCCTCCATTTCAACGCCCGTTTGGCCGGTGGTTTTGACAGTTGCCTGTATCCGTACACCGGGAAGGTGGCTGTCCGGCGCAAGATCGAGCGAGACCTTCGTAACGGGTAGGGGATGGCACAGGGGGATCAGGTCAGCCGTTTTTTTGGCACCCTGAATGCCCGCGATGCGCGCGATTCCAAGTACATCGCCCTTTTTGGCCGTTCCGGCTGTCACATGGGCGAGGGTTTGAGGTGCCATTTTCACCCAAGCGGCGGCTGTTGCGATCCGCGATGTTACGGCCTTATCGGACACATCGACCATATGGGCCTGACCTGCGTCATCGAAATGACTAAGCGTTTTTGGCGGCGTATCAGGCACTTAAACACCACCCATGGCGGTTGTTGGATTGCTAAGCAATGTGCGTGTGGCTGCGGTAACGTCGTTCTGGCGCATCAGGCTTTCGCCAATCAAAAAGGTGCGCGCGCCGTATTGGGCCATATCAGCAAGATCCGCAGGGGTGCTGAGCGCGCTTTCACAGACAATCAGTCGGTCCGCCGGTACCAAGCGCGACAAATTGCGGGTGGTGTCGAGGGTGGTTTCAAATGTTTTTAGGTTGCGGTTGTTGATCCCCATGAGTGGAGATTTCAGCGCGCAGGCCCGTTCCAGTTCTTCCGCGTCATGGACTTCGAGCAGGACATCCATACCCCATTCAAATGCGGCCGCTTCGAGTTCTGCGGCCTGTGTGTCTTCGACCGATGCGAGGATAATCAGGATCGCGTCTGCGCCCAAAGCCCTTGCTTCGGCAACTTGGTAGGGATCATACATAAAATCCTTGCGCAGAGCCGGTAAATCGCATGCGTCGCGTGCGGCGGTTAGAAAGGCATCGGCCCCCTGAAAGGAAGGCTGATCCGTCAAAACGCTGAGGCAGGTTGCGCCACCTGCAGCGTAGGCCTGCGCGAGATCGGGTGGGCTAAAGTCTTCGCGGATCAGACCCTTTGAGGGGCTGGCCTTTTTGATTTCGGCGATCAATCCGTACCCTTCGCGGCTGGCTTCGACCAAACGATCTGCAAATCCGCGCGTAGGGGCGGCGGATCTGGCATCTGCCTCTATATCGTTGATCGGGCGCGATTGTTTGCACGCCGCGATGTGTTCGAGTTTATAGGCTTTGATTTTGTCGAGAATATGCATGTCGCAAGAGTACCTGTGCGGGATGGGGAAGACAATTGCAGCGGCGATTTGGGATCGAATTTCCTTCGGAAATCCGATGGGGGGGGGCGCTGCCCCCGCGCTGCGCGCTCCCCCGGAGTTTGAGAAAAGCAAAGACGATCTAGGGCGCGCCGACTTGGGTGATCTGTGCCAATTTTTGCAGGGCGGTCTTTGCTGCGCCTGAATCAATGCTCTGTGCGGCCATTTGTGCGCCCTCTTTGAGCCCGTCGACTTTGCCAGCCACAAGCAGGGCCGCGGCCGCATTGAGCAGCACGGCGTCGCGGTAGGCTGAGTGTTGCCCGTCCAGTAACGCGCGAAAGGCCTGGGCGTTGTCATGTGGGGAGCCGCCAATAATATCTTCAAACGGATGGACGGGAAGGCCTGCGTCTTCTGGGTGGATTTCGCGCGACGTGATCATGTCGCCCGACATCGCTGCGACCCAAGACACGCCTGTGATCGTGAGTTCATCCGTGCCATCACTGCCATGGACGAGCCACGCGGCCTCTGATCCGAGGGCCTGAAGTGTCTGTGCCATCGGCAAGATCAAGTCGCGTGAGAACGCGCCTGTCAGCTGGCGTTTAACGCCGGCCGGATTTGTCAGAGGGCCAAGGATGTTGAAAATCGTTCGCGTGCCCAATTCCGCGCGGGTAGGCATGACGTGTTTGATGGCCGGGTGGTGCATGGGGGCCATCATGAACCCGATCCCTGCTTGTGTGATTGCATGTTCGACCACGTCAGGATCGACCATAACATTGATGCCCATTTCACCCATTGCGTCTGCCGCACCAGATTTTGAGCTGAGGTTGCGATTGCCGTGTTTTGCGACGGGCACGCCAGCGCCCGCCACCACGAAGGCCGTAGCGGTTGAAATATTTAGGGTTCCCTTGCCGTCCCCACCGGTTCCGACAATATCCATTGCATCAGCGGGCGCCTTTACGGTCAGGCAATGGGCGCGCATGACGGCGGCAGCGGCGGCATATTCATCCACGACTTCGCCGCGTGTGCGCATTGCCATCAGCAAACCACCCATCTGGGACGGGGTCGCATCGCCTTTGAAAAGGATTTCAAAGGCGGCTTGGGCTTGTTCGCGGCTAAGCGGGCCTTCGGCGGCCGCGTGGATGAGGGGTTTAAGCGCGTCGCTCATGCTGGGACCTTCATTGTTTTCAGAAAGTTATCGATCATGGCATGGCCGTGTTCAGATTTGATGCTTTCTGGATGAAATTGCACGCCGTGAATTGGCAGGTCACGATGTTGCAACCCCATGATTGTTCCGTCTTCTAAATCGGCTGTGATTTCGAGGCAGTCGGGCAGCGTGTCGCGATCTACTGTTAGCGAGTGATAGCGCGTGGCCTGAAACGGACTTGGCAGACCTTTAAACAGGGACGTTCCATTATGTTGGATCGTGCCCATTTTTCCATGAACAATGTCTTTGCATCGCACCACGTTGCCACCGAAGGCTTCGCCGATGGTTTGATGGCCGAGGCAAACCCCCATAAGAGGTGTCTTGGTTTCAGCGGCTGCAAGTGTGAGGGCAAGACAAATCCCCGCCTGCGCAGGATCACAGGGGCCCGGCGACAACACGATGCCGGACGCGCCCATTGCCATTGCGTCTTGCACATTCAGTGCATCGTTGCGGCGCACCACGACATCAGCCCCCAATTCGCCAAAATAGTGGACAAGGTTGTAGGTAAAACTGTCATAGTTATCGATCAGCAAGAGCATGGTTTTGCCACCTTAAGGCGAGGTTAATTTGGGGCTACCGCAAACCAGAGCGGCGCGATTATACTGCGTCTATACATGGGCTGTGGCGCGGGGGGGCGTCAAGGCCTGCATTGACCTTGAAACGCGCCCATGAGAGGCGCTGGGGCGACAAAGGAAGGCCTGGCAGAATGCGTGGATTACTTGGTGGGATGTTAACAGGCGGGCTGGTGTCCGCTTTGGGTTTGGGGACTGCCTCTGTCATGAGCGAACAGCCGGCGGGGGCGTTACCGCCCGATGCGCCGTTGGTGCAAGCACCCAGCGTAGAAACTGTAAACACTGTTGATGCGATAGACGCCGTCTCGTCGCAAGACGCATCATCCCCACAGGATGCGCCATCGACACCGGTCGGCAGTTTGACAGTTCAAGCGCCTCAGGCGCCAGACCTTCCAGAGGATGATGTTGCAATTGCCGACACTGCTGTGACGGTGCCTGCTGCTCCTGCTGCGGCGGAAACGACGGCACCGCGCGCGGATACGGACCCTTTGGATGAACCTGTGGTCTCCGGGATCGAAGGCGCACTGGAAGCACCGGACGCACCCGAGCTGGCTGGTGTGACGTCACAACCTGTTGAACCGGTTCTGCCCAACCCTCAATCAGTTGCGCCTCAAGTTCCGGAAACTGAAGCGGATTTGGCAGTTTCGACAACGCCAGCGCAGCCAACAGTCGTTGTTGTGCCTGACGCGGACGTTGCGGCAGATGAGCCAGAGGTGCCACCGTCTGACGGTGGGGATGGGGAGTTTTTCGTCGTTGATCTTGGTGCAGATGCGCCGGTTCAAGACATCGCTGTTCAAGATACGACCGATCAGGACACGCCGGATACGGAACCTGCGCAGGCAGATCCTGCCGTGGAAGTGGTCAACGATGACGTGCCTGAACAACCCGAAGTCCAAGCGCAAAGCTCCGATGACGCCGAAGCAGTGGAACCGGACGCAACCGTCGATGCAACTACGGAACAGCCTGAGGACGAAATTTTGGCAGCGGTTGAACCAGCGCCATCAGCTCCACGGGTTCAGTTGCAAGGTGGTGGCAATGCTTTGCCCGGAAGTTCGGATAGTGGAGTGGTCATTCGTCGACCCGCGTCATCAGAATCGCAGGACGCTAACGTCGCAGATGTAACCACAGACGCATTGACGTTGTTTGGGGCCGACGCGGGCGATTTTGGCTCTAAACCGTTGATGTCTGTCATTTTGATTGACGATGGGTCCATGTCAGCGGCCGCCGCAGCGCTTGCTGGGGTGCCGTTTTCCATCACAATTGCGCTGGACCCGGCCATGCCGAATGCGACCGATTTGATGGCGGCATACCGCGCGGCAGGATTCGAGATCGCGGTGTTGGCCAAAGTACCCGAAGGCGCGGTCCCAACTGATGTTGAAGTCGCGTTTGAAAGCGCCTTTTCGACCCTGCCAGAAACCATTGCGGTTCTAGATGTTGGGGACGGGGGATTGCAAAATGATCGTGATGTCACAGAACAGGCGATGGAAATTCTGGCAAGTCAGGGCCGCGGTTTTATCAATGCCAGCCAAGGGTTAAATATGGCGGGTCGTGCTGCTGATAAAGCGGGTGTACCGGCCGCCGTGATTTACAGAGACCTTGATGGTGATGATCAAGATGCACGCGTTGTGCGCCGGTTTGTTGATCAAGCCGCGTTTCGGGCACGTCAGGACAGCGGTGTTGTGCTTGTCGGACGGGTGCGGCCAGACACGATTTCAGCGCTGATTTTGTGGGGGACCGCCAATCAGGATGAACAGGTGGCAGTCGTCCCCGTGAGCGCGGTTTTGACCCGCGCGCAGTAACGGCGAGTTTGCGGTTTGTGGGCCTTCATCGAAAGAGGCCATGCATGACCTGACCAAAGCGTGTGAAGGCAGTTTGAGCACCCTTCATGATATCACATCGCTGTTTGGCATCATGCCCGACATCTTCGATCTGTGCGATCAGGTTCTTCCAGGTTTCTGTGCACATCGGACGCGCGAAAAACAAATGGGGACATTGCGGCAATGACGTACGCAGCGCACGCGCAATTTGTTTCGCACCAAAGCGCGAGCCATGCAAAACGTATAGCACGCCAAGCGTTTGTTCCTCGTTCGTGATTTGCAAATCGACATGAGGCGGGGTTTGGATCGTTTCAATGTCATTTTTAAGCCGCGCTAAATCAGGCGCGAAAGAACATTGGGGCATGACGCAGAACCGCTCTCTTGTGCGTTCGGCTGCGGTATAGAACGCCAGGTGTTTTTCAAGAATCCCTTTGTAGTCATCGCGACTAAGACAAGGGGCCATCAATTTTCTAAGAACAACATGACGATGCAGGCTTTCGTGCTGTGGGCGCGTGGCGTCCGCCAGCTGCCGTCGCACATCAATGGGGTGACTTGATGGCGCGGAGGATGTTTCATTGGACAACTTTCGACTACGCAGCGGCATTCAAAGCCCTGAGCGTTGCGTCAGCGGATTGTGGGTGACCGACCAAATACCCCTGAATCTGCTCGCAGCCCAAATCTGCGAGGATGTCGAACTGTTCGGTTCGCTCCACCCCTTCTGCGACCATGCTGATGCCCAAGTGCTGGCCAATCTCAATCACCGATTTAACGACATCACGCGCGGCGATGTCTTTGACAATCGGGTCAATCAGCCGTTTGTCGATTTTCAATCGATCAGGCTTCAGTCTGAGCACGGATAGCAACGATGTTCGACCAGCGCCAAAATCGTCAATTTCGATCCCGACCCCGGTTTGGCGTAGCTTTTTCAAAGCCACATCAAACACGGCGTCATCATCGCTAAGATCGATGGCTTCCAAGAGTTCTAAGGAGATGCTGGACGCATCACCCCCAAGTGACTGAAGGTCGTTGAGCAAGTCGGCGCTGCGCAGTCTTTCTAGTGTGACATTGACAGAAATCGGTATTCTTCGTCCGGTCCTATCCGCCCAATCCGATTGAAACGTGACGGCCTGAAAGAACAGTTGCCTATCAATAACGTCCTGAACCCCAATGGCTTGAGCAACCGAAAGAAAATGCTGTGGCGTCAAAATGCCTTTGGTTGGATGACGCCACCGCGCAAGCATTTCTATTCCAACGACGGCTTTGCTGCGCACATCGATTTGCGGTTGGAAATAGGGCGTGAATTCACCGTTCTTTATGGCGGCTTTGATGTCGTCTTCGATGGATAGACGGGCCTGTTGATGGTGTTCCATGCATTTCGTGAAAAACTCAAATACACCGCGTCCATTCGCTTTGCCGCGATAAAGCGCAAGGTCGGACCGGGCCAGAATATCACTGCTGTTTTCTGTTCCAGCGGCAAATGACGTCACCCCGCAGGTACATGAAACGTCTATGCTGATGTCGTTAAACACAATCGGCACAGAGAGTGTGTCAATTAAGGACGCACAGATATTTCGAACGTCAATGTCTTGAATGTTGCCGGGCAAGATTAAGGTAAACTCATCCCCGCCAATTCGTGCGGCTGTGCTGTTTGGGGGCGCTGCACGTTTCAGTGCTTTGGCGATATGTTGAAGAACGGCGTCCCCTGCCAGATGGCCATACGTATCATTGATGTTTTTAAAGTGGTCGATGTCGATGTGACACAGCCACATCGTGTTGGGCCGATCCTTGCGGTGTTGAAGGTCGTTTAAGAACGTTTCGAACCCACGCCGGTTTGCCAGTTCAGTCAGCGGATCGTGGTGTGCCTGATATTCGGCATCTTTCAAGGCGCCGCGCAATTCCGCATTTGATTGGCGCAACTGACGTTCCCGAACTGCTTTGTGGAATGTCATTTCTAGGTTGCGAAGACCTGCATGCAAATCGCCTAAGATTTGGATTTCGGTGTGGTCCCAGACGTCGCTGCACCCCGCGACAGTTTCTTTAAAGGCTTCGAAAGAATTTCGTGGGTGGAGGGCATTATCAGAGATTTCAGCATAGCGCGCCTTTGCGTCGGGATCCCCAGCCCACGTTGACAGGTTCATCGTTGTTTTTCTGTACACACGTAAACAGCTTTTGGAATCCCATGATCTTATGTGCATCAGTCCGCTAATCGGTTTGATCTTGTCGTGCAGATTTGGACAAAGCCGCGCGAGGTCCGCTGTCGCGACATATGTGCGATTGTTTTCTTGTAGCCACTGCTTTGCGACGCTGTCGATGTGTTTGGTGGCGTCGCGATCCGGGACGGACCCGATGATCCAGTTCGTCGTCTCTGATTCAAAGTGGATGCCGTCCGCGCCCAACAAATCAAGCAATTCCCGCTGAAAACAAGCAATCGTACCTTCGAAGTCGTCGGCTGCCTGCAGCGGTTCGTTTGAATGTGACAGCATCGACAAAAGCGTCTTGGTTTTCGCACTCGCCGCCTCGCGTTGACGTTCCATAAGACGTGCAATTTGGTTTGACGCCAGATCGGACAAGACATGGCAAAGCATGAGGTTGTTGGCCTCGATCTGTCTTGGGCCCGTCAAATGGTGACAGGACACAAGCCCCCACAGTTTCTGACCGACGACGATTCCTATTGTCAGGCTCGCTGTGACGCCCATATTTTTGAGATACTCAAGATGAATAGGGGCAGTGTATCTGAAAGATGAAAGCGTCTGATCGAATACGACCTCTTGCCCAGATTGCGATGTTGAAACAACGATATCGGGGCCGCCATCAGTATCGATGATCTGACGCACTTTGTTTCGTAAAAACAAATCCCGTGCTGGTTTTGGAATGTCACCTGAGGGGAATTTGAGGCCTTTGAATGAGGGTATTGCGTTAGACGTTCTCGCCTCGGCCAAGACCTCTCCGTTAAGGTCAGTGTCGAACTTGTAAATCATCACGCGGTCGAAACCTATTAAGGACTGCACACCGCAGACAAGCTTATCTAAGTAGGGGGATAACTCATTTGCCTCGCTTGCTATGGTCAGGTCATGGACTTGGGACAGGTCGGCAATGCATCGCGCGAATTGATGGTTGAAGTCGCCTTTGTCTGATTGGTCTTGCTTTGCATACGTTAGATCAATCGCAATGTAGTCACCGGTTCCATAGAAGCGAACCCACACGACCGCCCCGCAGTTGAGGCGCAGATTGCGGGCCGGTCCGAATTCATCGCTGGCGAGTTCGCGTCGTATAAGGTCGGCATCTTGGGCTTGAAATACATCTTCGAGACGCAGAAGAGTTGCATACTGAGAAAGAAGCCCACGGTTGGCGGCCACAACATCTAATGTGATCGGATCCAAGAGCAAAAGACCCGAACCGAGTTGTACGGCTGACGCGTGATGCAAAACGATATTTTCACAGGCGATGACGTCGCGGGGCGCTTCTTTTGACATGTTTCACAATGCTCCGACCAAATGCGGAGACATGTGTTAAGGCTTAAGCGCAAAAATCTGGTTAATTTCTGTAAAAATTTATTGATCTGTGTGTGGGCTAGGGTGCGCAGAGCGGCCCATTCGGGTCCACCTTACGGTCTATGAATTGCCAGATCGGAACATCGCCGCATCGGCCGCGGCGCGTCGGATTGCATTCGATTTATGGACGGTTTCCATATATTCTGCATAAGGATCACTGTCATACACCACGCCGCCGCCCGCTTGGATATAAAGTTGATCGCCCTTGAGAACGGCGGTTCGAAGGGCAATGCACATGTCCATATCGCCGTTCGCGCTGAAATAACCGCAACCGCCACCGTAAACGCCGCGTTTTTCGGGCTCTAGCTCGTCGATAATTTCCATCGCACGGACCTTTGGCGCACCCGAAACAGTGCCTGCGGGCATGCCTGCGAAAAATGCGGATAGGGCATCTTGATCGTCAGCCAATTCCCCTTCGACGTTAGAAACGATGTGCATGACGTGGCTATATCGTTCGACGATGAATTGTTCAGTTGGCTTTACACTGCCGATTTTCGACACTTTGCCTGTGTCATTGCGCCCTAAATCCAACAGCATCAGGTGTTCCGCCAGTTCTTTTTCGTCCGCCATTAGATCGGCTTCGTTGGCGTTGTCTTCTTCTGGCGTGGCCCCACGGGGGCGGGTCCCTGCGATGGGCCTGATCGTAACTTCGGATCCAAAAACGCGGACCAGTATTTCAGGGGACGCACCAATGACCTGATAATCCCCGTAATTGAAATAGAACATGAAGGGCGATGGGTTCGTGCGCCGCAAGCTGCGGTAAAGCGCAAAGGGTGGTTCGCCAAAAGTCTGGGTCCAGCGTTGGGATGGCACGCATTGAAAAATATCCCCAGCCTTGATGTACTCTTTGGCTTTTTCAACGGCTTGCATGTATCCGGATTGCGAAAAATTGGATACGGGATCTGGCGCTGCTTCGCTGTCACCCAAGGTGCGTTCGGTCAAAGGTACCGGCATTTCAAGACTACGCTGCGCATCCATCACGCGTTCGGCGGCCTGCGCATAGGCGGCCTTCGCCGTGAGGCCCGACGTAGCATAGGCGGGCGCGACAAGAATGACTTCGCCTTTTACACCATCCAGCACCGCCACAACGGATGGGCGCAGCATAACGGCATCCGGCAATCCCAATGGATCAGGATTTACATCAGGCAAATGTTCCACAAGCCGGATCATGTCGTAGCCCAAATATCCGAATAGCCCAGCCGACGCGGCAGGTAGGTCAAGGGGCAGATCAATCCGGCTTTCTGCGATCAAGCTGCGCAAGTTTTCAAGAGGATCCCCAGCCTGATCTTCAAAAGCGTCGTCGTCAAAACGGGCGGTGCGATTGATACGGCTTGTTGTGCCGTTGCAGTCCCAAATCAGATCCGGTTTCATACCAACGATTGAATAACGCCCTCGCACTTCGCCACCGGTGACAGATTCCAATAGGAATGCATGTTTCCCAGCGCCAGTCAGTTTCAACATCAGTGAGACTGGCGTGTCGAGATCGGCCATAAGGCGCGTATAGACAATTTGATTGTGTCCGGCGTCATAGCCGCGCGCGAAGGTGTCAAAATCTGGAGTCATATCAGCGCAAATTTGTATGGATAGCGTTCACGGCAGCATCGTTGATCTGTACTTCGGTGCGCAATTGTACGGCCCGCGAATAAAACTCGTAAATGTCTTGTGCGATGCCTTCGGCCGCTGTTTCTGAAATAGTTGCTGTTTCCGCCGCAAAGGTATCATCTTGTTGATCAGCTTCAATGATGTCTGCAAGACGAACGATAATCGCGCTGTCGCCATTTGCCATGACCTGTGTGTCGCCCACGTTCATCTCAAACACGTCTGTGACAAAGGTTGGTGGGGTGCCATTGATAAACCCACGACGGATTATCGCCGTCTCTTGGGTGGTTTCAAGGCCCTCAAAACTGTTGATCCGTGCCGCACGTTCGTTTGCATCGTCCATGACAATCTTAAGCGTTTCTGAGCTGTCCCAACCATCAATGACATCAGCGCGGACATCTTCGAAAGGAATAAGGGCAGGCGGGTTGATCGCAACAACTTCGATTGCGAAAAGGCCGCCGTCGTCTAGGTCTTCGAGTTGGGCGAAGTCGCCGACGTCTTGCTGCACGGCAAGATCGCGGAACGCGGCATAGCCGGCGATACCGATAGATATGTCTTGCGTGAATTCAATTTCGCCGATCTGCATGTCTGTTTGTTCTGCTACGTCGCTTAGTTGTGCGCCGCCGGCCAGCAGGTTTGTAATTGGGTCAATTTGGTCTTCGATCACGCGGCGCGCACGCGCGGCGGATTGATCTTCGCGAAGCTCTGGCAGGGCCTGTTCAAAGGTAGTGTTTCGCGCAGCCAAAATAGCATTCATTCGAAACAATGCCGGTCCCAGATCAGATGGGAAAGGGCCGGTTACGCCGCCCGTTTCTAGCGCAAAGATCGCGGCACCAGCGGCGCCCATATCAGCCTGTGTTACGTCGCCCGCATCCACATCATCAAGCGTCAGTCCACGCTCCTGTACCAATTCCGGAAACGAGGTTTCGCCAGAATTAATCGCATCAAGGGCCGCTTGTGCTGCGGCGTCATCCGAAAACGCGAGGCGCTCGATCAGGCGCCGTTCTGGTTGAACATATTCATCGATCCGCGCGTCATACTCTGCGCGTAATTCGTCTTCGTCCACAGGCAAATCATCTTGGATCATGTCAGGTGTCAGCCAAACATACCGAATGCTGCGAGATTCTTCGCTGGTGTAAAGATCTGGGTTTGCATCGTAAAACGCGCGCAAATCTTCATCTGATGGCTCAGGCAGGATAACTTCGACATCAAGTGCGGTTATCGGCGCCCAAGTAAAGGTACGGCCTTCGCGGTTGTGCTGTGTCACCCGGTCGCCAAATGTTTGCTGTTCAGGGATGCCGGTAAACACTGCGCCTTGCACCAATGCACGTGCGGCGCCTTCACGCAGGGATGTTTCGTAGTCCCGTACGCTTGTCCCATTGCGCCCCAAGGCTTCGCGGTAATAGGCCCGATCAAATGTGCCGTCAGGGCCCCTGAACGCGGGGGTCGCTAAGACCTGTTCACTGACCACATCATCACCAACAGATAGGCCAAGCTGGGCGGCTTCGTTGTCCAACGTACGCTGTGCCAACACAGATTGCAGCGCGCGCAACGGTAGGTTTTCCTGGTCTGCTTCAGGAAACGAAATCTGACGTCCAAGTTGAGCGCTGCGAATACTGATCTGCGTTTGAAGTTCTTGGTAATACGCCTGCGCCGACAACGATTTGTCACCAACCGACCCAATCGAACGCACGTTGCCAGACAATCCCGTTGTGCCAAAGCCAATCAGCCCGACAAACAGCAGACCCAAAACGATCCACACAAAGAAATTCTTGGTTTTGCCTTTGGCCATAATCATGCCGTCCTTCAATCGTGTTGGTCCCTGAATAGGCCTGCGCCCCGCCACGTGCAAGCTGATCTGCGCAGGCTAAGCTGTGTAGTCGACCAAGCGATCAAACAATGTCGTTATTCCAGCGCGATCCACATTTGCAAAGGCCACTCGCAAATGCTGTCTGCCGCCGCCATCGGGCATAAAAAATGTTCCCGGCAATGTCAGCACACCGACCTTTCGGACAAGATCGCGGGCAAGATCATCTGACGCGATATCAAATGGGTGGCGCAGGTAGGCAAAATAGGCCCCACACCCGTCAAGCGCCCATCCCATTTTTTCAAGACGGGGCATTTGGTCATGAATCGCGGCGCGTCGATCCAAAATTTCCATCCGCTCCCCGGCCAACCAATCCCCAAGGTTCCGCATTCCCCAAAGGGCCGCATGTTGGCCCAGTTGGTTTGGACAGATCGTGACGGTGTCCAGAAATTTCTCGACCTCAGATAGGCGGGCCTTCGAGGCAACCATCGCGCCGATCCGGTGCCCTGTCAGACGATAGGCCTTGGAAAAGGAATACAGCTGAATCAGTGTCTCATCCCAATTTTCATCCTCAAAAAGCGGGTGTGGTGCGCCTGTGCGGCTGTCAAAGTCGCGATATGTTTCATCAATGATCAAAGCGATCCCGTGGGCGCGGGCAAGGGCCCCAAATTCATGAACGGTTTGCGACGGATATTCGACACCGCCGGGATTATTGGGCGTCACCAAAACAATCGCGCGGGTCTTTTCGGTGATCAACGCTTTGGCGTCCTGCGCCGTCGGGATGAGGTTCGCACGCGCCGCCAACGGGACCGTTCTGACCCCTGCCATATCCAGCCACATCCGGTGGTTAAAATAGTAGGGAACCGGCACGATGACCTCGTCGCCTTCGGCGCAAAGGGTTGAAATGGCTGCGGTAAACGCCTGATTACAGCCCGATGTAATTGCAACATTATCCGAGCGAATTGACCCGCCATAACTGTCAGACCAGTTCCGCGCGACCTCTTCTCGAAGTTCGGGCAGACCAAGCACCGGACCATATAAATGCGTCTCATCGACTTCGACCAGCAACCGCGCCATCGCCTCGCGCAGTGCAAGTGGCGGCGGGTCAACAGGGGCCGCTTGGCTTACATTGATCAAAGGACGATCTGAAAAATCAACGCCCTCAAGCCAGCGCCGTGCTTCCATAACGGGGGGTGAAAAGGTCGTTGCAGTGCGCGAAAGGGTCATTGTGTTGCCTTCATCGATGCCTTCGGCGGGCGTTGTCTTTGCCACGATGAAAATGGGCAGGCTTCATCTTCGCAAGTGCAACTTTCCCCAAAGGGCAGGGTCCGCCTGTTGCGGTCAGTCTTTGCCGCGGTAGGGTTCAACGTATTGTAGAGCCATATCCCACGGGAAAAAGATCCATGTGTCTTGGGACACGCCCGTGATAAAGGTATCGACCTGCGGTTCGCCTTCTGGTTTGGCATAAACAGTGGCGAAATGGGCATTCGGGTAAAGTTCGCGGACCAGTTCAAGGGTCTTACCGCTGTCGACCAGATCATCAATGATCAAGATTCCGGTGCCATCACCCATGATGTCATTGTCCGGTGCCTTTAGAACCTTGGCTTCACGCCGCTGGTCGGCCTTTCCCCCCCCGGAATGATAGGAAACCACAGAAATCGTATCGACAGTTCGAACGTCCAATTCACGCGAAACAATCATCGCAGGCGCCATACCACCACGGGTGATCGCAACAACGGCCTTCCATGCCCCATCCAGGGGCCCTTTGCCGTCTAGTCGCCACGCCAAAGCGCGGCTGTCGCGGTGAATTTGATCCCACGAAATGTGGAATCCTTTTTCATGGGGCAAACGATCCGTCATTTGGCAGCCTTTGGTTTGATCATACAATAAAGCGAGAAAGCGAGGCCAAAAGCCTAACCCTTTGCTGGCGACATGTCAGGCGCGTCAACGGCCTTCATGCCAACAACATGGTACCCGGCATCAACGTGGTGTGTTTCACCTGTCACGCCCGAACTTAGGTCAGACAACAAATACAACGCCGATCCGCCTACTTCGTCGATGGAAACATTTTTCCGAAGCGGTGAATTATACTCGTTCCACTTCAGGATATAACGGAAATCACCGATCCCGGATGCCGCGAGTGTTTTGATAGGTCCTGCGCTGATTGCATTGACCCGAATGCCATCTTTGCCAAGGTCCTCTGCAAGGTAGCGTACCGACGCTTCGAGCGCTGCTTTGGCCACGCCCATGACGTTGTAGTGGGGCATGATGCGTTCCGCCCCATAATACGTCAGCGTGATCGCAGACCCGCCTGGGTTCATCATTTTTTCAGCGCGCTGCATCACAGACGTGAACGAATACACCGAAATGTCCATGGTCATCGCAAAGTTATCGCGGCTGGTATCAACGTAGCGGCCACGCAATTCGTTTTTGTCAGAAAACCCAATGGCATGGACGACGAAGTCAAGGTTGTCCCAGCGATCTTTCAGGCTGTCAAATAACGCGTCAATTGACGCTTCATCAGACACATCGCAGGGCAAAACCAGATCCGACCCCAATGATGCAGCAAGAGGATCAACACGCTTTTTCAAGGCGTCTCCCTGATACGAAAACGCGAGTTCCGCCCCGGCGTCACCTAACGCTTTGGCAATGCCCCAAGCGATGGATTTGTCATTGGCGAGGCCCATAATTAAGCCGCGTTTCCCCTTCATCAAATTTGATGACATGTCAGTCCCTTTCAATTGCCGCGACTAATCGCGCAGCTTTAGCGGTGGTGTAGGCGATTGCAGCGACTGCTTCAAGATGGGGGGCAAGATCCCCTTGACCAATCCTGCTCTTGGGTCACCTATGCTATCAATCCACAATGAAAGCGAAAAAACGATGGCAGACCGATCCGGAAAATTTGCGGGCGATGATCCTTTTGAACTGGCCCGCGCGTGGTTGGCCGAAGCCCAAGCAAGTGAACTGAACGATCCGAATGCAATCGCCCTGTCTACGGTTGACGGGGATGGGATGCCGAACGCCCGTATGGTCTTGTTGAAGGAGATCGAAGACGACGCATTTGTGTTTTACACGAACTATGACAGCGTAAAGGGGCAAGAGCTGGCGCAAAGCGGTAAGGCGGCCTTTGTGATGCACTGGAAATCGTTGCGTCGCCAAATACGGGTCCGCGGAACAGTCTCGCGCGAAGAGGGCCCACAAGCAGATGCTTACTATGCGTCGCGTAGCCTCAAGAGCAGGCTGGGGGCTTGGGCGTCTGCGCAGTCTCGCCCGCTGACATCGCGTGCATCATTGGTTGCTGAAGTCGCTAAGATTACCGCGACCAAAGGCCCGAACCCGGATCGCCCTCCTTTTTGGGGCGGGTTTCGAATCTCTCCGGTGGAAATCGAATTTTGGGCCGATGGCGACTTTAGGTTGCACGATCGCTTTCGTTGGTCGCGAAAAGGGGGTGGAACCCCTTGGAAAATTGACCGTTTAAACCCCTAATTTTTCACGCTTCGCGAAAATTGACCCAATGGAATGCTTGTAATACTGGGCATAGAGGTTCAATGAGGGGGTGGATGGATATGTTCGTTGTGGAAATGGGGCCGCGCGGACGAGGGCAGGACTATGGAAGACCAAGACGCACAGGGATATGAAATGTCGGGCCACGTGAAGTGGTTCGATCCCGGAAAGGGATTCGGATTTATCGTCGCACAGGACGGTGGACCGGACATTTTGTTGCATGCCAATGTTTTGCGCAACTACGGCCAAAGCTCCGTTGGGGACGGCACTGAGATCGATATTTTGGTTGTCGAAACCGAACGCGGTCTGCAAGCATCAGAGGTGCTACATGTCCATCAAAGCGACGCGCCAATTGGCGCGGGGTTGGCCGACTTTGCCGATTTTGATGCGGAAGAAGTGGCCAATGCGCCAATTGAACCTGCGCGCGTTAAATGGTTCGACAAGGCCAAGGGATTTGGGTTTGCAAACGTCTTTGGATCGGCTGCTGACGTATTTGTGCATGTTGAAGTCTTGCGTCTTGCCGGACTGGCTGATTTGCTTCCCGGCGAAGCCATTGCGCTGCGGTCCATCGAAGGCAAACGCGGGTTAATGGCGGCTGAGGTGTTGCCATGGGAAAGCGCAGTTTCGCGCAGTTAATCTTTTCGACGGTTTGTGTCGTGTTTGTCGGACAGGCCGCATTTGCCGCGTGTTCCGAAGACACAGTGTCTTTGCGCGGGGATTTCGGATCTGCGCAGTTTTCCGTGTCGGTTGCGGATACAAACCAGGAACGGGCCCAAGGTTTGATGTTCGTCGAAAGTATGGCGACACTAGAAGGTATGCTGTTTGTCTATGATCGCCCCCGGCGGGTTAGTTTTTGGATGCGCAACACGCTGATCCCGTTAGATATGGTGTTTGTCGGACCCGACGGCGTTGTCGACAAGATCCACAGTATGGCCCAACCGTTGGACGAGACGCCAATCTTTGGCGGATCAGATATTCAATACGTCTTGGAAATTAACGGCGGCTTGGCCGAACGGCTAGGGCTGGCGGCTGGCAATGTGGTCCAGCATCCGTCTCTTGGTGATGATGTTGCATGGCCGTGCACGACGAATTAATCGATTTGTCGATTTTAGGTCTTTTCAACCGTCGCCTGCGGGTTTAGACGAGGCCTCGGTTCGGGGCGTGGCGCAGCCTGGTAGCGCACCTGTTTTGGGTACAGGGGGTCGGAAGTTCGAATCTTCTCGCCCCGACCACTTCTTCAAAAACCCAAGTCTTCCTTTCGTTAAAACCACCCCTTCGGGGGATCGCCTAGATAGGGCGACCACCAACGGCAACTAACAGGTTACGCATATCGCGCTCTGCTTCGGGGTCGGGAAAGCGAATTTGCTGGGTCCCGCCATCACGCTGCGGAACGTTTAGGTAGTTGTCAGCGGTGACAAGATATCCTTGTGACGTATCGCGCCCCGAAATTGCGATGACCAACTTTGGGAGGTCTTCGACGGTTCCATTGAACTGCAAAATGATCGCCGCCGCTGATTCTGGGTCGGGCAGGGATTCGCAGCGCACTATATTTTGGTTGGGACGCACGACTGTTTGCCCGGGACCGTTGCAGGTTTCGCTTGCGGCCGCGAACAAGACTGCCGGAAAGGCCGGAAAATAAGCCTGTTGGGCACCGGCTGGCGCTTCGCCGGCCGCGGGTGCGACACCAGATGTAGGGATGTCTGTGCAAGCCGCGAGACCAAGACCCAATACCAAAACCAAAGCGCGCATTATTTTCTCCTGATTGTTCAGTGTCGATCCTGACACAGCGACGACGGGAGGCAAAGACGTGTTTTGCAACCTACGAGGGCCCGTCCGTTTGACCTGTGGATAACTCATGTAATTTGTAAACTTTGGGCGTTAGTAAATTGGCAAAAAAGCGTTTTTCCGATTGAGGCAAAGGTTAACAATCTAGGCATACGTTTGTGTACAAACCTGAGGGGGAATCGGGCGGTGCCTCTTGGGACAACCGGCAAGAGTCCGGTCAAGATGAATTAATCCATATTTAGGGTAAAAATTTCGTTGACCCCCTAGGTGTAGTTGAGCGATGTTGTGTGAGCTGGACGAGACGACACAACATATAGTGGCGCAGACAGCGTGGGACAGGTTTCAAGCGACAAGCTGCTGATCGGCAAACTTGACGTGAGTTAGACCCCTGAATTTCAGGGGATCGAAACGGTTTGGACCACGCATAATTGTCTTTGAACGCAAATAATCGGAGCCGAAGTCAGGCTTTGCAGGGATAGTGCCGGACCAGGATGGGCCGGGGACAGGGATAGGGACTGCATCGTCAGTCCGCAGAAACAAAAAAGGCACGAGCGCGATGAAAATTGAACGCAACTTCACCACATCCGGACAGGATGCATATGCATCCGTGGCATTCAAATCAGCCACATCGGAAATCCGGAACCCTGACGGGACCATTGTTTTCAAACTTGAAGACTGCCAGATCCCCGAAGCGTGGTCGCAGGTTGCGTCTGACGTTATTGCGCAGAAGTACTTCCGTAAGGCTGGGGTGCCCTCCGCCACCGTGAAGATTGAAGAAAAAGGCGTGCCAGAGTTCCTGTGGCGTTCGGTGCCTGCTGACGGCGCGGAAATGTCCGGTGAAACCTCCGCCAAACAGGTATTCGACCGCTTGGCGGGTGCTTGGACGTACTGGGGTTGGAAAGGCGGCTATTTCTCAACCGAAGAAGATGCAAAAACCTACTTCGACGAAATGCGGTATATGTTGGCAACACAGCGTGCCGCTCCGAATTCCCCACAGTGGTTTAACACTGGCTTGCACTGGGCTTATGGCATCGATGGGCCAGCGCAGGGTCACCACTACGTCGATTATCAGACAAAGAAATTGACGAAATCCACATCGTCTTACGAACACCCGCAGCCGCACGCCTGTTTCATTCAGTCGGTATCAGATGATCTGGTGAATGACGGCGGCATCATGGACCTATGGGTCCGCGAAGCGCGTCTTTTCAAATATGGTTCAGGAACTGGGACCAACTTTTCGTCTTTGCGCGCTGATGGCGAAAGCCTGTCAGGCGGTGGTAAGTCGTCGGGCCTTATGGGGTTCTTGAAAATTGGGGACCGTGCTGCTGGTGCGATTAAATCGGGTGGCACCACTCGCCGGGCTGCCAAGATGGTGATCGTGGACGCGGATCACCCGGATATTGAAGAATTTATCGACTGGAAGGTGCTTGAAGAACAAAAAGTGGCGTCGATCGTCGCGGGTTCCAAAATGCATGAGCAAAAGCTGAACGAGATTTTCGGCGCGATCAAAGGCTGGGACGGGGCCGAGGCTGATGCCTATGACCCTAAGAAAAACACTCAACTGAAAGACGCCATTCGCGGCGCCAAAAAGGTTGCGATACCCGAAACCTACGTCAAGCGCGTGCTGGACTACGCAAAGCAGGGCCATACGAGCATTGAATTCCCAACCTATGACACCGACTGGGATTCCGAAGCGTACAACTCTGTCTCTGGGCAGAACTCGAACAACTCCATTCGTGTGACAGATGCGTTCTTGAAGGCGGTTGAGGATGACGCGAACTGGAAACTCATCAACCGCAAGAACGGTGAAGTTGCCAAAGTCATCAAAGCGCGCGATCTTTGGTCAAAGGTGGGTCACGCAGCGTGGGCCTGCGCGGATCCGGGCATCCAGTACCATGACACGGTCAATGCGTGGCACACATGCCCCGAAGACGGTGCGATCCGCGGGTCAAACCCGTGTTCCGAATACATGTTCCTTGATGACACGGCCTGTAACTTGGCGTCGATGAATTTGCTGACGTTCTTTGACGACGGAGAATTCCAAGTCGAAGATTATATGCATGCGTCCCGTTTGTGGACTGTGACGCTCGAAATTTCTGTGATGATGGCGCAGTTCCCATCCAAAGAAATCGCGCAGCGGTCCTATGACTTCCGGACGTTGGGTCTGGGCTATGCAAACATCGGCGGCTTGTTGATGAACATGGGCTATAGCTATGACAGTGACGCAGGCCGATCGATGGCCGGCGCACTGACGGCGATCATGACGGGCGTTGCCTATGCGACATCTGCTGAAATAGCGGGCGAGCTTGGCGCTTTTGACGGGTACAAAAAGAACAAGGATCACATGCTAAAAGTGATCCGCAACCACCGCAACGCGGCCTACGGCGCATCGGATGGCTACGAAAAGCTGGACGTAAAGCCCGTTCCATTAGACCACGCCAATTGCCCTGATGCGCGCCTGATCGACATCGCAATGTCCACGTGGGACGAAGCGCTGAAGCTGGGCGAAAAGCATGGCTATCGCAATGCGCAAGCGACCGTGATCGCACCGACCGGCACGATTGGTTTGGTTATGGATTGCGACACAACGGGGATTGAGCCTGACTTTGCCTTGGTGAAGTTCAAAAAGCTTGCTGGCGGTGGCTATTTCAAGATCATCAACCAATCTG
This sequence comes from uncultured Octadecabacter sp., assembly GCA_964406585.1. GTDB lineage: Bacteria > Pseudomonadota > Alphaproteobacteria > Rhodobacterales > Rhodobacteraceae > Octadecabacter. The sequence goes on along the minus strand of CAYOSK010000034.1, from coordinate 1,528 downwards.
TTCCGGCCGCTCTTGCGAAATTGGGCTACACGACGTCCCAAGCGGAAGAAATTCAGGCCTATGCCGTTGGACACGGCACGTTGGGCAACGCACCGGGCATCAATCACACGGCCCTCGTGGGCCATGGGTTTGGCCAAGCAGAGATCGACAAGATCGAAGCAGCGCTGCCGTCCGCATTCGACATTCGGTTTGTGTTCAATCAGTGGACGCTGGGTGAAGAATTCTGCAAAGACGTTTTGGGCATTCCCGCCGAAAAGCTGAACGATCCAACGTTTGATTTGTTGAAATCTTTGGGCTTTTCAAAGGAAGACGTCGATCTGGCCAATGACCACGTCTGCGGGACCATGACGTTGGAAGGCGCACCTCACCTCAAACAAGAGCATTATTCAGTGTTCGATTGTGCCAACCCATGCGGCAAAAAGGGCAAGCGGTTCTTGTCCGTAGAAAGCCACATCACGATGATGGCTGCGGCCCAGTCTTTCATCTCGGGTGCGATTTCCAAGACGATCAATATGGCCAACGACGCCACCATTGAAGATTGTCAAAAGGCGTATGAGTTGTCTTGGTCGCTTGGTGTGAAGGCGAATGCGCTGTATCGCGATGGGTCGAAACTGTCACAACCCCTTGCGGCAGCATTGATTGAGGATGACGAGGAAGCCGAAGAAATCCTTGAGAACGGCAACACGATGGAAAAGGCGCAAGTCATCGCCGAAAAGATCATCGAAAAGGTCGTCGTCAAAGAAATCATCAAATCCCACCGTGAAAAGATGCCTCAGCGTCGCAAGGGCTATACCCAAAAGGCCAACGTGGGCGGGCACAAAGTGTACCTGCGCACGGGGGAGTATGAGGACGGCAATCTTGGTGAAATCTTCATTGATATGCACAAAGAAGGTGCCGGTTTCCGCGCAATGATGAACAACTTTGCGATCGCTGTATCCGTTGGTCTTCAGTACGGTGTGCCACTGGAAGAGTTTGTGGATGCTTTCACATTCACCAAGTTCGAACCTGCGGGCATGGTACAAGGCAACGACAGCATCAAAAACGCAACGTCGATCCTTGATTACATTTTCCGCGAACTGGCTGTTTCTTACCTCGACCGCACCGATTTGGCCCATGTGAAACCAGAAGGCGCATCGTTTGACGATCTGGGCCGGGGTGAAGAAGAAGGCGTGTCCAACATTCAAGAGATGACAGACACAGCTGCGTCCAAGTCACTGGAAGTGTTGAAACAAATCAGTTCAACAGGATATCTGCGCAAGCGGGTTCCAAACGATCTGGTTGTGTTGCAGGGCGGTGCGGGATCGGTTGCGATTGGCGAAGGTGTGGACGCAAGTGCCGCGCTTGAAACCATCGTTCCTGCCGTCGCCGCCGGCGGTGGCATGGCGCAAGCAACGGCCACGAGTGCAATCGCAACGGGTGCCACGACCATGTCTGCGCGCGACAAAGCGAAAATGCAGGGCTATGAAGGTGATCCCTGCGGCGAGTGCGGCAACTACACGCTGGTGCGCAACGGCACCTGCATGAAGTG
>CAYOSK010000033.1:0-21618 GCA_964406585.1 uncultured Octadecabacter sp. | reverse complement strand
CGATGCGGGCCTCTGGGTCTGGGGGTCAGCATGTGAACACAACAGATTCCGCCGTGCGCATCACCCACATGCCCAGCGGGATCGTGGTGACGAGTTCGGAAAAATCCCAGCACCGTAACCGAGAGATCGCGATGCAGGTTTTGAAAACGCGGCTTTATGATGCCGAGCGTCAAAAGTTGCATGATGAACGAAGCGCTGATCGTGCGTCCCAAGTGGGGTCGGGGGATCGTTCCGAGCGTATCCGCACCTATAACTTCCCCCAAGGACGCATGACCGATCACCGCATTAACCTGACACTGTATAAGCTGGATCAGGTTATTCAGGGCGATCTGGACGAAGTTATCGACGGACTTATTCAGGATGCCCAAGCTACCGCACTGGCGGAGATGGGCGAGTAATGTTCTTCACTGTTGACGGGCGTTCCTACGATTTGGATGCTTGGAACGCTGAGGCAGTGACAGAAGCCATTGCGATACTTGGCCGTGGTTCTGGCGTCGATAATCCTGTCAAAGAAGCGCGCCGTATCTGGGCTGCGTCGTTTCCGCCCGATTATGTCAGCAATGGCGAATTTGCAGATAAAACACGATATGACATCTTTATAGAACGCACACGCACGCGTGCGTCCGGTGTGCCGCTGAGCCATATTTTGGGCGGACGGGATTTTTTTGCACATCGGTTCAAGGTCAACCAAGATGTCCTGGATCCACGGCCCGAAACCGAAATACTCGTTACTGCTGCGCTTGATGTGCCTTGGACGAATGTTCTTGATCTTGGGACTGGGTCCGGCGCCATTGCCATAAGCCTGCTGGCTGCGCGGGATGCCGGTTTTGGTCTGGCGACAGATATGAGCGTGCCAGCACTGCGGATCGCCCATGAGAATGCAGAGAAGCTCGGGGTGGCTGATCGGTTGGAGCTGCGCCAAGGGTCTTGGTATGGACCTGTCACAGGGGAATTTGATCTGATCGTGTCCAACCCGCCCTATATTGCGCTGGATGAAATGGAGGGGCTATCCCCCGAAGTGCTGCATGAGCCACGTATGGCGCTGACGGACGAGGGCGACGGGTTGAGCTGTTACCGCATAATCACGGCTGGCGCGGGGGCGCATTTGAACGTGGGCGGATGGCTGATGGTTGAAATCGGGCCGACCCAAGGGCGCGCAGTGAGCCAAATGTTCAAGCGAGGCGGGTTTAAAAATATCGAGATTCGCCCAGATTTGGATGGGCGCGACCGTGTCGTGGTAGGGCAAAAGCCCCTTTAGGTGCGAGTTTTGTTGGATTCGATGCAGAATCTACTTGCGATTAACCTGTTGTGCGGCATAGTCAAAGGCGTCGGTAGGACACGGGGCATACGCACCACGACCCGACGCACGCCAGAACATCGCAGGCCCTGTTATTTTGTTTCCGCATGAGGTGGGACATGGGGCGCGACGAAACCGAAAAACTGGAACCACCTTTATGAAGTCTTCAAGATCCCGTTCGCGGAACAAGAACCGCAACAACAATCGCCCATCCGGTGGCAATATCGTCAACCGCGTGTTCGACAGTTCGGGGCCCGAGGGCAAAGTGCGGGGCACCCCCCAGCAGATCATCGAAAAGTACAATCAGTTGCACCGCGACGCGGTTCTTTCTGGTGATCGGGTAAATGCAGAGAATTTTGCCCAGCACGCAGAACACTACACCCGTATGTTGGCCGACGCCCAAAAGGAAATCGACGCGAAACGCGAAGAGCAGGAAAAGCAGAACCGCGAACGTCAAGCGGAGCGAGACCGCGAACGCGATGCGCGGCTGAAGGCACAAGAAGAAGCTGCGGCAGCAGCCCCTGTTGAAGAAAGCGCTGCGGGTGCAGATGGTGATAGCGGATTGGTCGAGACGCCAGAGCAAGCCCCAAAAAAGCGCCGTACCCGTAAACCCAAGACCCGCCCGGATCAATCAGAGCCAGATGATGGTGCAACGCCCGAAGCGGCTGAGTAATCTTTTGACGGATTGAATACCGTGTTTGCGCCTGCGGCGAGCGGGTGCAAATTTTCTTTGAAAATCTGCAAAAAAGATGGGGGCGCTGCCCCCGCCGCGCGGGCGCGTCCCCCCCGGAGTTTGAGAAAAGCAAAGACGTGAACTTAGGCTGACTTAAGGCTGCGCGCGAGCGCGCAAAACCGCTCGAGGTCGATTTGTTCTGCGCGATCCGTGGGTTTTATATTGGCCGCGACAAGGTGGTCTTCGATATCGGGACTGAGGCCTTTGAGGGAGGCTCGCAGCATTTTTCGCCGCTGGTTGAAGGCGGTTGCTGTGACGTGCTGTAGCATCTTTGCATCCGCTGGAAAGCGCGGTTCTTTGAGCGCCGTGAGGTGGACAACGGCGCTTGAGACTTTGGGAGGGGGAGAGAATGCTTCGGGGGGAAGGTTCATCACGATACGTGCCTCAGCGCGCCATTGCGATAGGATGGCAAGGCGTCCGTAAGCTTTGCTGCCCGGTTCGGCTGTGATGCGCTGAGCGACTTCGCGTTGGAACATCAATGTGAGGCTGTCCCAAAAGGGGGGCCATTCGCGGGGGGTAAGCCACCGCACCAAGAGTTCAGTTCCAACGTTATAGGGTAGGTTTGCGGCCACACGGATCGGGGGGGTGAGATGATCAAGCGGATTTATGTCGAGCGCGTCCCCTTCGATGATTTTCAGGCGTTCTGGGTAGGCGGCTTGGATGTCAGCGAGGGCGGGGCGGCAACGGGGATCTTTTTCGATGGCCAAAACGCGGCGCGCACCTTCGGCAAGAAGCCCCCGGGTAAGGCCGCCGGGACCCGGCCCAATTTCAAGGACATCATGACCTTCATTGCGACCTGACATGCGCGCAATTTTTGCGGTGAGGTTGAGATCCAGAAGAAAGTTCTGCCCAAGGGATTTCTTGGCGGCCAAGCCATAGGTATCGATCACCTGTTTGAGAGGGGGGAGTGCGTCAATGGTCATCTGCGGGCTTGGGCCATCTGGGCTGCCATTTTTATGGCTGCAATCATCGAGGTTGGATCCGCTTTGCCTTGGCCCGCAATATCAAATGCCGTGCCGTGGTCAGGCGACGTACGCACGAAGGGAAGGCCGAGTGTAACGTTCACGCCACCGGAAAAATCCAATGTCTTTATGGGGATCAGGGCCTGATCATGGTACATACAAATTGCCGCATCATAGCGTGCGCGCGCCGCCGGATGGAACATCGTATCCGCTGACAACGGGCCTGCGATGTCCAGACCTTCGGCGCGAAGGGCGTTTAAGGTTGGAGTAATCATTTCGATTTCTTCTTGGCCCATTTTACCGTTTTCACCCGCATGAGGATTGAGACCTGCAATCGCAAGGCGGGGCGCGGCGATGCCAAAATCGCGGATCAAAGCTGCGTGGGTAATCAGGATGGTGTCGGTTAACGTCGCGGCCGTAAGCTTGTCTGCAACGTCGGACAATGGAATGTGAATGGTCGCAGGGACGACGCGCAAGACATCACAGGCAAGCATCATGACGACGCTGTCACGCTCAGCGAGTGCGGCCAGATATTCGGTATGTCCGGGATAGGCAAAGCCAGCGCCATCAATCAACGCCTGTTTGTGGATCGGAGCCGTACACAGTGCCGCACAGTCGCCGGACGTAACAAGGTTCACTGCATCCGCGATTGCATCAATCACGCCTTGGGCATGGGCGGGGTTGGGTGCGCCAGCAACCCGGGGCGCACCAAAATCGCGTACAAGAACAGGGAATGCTGATGCGTTTGCCGCGTCAGCCGGGTTCTGGGCGTCTTGCCAATCCGTTCCATCGGGCAAATGGGTTGGATCGCCGATCCAGACCATCGGGATGTCGTGGCGCAGGTGCTGCCAAGCTGCGAGTGCGACTTCTGGCCCGATGCCAGCGGGTTCGCCGCAACTGATTGCGATAGGTTTCATTAGGGGAATGAAATGGTTGCTGCTGCGCGCAAATCCGCCAACAAGGCATCCGCATAGGTGCCAAGCCGTTGGGATCGCAATTGATTGCGGATCGCCTCGCGGTCTTGATTTTCGCCCAAAGCAGGGGTGCGACCACACATCATTAAAAACACCAGCGTTTCACCGTTTGCACGTGTCAGGACATAGGATGTTTCACCGGGGTCGAGTTTGGCCAGTTCAATCGCCACGTCTGTTGGGATTTCGGCGGGGGGCAGAACATCGCGTTCAAGGCGTTCTTCGGGAAGACCGCGCGCGACACCGTACAGATCATCGCAGGTGTCTACACGGGCATCAATTTGGGCGGCTTCGCGTTGGGCGCGATCCGTTAGACCACCGGCGATATAGAACGCGGCGTATTCAATGGCTGCGGGCTCTGGCGCTTGACGCGGGACTTCGCGTACGCCCCGCATTTGAAAAAGGGCCACACCATTGGTAATGGGAATGGGCGCGGTGATTTCAGATGGTGACAGATCAAGCAGAATGCCACGCAAACCAGCCGGATAGTTCGTGATTGGCAGCCAATCCAGACGCCCACCACGGGTACGGGATGGCAATGCAGATACACGACGTGCTTCGGATTCGAAGGCAGATTGCGTGGTAAGCTGCGCGATACGTTCTGCGGTCGCGATGGCAGCTGCTGCACGCGGGGGCGGGGCAGGGATGATGATCTCGCTCAGCAGCACTTCGATGCTTGAGGATGCCCCCGATTGACCAAGCGCCTGATCGATTTCCGCTTCTGTGACTTGTGCGCGGTCACCGTAACGGGTTCGGATGAAATCGCGCCAACTGACATTGACCCGCACGAAGTCGCGGAAGGTTTCTTCGGACACGCCCGATTGCGACAAAACGGTTATAAACTGATCGAGTTCAAGGTTGGCGCGGCCTGCAAAATCGGACATCGCGCCGCGCAGCCCTTCATCGGTTAATGACAATCCGGCCGAGGCAAGCGCTTCGAGTTTCAGGCGATCTTCAATCAGTTGTTCGCGGGCAAGCTGGTCAAGGTTGCCTGGCGTGCGAAAGGTGCGCAGCATGATGACACGTTGATCAATCTCAAATTCCGACACAACACTGTCGTTCACCACGATTGCGGGCCCAAACTGCGCGACAGCGGCTATTGGTGTTAGTAGGGCGAAAGCGGCGGCGGCGAAAAATGCACGCATGGAAAACCTCGTCTTTATCATTGTGAGCATCGACGCGATGCAACCCCTATCGAGCGGCCGGCGCTAAAGCCGTTCAGCTCAACCGAGAGATCGAAATCTGTGCTAGGTGTAACTGTAGTGGAAGACGTAAAGCGGCGCGATACGGAAAAATCAACTTTGACGCACTCATTTTGCCAACCAATTTCCAAACCGGTTTCGGTTGGGTTGTTTGTGACAACGTCATAGCGCGCATCAAGGCCCATCGTCCAGGTATCATCAAAGCGGTAGTCGGCATTGACTGTCCATTCGGACACATCGGTTAGTCGGGATTCCGCTGGGTCGGATGGTAAGAAAATGTAACTCGCGGCGAGGTCCAGTTTTCCACCGGACCAACCCGCAAGGGTTTCAGATTTCGTGACATCAAGCGCATCATCAAATATAAGTCGGCTTTGGATGCTGAAGCCAGCCGGTGTGCCAAGTTGGCCTGCAATCAACCAGTCTGACACCGTATTTGATAACCCAGACGTGTCAGAGAAATTTAGGTCTGGCGTATCGCGAAACACCCGACCGACCGTTACGGTACTATCCCAACCGGCCCCGTCAATAGCATGGCCCATTCTGGTCCACGTCAGACCAACCGCGCCGCGCAAACCTGTTTCCACGGCATCTTCACCGCTAAATCTGGACACCGCCAACAGGTTAGATTGATCAAATTCTGTCGCGATTGAATCTTCGTTTCGCACCGGGTCGCCTTGTACGTTTGACCAAGCGAGTTGAACCATAGGTTCCAGAATATGGGTTGCATGGCTACCTGTTCGGATCATCGGATAGCGTAGCGTTGTTTGCGCGTAAGCTGTCGATCGCAAACTGTCATCAACGATGCTGTCATCGTTGACATTATAGTAATCCAAATCGACGCCAATCGACCCTTCGGCTACCATCCCGTATGTCGTGACGACATCCGTGCGCCACGCGGTTCCGACACCCACCCGGGCCACATCACGACCCGTTATATCTCCCGTCGTTTCGCGGTAATGGCTTTGTAAGTCAGACGTAACTGTCAGAGTTCCGCCCCATGTCGCGATCCGGCGTTCCCACGACATCTCTCCTAATAGCGGCGGCAGTGTTTCAGAGGCTTCGCCATCCCGCAGGGATGAAAAATATGTCAGTGAAGCTTGCGTTAAATCTCGATCCCGCACGCGTTCCAACGCAATTTCACTATCGAGCCTATCCTTTTCAGAATAGCCGTATTCCAACAAATAGGCGTCGTCGGATGCGTATTCAGCATCGAACCGCAGAACCACGTCGTCGCCCAGATCGAATATGCCATCCACAAAAACATAGCCGCGATTTTCTATCGTTAAGTCGTCATTTGTGAATGCGGCGTCCACAATAATGTCTCCGCGTAGAAACGCCTGTCGATAGGCCGCTTCAATCGTGGTCGTCGATGTAGACAAGTACGGCGTGATGGTCAGGTCGCGATGATCGCCTAAGCGAATGAAATAAGGCAGGCGAATACCTGTCCCCAGATTGTCAGTCGATGAAATTCGTGGAATCAGAAAACCTGTGGCGCGGTCCAATGTTGGATCAGGCAGCCGCATGCGCGGCAGCCAAAAAATAGGAACCCCGGCAACGCGGAATGTCGCGTCGTCAAAATAAAGCTGACGTTCTTCTTGATCGTGAATGACGCGGCGCGCGCGGATCTCCCAAAGGGGTGTTTCACCTTCGGCACAGATGTGACAGGACGTGGCCGCAACCTGATACAGCTGCGTGTAGCGCCCATCTACGCGGTCAATTTGATTTGCCCCGAGCTGCAATTGTTCGGCCAAGACAAGCCGCGCGCCCCGCAATATGCCGTTCTCAAGTTGCGGATCAAGTGACGCAACATCCGCCGTGATGATCGTGCCGTCAGGGGTGACGATAAATATGGGGCCATCAATCGTCAGGCTGTCGTTTGCCTGATCAAACGTCACGCGCTGCGCCGACAAACGCGTGCCATCATAAAACACTTCGACATTGCCTTCCGCGATCAGGGTTTGGCCCCCGGCGGGAATATAGACATTATCCGCGACAAGTGTCGCCGCCCCTTGGGCCATCGCCGCCAACGGGAATAGAACCATAATTATGGCAAGGGCGAACCGCATTAGCCGTCCTCCAAGTGCAGCAATAACCCAAGGGACGCACCAATCGCGGCAACGGGCGGGGCCCATGCTGCCAAAATGGGTGGTATTTGGCCGTTTTCACCAAGAATTTGCGCAAAATTGCGAAGAAAGAACAGTGCGAAACAGATCAAGATTGCAGACAGCACCATGACACCCGTGCGCCCGCCCCGTTGATGGCGCATGGTAAACCCTGCACCGATCAACACCATTGAAAGAAGAAAGGCGGGCAATGCCAATTCCATTTGAAGCCAAACGGCATGGCGTGTGGCGGAAAACCCCGCAAGTTCAAGGCGGTCGATGAATCTGGGGAGTTCCCAGATTGGAATAGACGAGGGCACGCCAAAACTGTCTCGGATTTGATCTGCCGTCAAAGTGGACGGAATGCGCAGGGTCTCATGGGTGGTGGCCCATCGTTCGGCGACGCGGCCCTGATCAAGCGGCCATGCCTTTGCATCAGTCAAATCCCATGCGCCTTCCGTCAGGGTTGCGGTGCGGGCTTCTACGCGTCGTGTTGGTCCGCCTTCGGGGCTGAACGTTATGAACGACACGCCCTGAAGGCTTGTGCCATCCAGATTGCTTCGGTCGGCGCGGATCACGGTCTGGCTGATGTCATTGCCTTGCCGCAACCATAGACCCCCATCGGAAATTGAAAGCACGGACGGCCCGCCAGATAGAAGCGCAGCTTCGCGAGTTTCAAATTCCTTGGATGTCGCAGCGACGATGGGGTTGAACACGCCTATGGTGATCCCGCCTATGATCAAAGTCACAATAAGTGGCGAGACCAGGGCGCGCAGCGCCGATCGCCCGGCTGCGCGGGTGACAACCATTTCCGAAGACCGCGCCAGCCCTAAAAACATAGCCACCGTCGATAACACCATAATCAAAGGCAGAATGCGGTAGATGCCTTGCGGTAGGTTAAGAAGGCTCAGCTGCAAAAGATCGCTAAAGGGCGCGTCAGACCCAAAGCGGCGCAATTGTTCCACCAGATCGATCAAGACCATCAGCAAAAAGAACGCGCCAAAGGTTGCAAGGAATGTCCATGCGAAACGTCGTGCAAAGTAGCGATGAAGGATCATGGGGTCACCGCTGTCGACGGTGCCTTGGGGCGACGTTTGAAAAAATAGGGCCGTGAGGCGATCCAAAGTAGGGACAGTGAAATTCCAACCCCGCCAATTCCAGCCAAATAGACGAAAGGCCACAATGCCGCATTGTTGCGCGCGACACTGGCGCCGGTGCTTTCAAGGATTTTCAAGACAATAACCAAAACCACAGCCAGCATGATGTTGCGCCATAACCCAAATCGGCTGAACCCGCCTGCGATCAGGGCGGAAAACCCGACCAATCCAGCGACAAACCCCAAAAACGCCTGACCAAACCGATCATGTCCAAGCACAATGAGCCGTTCGCGGCTGAGCCCTGTGTCCGATACTATTCGATCCGTAGGGGTCAAAAGCGTCCATGTCGACAGGCCCTGCACTGTGCCGGTTCGAACGGCGTCTTCATTGATCAATGCGCCGACATCATAGGCGAAGTCTTCAAAACCGGTGGTGGTCAATCGATTGGTTTCAAGGTTTAGGTTTTGTGCCATCCCATTGATCATGACCAACTGGGGGCCGGTATCGGTTCGGATAAGATAGGCACGCGCTGCTGTGTAGGTGACCCGACGCATCGGATTTGTTGCCTCTGAAATGAAGATATCTAGCATTTCACCTTCTGGCGTGATGTCGCGGATATAAAACGTCACATCATCCGAAGGGGACAGAAATTCACCAGGCGTGAGAAGGCGGGCGGTCATATTCTGGCTGATCTCGTCTGAACGCAGCGCAAGGCGTTCGGATGACATGGGAACCAGAAAATGGGTCAGCACAGACATCATGGCGGCGACAATCAACCCAAAATATACGACAGGACGCGCAAGGCGAAACGGAGAATAACCTGTTGCCTGCACGACCGTCAGTTCGGATTCAGATGACATGCGATTGGTGACATAGACGGCGGCGACAAAGGCGGACAATGGCAAAACGATACGGATCAATCCCGGCAAAGATAGCGATGTAAGTTCCAAAAACACCCATGCAGATTGTCCATCTGCGATCAGGCGGTCAAACAGCCGCACAGCCCGGTTGATCCAATAGATCAGCACAAGGACCAATGAAAAGAATCCGAACAACATCAGCAGTTGTGACAGCATATAGCGGTCAATTCGTGCCACGGTGTCATCCCCTTCGTTATTCAGCCTGCGCCGTTGTCTGTTGCTAACGTATTTGCATGGTCAACCCAAGTGCTGACTGGTCAACCGCGCGGCGGCGGGCTACCTATTGCCGATGCCCATCTGATCCCAACCCAAAGGTGCCCCATGACTGAATTGCCCACTTTAAATATCGTCGAAACAAACATGGACAATTTGGCCAATACAGAGGGGGCGATTGCCCTGTTTGCAACCCCAGACGGCAAGTTGGACCAATTGGGCCGCAAGCTGAACACAGCGGCAAAACGCGCCGTGATGCGCGCGGTTGAAAGTGACGCTTTCGAAAAGACCAAATCTGGCGGGGCAATGGTGCTGAACTATCCCGCAGGCATTTCAGCGTCCAAGGTTATCATTGTCAAAGCCGCCCGCCGCCCAAGCGTGGAAGAGGCCCGCAAAGCCGGCGCGGCCATCGCGAAAGCACGCGGAAGCGATGATGTTTTGGTTTTGGGCGGATCAATTGGGCGCATCGCCGATGTGGCCTATGGAATCGCACTGCGCAGCTATACGTTCACGCCCCACAAGACCGATAAACAGGATGGACTGGGTGCCGTGACGATTATGGTGCGGGACGTGGCCGAGGCGCAGGCTGCGGCTGATGTTATGATGTCCATTGCGCAAGGCGTTGTTTTCACAAGAGATTTGACGAACGAACCCGCTAATGTGCTGACCACGACCGAATTCGCCAATCGTTTGGCTGAACTGGAAGACATCGGTCTAACGGTTGAGGTTCTTGAAGAAGACAAACTCGAAAGCCTTGGCATGGGATCGCTGCTGTGCGTTGGATTGGGGTCCGCGTCACCATCCAAAGTCGTTGTCATGCAGTGGAATGGCGGCGGGGATGAGCCGCCTTTCGCACTGGTTGGCAAGGGCGTCGTGTTTGATACGGGCGGCATTTCATTGAAACCCGCCGGTGGCATGGAAGACATGACAATGGATATGGGCGGGGCAGGCGTGGTGTCTGGTGTGATGAAGACGCTCGCGTTGCGCAAGGCAAAGGCAAATGTGGTGGGTTTGGTCGGTTTGGTTGAAAACATGCCATCAGATCGCGCAACCCGCCCTGGTGACGTTGTGACATCCATGAAGGGTGACACGATTGAGGTTATTAACACGGACGCAGAGGGGCGTTTGGTGTTGGCTGATGTTCTTTGGTATGCACAAGACCGGTTTAAACCCAGCGCTGTTATCAACCTTGCGACGTTGACTGGCGCTGTGATCATTGCGCTGGGCCACGAAAATGCCGGTGTATTTACCAACAATGATGATTTGAACAAAGCCTTCATGAAAGCCGCCGCAGCCGAAGGTGAAGGCGCGTGGCGGCTGCCGTTGGGTGCCGCATATGATGCCAAGCTTAAATCGCGTATCGCCGATATGAAAAACGTTGGTGGGCGCGATGCGGGTTCGATCACTGCGGCGCAGTTCTTGCAAAGATTTATCAAAGACGATCTGCCTTGGATGCATCTTGATATCGCCGGTGTCGCATCGGTGAAGGCGGAAACAACACTTGCGCCAGCCGGTGCAACGGGTTGGGGTGTGGCGGCGCTTAATCGATATATTTCTGACACTTACGAGGCGGAGTAGATCCAATCGGCGCTGCGTATTTTTACCACCTGACGTCTTCATCCCTTGAACAGACGCTTCCCATGTTGCTGGATAAATCCCGTGGCGCTGGGTGGCGTGTAGAAGTGCGCGGCGTTGACCTTACCGCGATGGAACGGCTGGATCAGGCGCTGTGGTCGGGGCCAGCCGACGCGTTTTTGCCGCACGGTTTGGCGGGTGGCCTTATGGACGACGATCAACCGATTTTGCTCACGACCAATACAGCTGGGGTCGGAGCATCCTGTATAATGTCTGTTCACAGCGCGGACGTGAGCGCGCAAGACGTTCAGGCAGCTGAACGTGTATGCGTGATCTTTGATGGCCATGACGGCGACGCATTAGGACACGCCCGCGCGCAATGGAAATCACTGACCGACGCCGGGTGTTCCGCACAATACTGGTCGCAAGACAGCGGGCGGTGGGAAAAGAAAGCAGAACGATAGCCAGCCTGCAAGTGTGGGCTATCTGGTCGGCAACTCCGACACCGCGCGTTAGCGGGACAGGATCAATGTGTCGCGCCGGATTTCGATGCTTTCGAACCGACTGAGGTAGGACATCCCCAAGAGTGATGTGTCCATGTCGCCTGAATTTACTGAGGCCCGTACGCGGGTGTCGCGTAAATTGCCCAGTTCGACTGTATCCAAACGCACTGGGGCGGTGGCCACTTCGCCGTTGGCCGTGAAAGCTGTTCCAATATAGGGCAGGTCGTCGGGGTTTAACCCGACGCGGGCCGCATCCGCTTGGGTTAGCACAACTTGGCTGGCGCCGGTATCCACAAGAAATTCTATGGGAACACCGTTGATGATCAGGGTCAGGCGGAAATGGTTGTCAGCGCCCTTGGGCACTTCGATCTGGGTGTCCGTGAATATTGCCTGTTGCGGGACGAAATCGCGCGAGATGTCATCCCAGTTGTTCGCCACCCCAATAAACCCAAGGACAATCAGCGCCCAAATCGCTGCGTTTCGCAGCCCACCATGTGCCAGAAGCGAGCTTACAAATGAAATGACGAGCAGGGCAAGAAACCCCAAGGCGATGATCTGTCCAGTATCCATATTGCTAATATAGGGTCAGCCACCCAAACCGAAACCCTTCAGCCCATCTAAGACAAATTGAACCGACAGCGCCGCGAGCAGCATCCCCAAAAGCCGCGTCACAACTGTGATGCCTGTTTTGCCAAGCAGTCGTTCCAGAACCGACGCGCCAAGAAACAGGACAAACACCAACGCGAGAACGGCCGCCAACACAGCCATGACAGCGAAATACCCCGCCGTGTCTTCGGTTTGTCCAACCAATAGGATCACGGTCGCAATTGCGCCCGGGCCTGCGATGAGCGGAATAGCGAGAGGAAAAACAGACGGATCGTCGTCGTCAGAGTCTTCATCTGCCTGATCTTCCCGGCGGCGCGTACGGCGTTCAAACAACATGTCCAAGGCCGTCAGAAACAACAGAATACCCCCGGCAATTCGAAAGGCTGGCATAGAAATTCCAATAAAGGTGAGGATGTTTTCGCCAAAAATCGAAAAGACCAACAACACGCCGACAGCCACCGTTGTCGCCCGGATGGCAATACGGCGGCGTTTGGAGGCGGACATGCCCGACGTCAGGGCCACAAACAATGGCATCAGCCCGATCGGGTCGATCACCACGAACAAGGCGACGAAGGCGGTGATTAGAAAACTGGGATCCAATGCAGTGTGTCCTTATCGTCTTGAGTGCGATTGAGAAGGTGACGCCTCCGGCGGGAGTATTTCAAACCAAAGAAGCATCGCTTTAGGATTTCTGAGCGGCGTCGAGTTTTTCAAGCGCAACCATCCATAAGGATTCGGCTTTTTTCAAGGCGTCTCGGACTTCGGCGTATTTACGGTTCCATGTTTCAAGTTCGCCTTTGCGCGCGTCCTCATACAAGGCCGGATCGGCCAGCTTTTTGCTTAGTTTTTCGCCCATATCGTTGATTTTAGTGACGCGGTCTTCGCATTTGCGCACATCTGCCTTTAAGGCCAGCATTTGATCGCGGGTTATCTTTGGTTTGGCGGGCTTTGGCGGCTTGGCCTTGTCGGCTTTGCGCGTGTCAGGCGTCAGCAGCATTTTGCGATAGGCCTGAAGGTCGTCATCATAGGTGTTCACCCGACCATCTTTGACCAACCAAAGGCGATCGGCGACCATGGAAAGCAGGTGCATGTCGTGAGACACGAGGATCACTGCGCCGCTGTAGCGGGTCAGGGCCTCAACCAAGGCTTCGCGGGATTCAATGTCGAGGTGGTTTGTCGGTTCGTCGAGGATCAACAAGTGAGGCGCATCAAGCGTGGCGAGCAGCAGCGATAAACGCGCCTTTTGTCCGCCCGAAAGTCGCCCGACTTCGGTTTCTGCCTGATCCGCGCCAAGACCAAATCCCGCCAGACGCGCGCGCAGTTTTGCGCCCCCTTCTTTCCCGCGTTCACGGAACAGATGATCCAGCGGAGTTTCATCAACACGCAATTCATCCACCTGATGCTGCGCAAAAAAACCGATGCGCAGCTTGTTGGATGCATCAAATTTTCCGCCTTTTTTCTCAAGACGGCCCGACAGCAATTTTGACAGGGTTGATTTGCCTTCACCATTGCGGCCCAACAGGGCAATCCGGTCGTCTTGATCAATCCGCAGGTCGAGTTTATCCAGGATGATCGTTTCGCCGTAGCCGACAGAGGCCCCTTCGGTCGCGATAATTGGGGGCGAGAGTTCTTCGGGCTTGGGGAATGTAAACACGGTGCGCGCCGCATCTTCGGGTGCCCGGATGGTTTCCATTTTTTCCAGCATTTTGACGCGCGATTGCGCCTGTTTGGCCTTGGACGCCTTTGCCTTGAATCGAGAGACGAAGGCTTCAAGGTGCGCGCGTTTGGCATCTTGTTTTTTTGCGGCGGCCGTCAGTAAGGCGCGTTTTTCGGCACGTTGTTTGACGAACTGGTCGTAGTTGCCTGTGTAGTAAATCAGCCCCTTGTCCTCGAGGTGCAGGATGCCGCCGACGCTTCGGTTCAGCAATTCTCGGTCGTGGGACACGATCAAGACGGTATGTGGATATTTGACGAGGTAGGCCTCGAGCCAAAGCGCGCCTTCCAGATCAAGATAGTTGGTTGGCTCGTCAAGCAACAAAAGGTCAGGTTCGCTGAATAACACGGCCGCCAGTGCGACCCGCATCCTCCACCCGCCAGAGAAAGCCGAACAAGGTTCAAGCTGTTCAGATGCCGTGAACCCGAGCCCCTTAAGAATGGATGATGCCCGCGCCTCGGCAGACCACGCATCAATATCCGTAAGGCGCGTTTGGATGTCAGCGATGCGTCCCGGGTCGGTGGCGGTTTCGGCCTCGTCCAGCAGGGCCACGCGCTCGGTATCTGCGGCAAGAACGGTATTGATCAACGACACCTCGTTGCCTGGCACCTCTTGGCTGACCCCGCCGATTTTCCAACCCTGCGGAATATCGATGTCGCCCGTATCAAGAACCATTTCCCCACGGATGATGCGAAACAGCGTGGTTTTGCCCGTGCCATTGCGCCCCACAAGGCCAACTTTATGGCCTGTTGGAATGGTGACGGACGTGTTTTCGAGCAAAGTACGGCCCGCAACGGAATAGGTGATGTCTGAGATGCGTAACATGGGCAGGCAGTGCCATGGGCAGCGGGTCGGGTCAATCAAGGTTTAGGCTTGAGCCGCGTCCATGGCATGCTGCACACACTGACACATACGAAATCGCTTCAAAAAGACTGTGGTTGAAGAGACTAAAAAAGACAAAAGCCTCAGCGTTTCATTGCTAAGGCTATGTTTTTGTTGGCTCCGGCGGTAGGGATCGAACCTACGACAAATTGATTAACAGCCGCCACAGAGCCGTTTCGCCGTGTTTCGCTAGAAGTCGTTCACCTCTCATAAACACATGAATCTAAATGTAAATTATTGACGCGCTCTACGTTCATGACTCATCATCAGCGCCATAATCTGCTGCACGGTGCTTCCGTAATGCTTCCGTAAAAACGGCAAACTTGGTGATGAGGTCAAACCTATGAAGCTGACAAAACGTACCGTCGAGGCTCTTCCTACAAAAGCGAAGGACTACTTTGTTTGGGATAGCGAACTGGCCGGATTTGGCGTGAGGATATTTGCATCTGGTCGAAAGTCTTATCTTGTTCAGTATCGTGCGGCGGGGCGTTCAAGACGGCGTTCAATTGGGCGGCATGGGGTGCTCACCTCAGATGAAGCACGTAATGAAGCCCGCAAGCTGCTTGGAGATATCGCTAAGGGTGGCAACCCTGCTGAAGAGCGACAGGCACGCCTTCGAGCGCCCACAATGGCCTCTCTGTGCGAACGGTTCTTAGAGGACTACGCCATGAACTTTTGTAAGCCGTCTACGCGCAGAGGGTATGAGATCATGATGCGCACCTGTATCCGCCCACATTTCGGAACGCGTAAGATAGCAGACATCTGTCGAGCGGATATTGTGGCATTCCATCACGAAATGCGTGGCCGTCCCTACATGGCCAATCGCTGTGTTTCAGTTCTGTCGCGCATGTTCAATCTCGCTGAGGATTGGGGGTTACGCGCAGAGGGGTCAAATCCTGCTCGTCGAATCAAAAAATACCGCGAAGAGGAAAAGAAGCGCTATCTTTCAGACGCAGAGCAAATGCGCCTAGGCTCGGTTTTGGCCTCACGGATGGAGGAGGGGCTGGAGACACCCCATGTCGTTGCCGCGTTATACCTGCTCATGCTGACAGGATGCCGCCTAGGTGAAATCCTTACGTTGCAATGGGACTTCGTTACAGCGCACCATTTGGAACTGCCGGACAGCAAAACAGGTAAGCGCCGCATCCCGTTGCCGCGCGAAGCTTATGACGTGATCATGTCACTAGAACGTCGAACCGGAAATCCGTTTGTGATCCTCGGCGAGACTGAAGACGGGCATTTGATCAACCTTCAGAAGCCATGGAGCCGGATTAAGAAAGAAGCGGGCCTTGACGATGTGCGAATGCACGATTTGCGGCATACCTACGCTTCTGTCGCGGTGATGAGTGGAATTGATCCCTTCTTATTGAAAGAAATAATGGGGCATCGCAATTTGGCAACTACACTTCGATACGCGCACTTTGCGGATGAAGCGGTGCAACGAGCCGCCGGATCAGTGGCGAGCAGACTTGCTCAAGCAATTCGACCAAGTTCTTCGAAAACCGAACGCGCATCCTTACGAATTGTTTCTTAGGCGCATTTGACCGTATTGAAAGCGTCCCATATGCCTTAACAAACTTTGTTGGGGCGCTTGATGGTTAATTTCGAAAAGCAAGTTTCATTGCGCGAGGCGTTCGAAATGACCGGACGCGCGATTTATGGGGACGCTTGGCGGACAGTAGAAGCTGGCGCGGACGAGCCTTTTGACCCAGCACCCATTATCGAGAGGCGCAGCAGAATTGAGGAACGCTTAGCCGAAATCCGGAAGCGTGACAGAGAGTTAGGTTTAGAGCGTGAGGATGCATCAGCGGGGGAACGTGACGAAATTAGTCGCGAGTCCGTCGAACTGTTCGCTGAGCGTAACGTTTTGCGTAAAGAGCTTCTGGAGATACCAAAGCCGCGCGAAATTTCGGAAACTGAACAAGCTATGTTCGAAAGGCGAATGGAGGTTGAAGGGCAACTCTGGACCGCTTTTCGCACGAAGGCTGTAACTTTGCGGGCAGATGGCACGTCCTACGTGGAAATAGCTCCGCTTGAGCGAGGCGCTGGTTTTTCCGTCTCGTTTGAGTTTTCATTGATCCGCAGACCAGCAAGGGCAATCCGTAGGCGACATGCAGTAGCGAGTGTCGATCGACATGAGCTAGCTTCGTGGCTTCGCAATACCTTCGAACAAGCTGGCAACATGCGCTCCACACCAGAAGAGCTTTGTTTGCTCTGGCTGCAAGCCGAAGTGTCGAACCGGAAGCTTGGTCTGAAGTCTGATTATTTTGTTCGGGCCAAAAAGAATTTTCCCAAACTATCAGGTCGGGCGTTCGAGCGGGTTTGGGCTACGACGGTACCAGAGAGTTGGAAGCAGTCGGGTCCACGAAGGGCGCAATGATCCTGCCTTGAAATATATTGCCGCGTTGAATTGGTGTTATCTTACAGATTAGTAACGAAATAGTTCGGTGCACCAGCTCAGTCATTCACAAAAGTTCACGACGTCTAATCCCACCACTTACGTCCTTCTAAGTTCAATTTATCGGCACTACGCCAATAGAACCTAAGAGGAAACCAGCGCATGAGTACGGCATCAAACGAGACTAACGATCATCTTGACCAATTGTTGGATGAGCGCGGAGCAGCAGACATTCTGTGCTACTCCGTCAGAGCTTTGCAAAATTGGCGATACAGGGGTGGGGGGCCGCGCTTTGTTAAAGTATCAGGTCGTTCTGTACGTTATCGACGCCGCGATTTGTTAGCTTGGATCGATGAGAGGACTGTTGCTAGCACCTCCGAACAGTTGGGGTGAGGCTGGTGTTAAATCATTTGACAATGAGGGCGTTCTGCCAACACCAATTAAACCGAGGAACTCCTCGGTTGGGCAACTTGTTCGGTAGGCGCGCCAGTTCTCATGAAGAAAGGAAGTGTCACAGAACGTGCGGGTATTTGCCGGAAAAGCAGCAGGAAAAGCACATAAAAGGCCATCAAAAGTGTGAAAATGTGCTATTTTATGATATGGTATTTCTTAACTCTGATGGGTACGTTTATTGCCATCTTTGTGCAGTGGTTTGTTACCAGTTTCAGCGTTTTTCTATGGAACTGGTATGCAATTTTATGCTTCTTTCCTGTTTAGTTGGGCGCATCTGGTTACTAGTTACGAGGCGATACAATGCGTCCGATTGGTAGTATTGAGACCCACGGGCGTCAGAATTCGGTAAGGGCCGCAAAAGACCAGACGTTACAGAAATTGCGGGCCGCTGGATTTGCGGCAATCAAAACCGAATGGGCTCTTCAAGTTGCAGCAGATAGAAGTCTCTCAGAAATCGCGGTACGTATCGCATTGGCATGGCCGCTGTGGCTGAACTCCAAGTCGCTCCTCGCCTGGCCTTCTCAAGTTACAATTGCCAATACCTTAAATTGCGGGGCTCGTGCTGTTCGAGACGGTTTGAAGCGGCTGGAGGTGGGTGGGCACCTTAAGTGCATGAACAAATATCGGGGAGGGCGTCAAACCAACAGTTACCGCATCGTGTTGCAAGATATCATTATATGCGAAGATCATTTGCCACAAGACGAGAGCGGCACGTCCCCGCCGGTCAGAGCGGCAACGGCAAGCCGCCCAGAAGGGCACAACGATGCCGCACACCTTGGCGCAGGCGAGCCGGCCAGAGAGGGTGTTGCGGGCCGAGGAACACTTGAAAGAACCATTGAAAGAACAACAGATGAGCAGGTTATCTCCCAAACTACAGGTTCATCTGTCCCCCTGCCAGAGCCGCGCGTGTCAGCTGAGGATAAGGCTGAAATCTTGCGCCAAGTTTTTGGGGCAACGAGCGTGGATGAGAACGGGCATTTGCTAAGAAGGTGAAAAGGCTAACGGTCCGAAACTAACGTTCGTATGTCAAGCAGATGCCTCAATGCTAAACCAACAAAGACTAGGGGGACAAATGGCCCTTTTATCAATCGAACTTACTCATTGCGATATTCAAGGTACGATAACATTTGCGAATACATAGCAGGTACACCGGTGACGAGCAGATACCCTGCAATCGCCCAGTTGAACGGTATCGCAAACCACCAGATACCCAGCATGATCAGTAAGACCGAAACGAAGAATCCGAACATTTTCCGCGACTCTCATGTTGTCTCAGAAGTTCGATTAGGGCATTTCTTGTAGCCTCAAACCCCAGCTGATCGGCTTCGTTGATTGCGAGAAGCAACCTATTTCGTTCAACAGGTGGCGTGCCATCGTTTCTGATGGGCCTCAAGTACGGCGCTCGATCAACAAGTGACCCGCTTTTGCTGTTTGACATACTCTTACTCCAAATCTCACTTCTGGAGCAAAAGACGACTATTTGGTTAACATGACGTAAACGTTAAATTGAGCTTAACCGGCTGCGACAATTTTTCGCTTTTTTCCTCGACTCAGATTGAATCTCGGACTTGCAATAGATGTCGATATTTGCGGCTTCAAGTTCTTGCTCAAAGGCCTTGATGAACTTGAGTGTTGCTCCGGCAACACCCTCATCTGCATCGTTAGGCTTGTTTTTTGCTGCGTCTTCGTAAATTCTCCAAAGTGCTTGTCCAATTCCGTTTTTCATATTCATCCCTCTGTCGTTCAAAAACTTCGTCTGTGCCACGTCCCCAGATCGCAACCATCATCAGACTGACCATCCTTGGTTAACAATAGACTAAGCTGGCGGTCTTATTGCTCATGCCCGATTATAATTTTCCAAGAGTCGACGCGGCGTTTAAACTTGGTTCTAGAAAGCTCTATTTCACCTGCTGCATTAGCACAAATAAGCGCTATTGTGCTGTCATTTCGGCCCATACCTGACCTTACCGAATTAGCCGGTTGCTGCGACGCAGTTTCCCGAAAGCCAACATTGACGGGGTAGAGGAGCATTTGGACATGTCCGAGGTCGGCTGTTCGGGACTAAGCAACCTTTCGCGGCGGTTTACCGGCAACTCAGCTTGCTCGTTAGGCTTGGGCGGGTTCTGCAGGGCGATGATTGCTGATCTTGTCGGCTGAGCTCAACCACGCCTATAAAGTTAACCTTTGTAAATAATTGCTATCGTTTTAGCGCGAAAAACCTTTTAGTCAGAACTCATGGATGTTCGCGAATGGGAATTTTTTGAAGAAGAACTCGCATCATTAGTTCTTGAGTCTTCCCTAACCTTCCCCAGAGCAATTTGTGAAGCATGTAAGGGAAATCCTGCGAAAAGCGCTGATGCTATGCTTCTCGGAGCAATCTCATTTGTGACCAATTGGGATGGTAATTTCGAAAATGACAACGGGGTAGGATTGATCCAGTCACGGCAACAATATCGTATACTCGCTGCACTTGCCGCTGACGTTGCGCTTCTTAGTCCAACTAGCCGGAAATGCTCGGACCTTATCCAATTCTGGCAGTTAACATCCCACCTGACATTCCTTTGAAGAAACGGCTATAGCTGGGTGTTAATAAGCAAGTAAATTTAATTAAAAATTAACCAACAGCACCGACATTTTGTGGCACAGCCCCAACTGCGCACAACATGAGGTATCAGCATGATTAAAATTCTTTCAGGACAAGAACTCGAAAACAATCAGGTGCTAGCACAATCTATGTTCAAAGATCGAACAAAGCAATTTCATGATCGATTAGGTTGGAAAGTCCATGTCGACCCTACAGGTCAGGAAAAAGATGAGTATGATCTTCCGCAAACGCTCTACGTAATAGCGGTAGATGAGAATGGCCTACACGCAGGTTCGATGCGGCTATTACCGACAACATCCAACACAATGATTTCCGACCACTTTAGTCACCTTGTCGAGAATATTGATTTCGCAAGCCCTTTGATATGGGAATGCACAAGATTTTGCCTTTCTGAGAAGGGGGCTCCTCAAGCAACGGCACTCAAACTATTCGCTGCTGGTGCCGACATACTGCAGCAACATCAGTTGCAAGGCTTTATTGCAGTGTTTGACCCTTTTATGGAACGGATTTACCGCCGCTATGGGGTCAAACCTGAAGTCCTTGGAAAAGCGTATGATGATGAAGGACGGATCATAAAGGTTGGTATTTGGCATGACGACAATCTTGTCAGATCCACCCTATTTGAACGGACTGCGGCGGTGACTGGAGAAAATGACTATTCTTCTCAGAGATCGGTGCCAAAACTCCAACTCGTGTAACGAGCTGAACCGCTTGAAGCTCTTTTCGCCATAGAGGAATATTTGGCGGCTAACACGGTCGAGCCAATCCCCTTCGATTGAAATGATGACATCGGCTCTTGGCGATGCGTTGCAATCCGCGTTTTTGCACTTTTCCTCTCGGGTTTTGTACTCTTGGCTTTCCCAACGCTTCGGGTTTTCGCTCTCCTAACAAACGGAGTGGCTTGTTGGTTGGGAATAGGCTTTGGATCTTCCGTAGCCGATTTCTTGTGAATGTCTGCATTCGGCCCACAGCCGACATCTGGCAGTATTTCGTCATGCTGCGCTTGCAGCCCGCATTGCCGACATTCGCCGCAAGTGCAACACTTGAAGCTGAGAAGTCAAAGAAAGAACAGATCTTGCCAGTTTACTTTTTGGCCAATGGAGAAGAGCGATTGAATCCGATCAAGATCGGGCGGACGAATTCTCTCAGACGCAGAATGTCAGAGCTTCAAACCGGCAACCCTGTTCAGCTCAGATTACTTGGGTACATTAACACTGTAGAAGCAGCTTCGCTCGAAGCACGGCTACATCGGAAATTTCACCAGAAACGCAAGTCTGGAGAATGGTTTGATATTGAAGCCGAGGAGATCGTCCCATTTCTTTTGTCGGCAGGCTCGTCAGCATACGTTCCACCAGAAGACGCCGTCTTTGAATTCGAAAGCTACG
>CAYOSK010000032.1:0-22155 GCA_964406585.1 uncultured Octadecabacter sp. | reverse complement strand
CCAACACACACCGGCGGAGAATTCGGGCACACATCCGCGTCTGCCGCAATTGTTCAACGATATGGCCTTCCTGTGGTTGCCTGTGGCTGTGGGCGTTACGGTTGCATTGAAACCTATCTTTCTGGGCCCGGCCTGGAACGGATCGCAGCAACGCTGACATCCAAAACCATGTCTGCACGTGACATTAGCGATCAACGGCGCGGCGATACCGCCGCAGTTTGGGACGTATGGTGCGCCCTGGGAGGAGATTTTCTGCGCAACCTGATCCTGACAATTGATCCCGATGTCATCGTTCTAGGGGGCGGATTGTCAAACATCGACGGCATCGTGCCTGACCTTCAAAAGGCGGCTAAAAACGCTCAAATCGGGGATTTCACGGTCCCACCAATCGTTGTTGCGCAGGCCGGTGACACAAGCGGCGCGCGCGGCGCGGCCTTTGCAGCATGGCAAGCGGCACAATGAAACGCTGGATCGCACCAACGCAGTTATTTGATGGTATGACCCTTCAAGACGGGCTGGCTGTCTGTATCGAAAACGGTCAGATCACACAGATCGCGCCCGCACCAGAACAAGCGGCCCACATTGACGGCATTTTGACGCCCGGATTTGTGGATTTACAGGTCAATGGCGGTGGGGGGGTCATGGTGAACACAACCCCGACGCCGGATGGTTTCCGCGCGATCGCAGCAGCCCACCGTACATACGGGACGGTCGCGATCCTGCCGACGGTCATTACAGACCATCCAGACATTTTGGATGCCGCAGCAAACGCGGCAATCGCGCTGCGCGATGAATCGGGACAAATTGGGCTTCATATCGAAGGCCCACATATCGCATTGGCGCGTCGTGGAACCCATGCCGCACGCTACATCCGCCCCTTGGATGCACGTACTTTGAATGTCGTTCAATCCCTATGCGAAGCGCAGGTTGCCACCTTGATCACCCTCGCCCCCGAAGCAGCGACACTGGAGCAGATTGATCAACTCGTCCAGATGGGCGCGATTGTGTCTCTTGGGCACACAGACGCGACCGCGCCGCAAATTCGCGCCGCCATCGAGGCCGGCGCAACCCTTGGTACGCATTTGTTCAACGCCATGTCCCCCATGACCAGCCGCGCACCCGGCGCGGTGGGGGCCTTGATCAATTCAGACTGCACGTTGGGATTAATCTGCGATGGACACCATGTAGCAGATGACATGATCGCGTTGGCCTTGCGCGCGCGCCGCAAACCGGATCGCTCTTTTCTGGTGTCAGACGCGATGGCAACAGTTGGCGGGCCGGATCATTTCGACCTGTATGGTCAGAAAATTCATCTTTCAGATGGGCGTTTGATCAACGCGGACGGGAACCTTGCCGGGGCCCATACAACGATGATGCAAGGCGTGAAACGGTTGGTGGAACGGATCGGCCTGCCGCTAGAAGACGCGCTGCGGATGGCCATCACGGTTCCCGCTACCGCCATCGCAAAACCTCATCAATCAACCTTGGTCGGACGGCGCATTGAGGATGCGATCCTTTTGTCATCCTCTTTGAACGAGGCGACCGCGCTGAACCGCATTTCTTAGCCACATTTAGAATACCCACAATCTGCGCAGGTCATACAGCCTTCGACCATCCGCAATTCGTAAGACCCGCAACTGGTGCAGGTTTTGCCTTTGGGTTTGATACTCACCACTTCGGCGTGCGGATCGGATTTAAGGCCAAGGCCTTCACCGGCCAAAAACCCAGTGGCGACCATATGTTTTTCGATCACTCCGCCAATCGCGGCGAGGATCGAAGGCACATATTTTCCTTGGATCCACGCGCCGCCGCGCGGGTCAAACACAGCCTTCAATTCTTCGACCACAAAGGACACATCCCCACCGCGCCGGAACACGGCCGAAATCATGCGGGTTAGCGCGACAGTCCACGCGAAATGTTCCATGTTTTTGGAGTTGATAAAAACCTCGAACGGACGCTGCTGACCTTGGTGCAAGATGTCGTTTACGGTGATGTAAATCGCGTGTTCGCTGTCCGGCCATTTGAGTTTGTAGGTTTGCCCAGTGAGTTCGCCGGGGCGATCAAGCGGTTCGGTCATGTAGATTACGTCGCCAGCGTAGGCGTCCGTGACAACCTCAGGCAGACCTTGATCAACCGAAGCGGCCTCTACGGTTTTTGCGGACTCGACACTCAACACAGACCCCGTCACATCATTCGGGCGATAGGTTGTGCAGCCTTTGCAGCCTGTATCCCATGCTTGCATATAGACGTCTTTGAAATCTTCAAAACTGATGTCCTCGGGGACGTTTATCGTTTTTGAAATACTGGAATCGACCCATTTTTGCGCGGCGGCTTGCATCCGGACATGATCCATCGCAGGCAGGGTTTGAGCGTTCACAAAGTAATCTGGCAATTCAGCATCACCATGCAAATCACGCCAAAGCTTGACCGCATAGTCCACGACCTCTTCTTCGGTTCGCGTTCCATCTTTCTGAAGAACCTTGCGAGTATAGGCATAGGCAAACACAGGTTCGATGCCCGAGGACACATTGCCTGCGTAAAGACTGATCGTCCCAGTCGGTGCGACAGAGGTCAGCAAGGCGTTTCGAATGCCGTGTTCACGGATCGCATCGCGCACGTCTTCGTCCATGTTTTCCATATTGCCGGACGCGAGGTACTGATCGGCGTCAAATAAAGGAAAGGCCCCTTTTTCCTTCGCCAAATCCACCGACGCCAGGTATGCGGCGCGCGCGATCTGCTTCATCCAGTGCTCTGTCTGACGCGCCGCCTCTTTGGATCCATAGCGCAGGCCCGTCATCAACAAAGCGTCGGCAAGGCCAGTCACACCCAGCCCAATCCGACGTTTTGCGGCGGCTTCTTTAGCTTGTGCTTCTAAGGGAAAGCGGGATGCATCCACGACGTTATCCATCATGCGTACGGCGGTGGCGACTAGTTCGATCAGCTCTGCGTCATCAATTGTGGCCCCAGCCGCGAAAGGCTCGGACACCAAACGCGCGAGGTTGATCGACCCCAAAAGGCATGCGCCATAGGGCGGCAGAGGTTGTTCGCCGCACGGGTTGGTTGCCGATATGGTTTCCACATAGTTGAGGTTGTTCATCGCGTTGATGCGATCAATGAAAATAACACCCGGTTCCGCGTAATCATAGGTGGACTGCATGATGCCATCCCACAGATCACGGGCCTTTACGGTCTTCATGACTGTGCCGTCCCAGACCAGATCCCATGGTGCGCCTTGTTTCACAGCTTCCATAAATGGATCCGTGATGAGCACAGACATATTGAACATCCGCAGGCGGGCCGCATCGGATTTAGCAGTGATGAAATCTTCTACATCGGGATGATCGCACCGCATCGTGGCCATCATCGCACCACGCCGCGACCCCGCCGACATAATGGTGCGGCACATCGCATCCCAAACATCCATGAACGACAACGGGCCCGACGCATCTGCCGCGACCCCTTTGACCGCAGCGCCTTTCGGGCGGATCGTGCTGAAATCATAGCCAATCCCGCCGCCTTGCTGCATCGTCAGTGCCGCTTCGCGCAGGTTGTCAAAAATGCCGGACATTGTGTCCGGAATCGTGCCCATCACGAAACAGTTAAACAAGGTCACGGAACGGTCCGTCCCCGCGCCTGCCGTGATGCGGCCCGCCGGAAGATATCGGAAGTCTTCAAGGGCCTTATAGAATTTCGGCTCCCAGTCGGACGGTGCTTTTTCGACCGAGGCCAGCGATTTTGCAATCCGCGCCCAGGTGTCTTCAATAGTCGCGTCAATGGGCGTTCCGTCGGCGTCTTTGAGGCGGTACTTCATGTCCCAGATCTGTTCGGCAATAGGGGCAGCGAAACGGGTCATGGTGATACCTCTCAAGTGTCTAGCAGAATCATTGGTGAGCGACTAATCTACCAGATGTTGTGTTCTGTTGGAACAATTAATGAACATTTAGTTGAGGCACCTGTCAGAATGACCCTACACCTGCAAAAATTGTCCGTGGGCAGTGAAAATGTAGCAGACATGGCTGCATGGCAAGGGACCCCAAGGGCGCAAACGGAAAAAGATCACCTTCCGCGACATATTACCCGCATGTGGCCCAAGCGGGCCGAGGATGTTTTGAGCGGCGGGTCGATGTATTGGGTTATTAAAGGGTCGATCCTGTGTCGCCAGCGGATTGTGCGTTTTGACGAATACCTCAGTGGGGACGGAATTCGGCGATGCGCAATTGTGTTGGCCCCTAAACTGATCCGCGTTGTGCCAACGTTGAAGCGCCCGTTTCAGGGATGGAGATACCTGAACGCGGCGGATGCGCCTATGGATTTACCGGAAGGGCGGGACGCAGAAGAGGCGTTGCCGCCAACCCTGAGCGCTGCCTTGGCGGAAATCGGTGTTTATTGATCTTGCGATCAGCGCCTGCGGCGGGCGGGGGGACAAATTTTCTGCGAAAATTTGTCAAGAAAGAGGGGGCGCTGCCCCCGCAGCAAGCTGCTCCCCCGGAGTTTGAAAGAAGCAAAGACGGGTCACTCGGCGAGTGTGTCTTCGAGTGTTTTGAACGTCTGGCGCATGTCTTGGGTCCAAGCGCTGCGACGTCCACGAAAGAGCGTGGCCTGACTGGCATGTATCATGCCATCGCTGAGGATTTTGAGGCCATTTGCGCGAAGGGTTTCCCCTGTGGATGTGATATCAGCGATGGCTTCCGCTGTTTCGTTGCGGATTGTGCCTTCGGTTGCGCCTTGGCTGTCGATCAATTGATAATCTGCTACGCCGTTTTCACGCATGAATTCGCGCACGAGGCGGTGGTATTTTGTCGCGATGCGCAGGCGAAACCCGTGACGCACGCGAAACGCCGCCGCGGCTGCGTCCAGATCATCCAACGTATCCACGTCGATCCAGCCTTGCGGCACAGCAATAATGAGATCTGCACCGCCGAACCCCATTTTTGCAACTTCGACGACGCGCTGATCCCATGAACCGAGTTTTTCGCGCACAAGATCTGAACCTGTGACGCCCAGATGAATGCGCCCTGCATCCAGTTCACGGGGAATTTCACCCGCCGACAAAAGCACCAATTCCACACCATCAATACCATCAACAGCACCGGCATATTCGCGATCCGTACCGGATTTTCGCAGTGTTACCCCACGATCCGAAAACCACTGGAACGTTTTGTCCATCAAGCGCCCTTTAGAGGGCACGCCAAGTTTCAGTGTCATTTTTTGCCCTCCGCACGCGCAACCAGTGAAGGGCGGATGACACCCCCGACTGCCGGCACCCCTGTGCCACCACCCAGCACCGTTGTGAGAGCATCATAGCGCCCGCCGCTGGCTATGGGGGCCAGCCCAAGACCGGGATCCGCGGAAAACCCGAAGACGAATCCATCATAGTATTCCATGGAGGTGCGGCCAAAGGCAGCCTCGAACGGGAGTGTGGCCACATCAATTCCACGCTTGGCCAGCGCATCAAGACGCGCGGACATACGATCGACCGCAGCGCTGATGGAGGGCAGATCGACGGAAATGTCGCGCAGTGCGGTAAGCGCGTTCGGGGCGTTTTCACGCACCAACAGCAATGCATCCAGCAGGTCACATTCACCGCCCGAGATCGGGGGCACTTGCGCATCTTCTTTGAGCGCATCTATCCGTTCTGAGATTTCCGCGCGGGTGCGCAGGCCCAGCAGGGGCGGCATATCTTTGAGCGGATCGTCTTGCGCCAGAAGGGCCGCGCGGGTGTCTGACATGATTGCCTGTCCAGAAAACCGGTTCAGCAGCGTTCTGAACCGGCGCGGACGCCACAGATGACGCATGAGAGCGGCACGGCGGCGTTGGGTTGTCCGTAGCCCCATAACAGCGGCACGTAGAATGCCAATATCACCTGTGGACGCCGTAACAGGAACATCGCGCAAAATGCCAGCAAGTGTTGCAAAGACTTCGGCGTCTGCGGCAGCGGGATCTGTTCCATCGAAGATTTCGAATCCGACCTGCACAAATTCGGTTGGCCGGGAGTCATCGACCTCTTGTTTGCGAAACACTTTGCCGATGTAGGTGTAGCGTGCCGGTTCGGCGCCATAGGCCATATGGCGTTGAACGATCGGCACGGTAAAATCTGGGCGCAGCATCATTTCACCGCGCAACGGATCCTGTGTGGTGAATGCGCGCGCGCGGATGTCTTCGCCGTAAAGATCCAGCAACGTGCCTGCGGGTTGCAACACATCTGCATCGGTGATCATGGCCCCCTGATTGGTCATGACGTCCCGGTAGGCGCGCGCTCGATCCCAATCTGCCTGGCTGATATCGCCGCTCACGAGGCTTGGGCGTCCAGCAGCGCCTTGATCTGCGCGACAAGTTCGGCGCGGGGGATTTCGAATTGGCTGGGGCGGTCTTTCCACTCTTCATGGGTCGCGGTTTCTGCGATCTTTGCGCCCAAAATCAAATCTTTGATTTGTAGGGTGCCCGCCGCGTGTTCATCCGCGCCTTGGATGATCGCAATCGGGCTGTTGCGCTGATCGGCGTATTTCAACTGATTGCCGAAATTCTTGGGATTGCCGAGATAGACTTCGGCGCGGATGCCTGCGTTGCGCAATTCAGACACGATGGCCTGGTAATCGGCCATACGATCACGATCCATCACTGTGACGACGACCGGGCCTGCGGTATCTGTGTTCAAACGCCCCTTCATATGCAAGGCCGCGAGCAAACGATCGACACCGATGGACACGCCCGTCGCCGGGACCTCTTGGCCGGTGAACCGTTTGACAAGATCATCGTAGCGCCCGCCACCTGCAACAGACCCGAAGGAGCGCGCGCGGCCCTTTTCATCCGTGATTTCGAACGTCAGTTCGGCCTCAAACACAGGGCCGGTGTAATAGCCAAGCCCGCGCACGACGCTTGGGTCAATGACAATACGATCAGGTCCATAACCAGCAGCGGCAAACATGTCTGACATATCTTGCAGCTCGCCGACGCCTTGGGCCCCGACGTCGCTGCCCCCCACAGCCGCGCGCAAATTAGCCAGTGTCGCGGCCGCATCGTCGGCCTTGGATGTCAAAAATGCCAGAACAGGTTCCGCCTGTTCATTACTTAATCCAACGCCCTCGATATAAGCCCCAGAGGCGTCTAAGCGGCCCTTGCCCAGCAATTCACGCACGCCGCTTTCGCCGACTTTGTCGAATTTGTCGATTGTGCGCAGGACGTTGGCCTTTTGATCTTCATCAGCAAGTCCCATGACTTCAAGCACACCATTGAGAACCTTGCGGTTGTTGATGCGGATGACGTAATCGCCACGATCAATTCCCACAGCTTCAAGCGTATCGGCCAACATCGCGCAGATTTCGACATCTGCCGCCACAGACCCTGATCCAACCGTATCAGCGTCACATTGATAAAACTGGCGAAAACGCCCCGGTCCGGGTTTTTCATTGCGCCACACAGGCCCCATCGCAAAACGGCGATAAGGTTTCGGAAGATCGTTTTGGTGCTGGGCATACACGCGGGCCAATGGGGCTGTCAGATCATACCGCAATGCCAACCAGTCGCCCTGATCTTTGTCATCATCTTCTTGCCACGCAAACACACCTTCATTCGGGCGATCCACATCGGGAAGAAATTTGCCCAAGGCGTCTACGGTTTCGACGCCCGATGATTCCAACGCGTCAAACCCATAGCGATGATATACTCCGGCAATGATGCGCAACATTTCTGTGCGC
This sequence comes from uncultured Octadecabacter sp., assembly GCA_964406585.1. Classification (GTDB taxonomy): domain Bacteria; phylum Pseudomonadota; class Alphaproteobacteria; order Rhodobacterales; family Rhodobacteraceae; genus Octadecabacter. The sequence goes on along the minus strand of CAYOSK010000032.1, from coordinate 14,461 downwards.
TGCGCCACTTCGGCACCGAAATAATCACGAAATCCTTTGGGCGTTTGTGCCTTTGGGCGTTGGATCTTTTGTCGCTTGGCCATAACTCGGCTCCCGGGGTCATCTTGCGGGTGTGTTTCAGGTCGCGCTTTATCCTGCTGCCCCGCTTCGCGCAACAGTGGGGGTTGGCAAATGGGTCATCCCGCGCATATGGGGTAGTATGAGCACCCAAACCGACCTTGAAGAAAAGATTGCCCATCTGACCCGCACAGTCGATGATTTGTCAGATATCGTCGCGCGACAAGAAGATCAGATCAGCCGTCTTATGCACCGTGTGCAGATGTTGATGGAACGCGAAGCAACACGCGAAATGGACACGGGCGGCACCATTCCTCTCGCCGATCAACGCCCGCCCCATTATTGAAAGACCGACGCCGGGGCCCCGGTTTCAGCCGTCTTTGACAGACATCGCCAGCACCCGACCGTCATGCACAAGAATTTGCGCCCATCGGGTCGGCACGGCACTGAAGGTTCCACCAAAGAAATTGTACACGGTGATAAACTGTGTGTTCCTGTTCAACCGATCGGTCCGTTCACCACAAGGCTGCCCGCGCCCGACACGGCATACGCTTGCCTTAAGCGCCTCATAGGCGTTGTCGGTTGATGTATACGCAATGCGTTCGTTGCTGCCCTGATAGCGAACAAATTCATGGGTCTGAACATCACCCGTGACAACAACCGCACCCGTAAAGGTGCGCGCGCAATTGTCATCAAATCCTGTGATGTAGAACGGACGCGGGGCGGTGGAATTCGGGATCGTATCGTAAATCCGGTACCCTGCTGCGGCGTCCACTTGCGTTCCCAATTCATTGGCGCGCAGCCCGCACACCCGCGCGATTTCACCAAACGGCATGACGGATCCGGCGGTGACATCTGTTGCGTCCGGCCCAGTACGTGGCAACGGCGCGCGATCAGGGTTTCGGCGAAACAGACCCGCGAGGCCACGCGGCGGTGCATCATCTTGCGCGGCGGCGGGGGGTGCGGCTGCTGGCGTTGCGGTCGGTTGATCTGTAGCAGTCGAAGATCGTGTATCAATCGGCGGTAAATCTTCGTCGGTGGCCGCAGTGTTGCGCCCGCGGAACAGACCAAACAATCCCCCACGCTGATCGGCCGCATCGGACGCGGGCGTTGCATCCGTTTCTGGGACACGCGTGTCTTCAACCGCTGCGTCTTCAGCGGCAACTTCGGCAAGTGCGGCATCCACAGCGGCATTTGTTGGATCGTCCGGCGCGCGGTTTAACAAACGTCCAAACAACCCACCGCCCGTTGTACGTGCCTCGGCGGGGGATGGTGCAACGCCCGCGGTCGCTTCGGATGCGGCGACGTCGCCAAGGCGCGGTACATCGCGCAATGGATCCCCACAGGCGCCCAAGCATATCACCGCCCCAAGTGCTAACAAAATATGGCGCATACGTTGAACCCTTTACCAACCCGTGACGCGGTTCTAGCGCGGGGTTTTAACTGCGTCCACCTGCCCCTTAGGACAAGCGGTGTTTCGCCACCCTTAAATTTCCTGAACTTCGATAACACCGCCCAAGCTGCGCAAGGCCCCTTTGATCTGTGGCGTTACGGGAAATTCCTGATCCAATTCAACGTCGATTTCACCCAGTTCGATATCATCAATGGTGAAGGTAATTGGGCCTCGCCCGCCTTGAACACCATCGCGCACCGCGTTGTTTAGAATTTCGCTTACTGTTGGAATCGCTGCTATTTCATCAACAAAAACGCGCAGGCCGGATGATCCCGCGTGGGCGACGGCCATATCGGCTGGGGTCACGGACCGCCCAAGCAGCTTAAGCTGTTCGCTTTCCATCGTTGCTTCGACCCCGATGACAACCTGATTGCCAGTTTCAAGGTGATCACGCGCCAATTCCAACGTGTCGCTGAACATCGTGACCTCGTATTGGCCTGTTGGGTCAGACAACTGAACAAACGCGAACCGGTTACCGCGCGCAGATTTACGTTCCTGACGCCCGGCGACAGTGCCGGCCATTTTGGCGACAAAGGCGCCGCCTTCGGCCTTTTTGGTAACCTCATCCAAGGTCAGCACTTTTTCGGTGCGTTTCAGCGCTGCCATGTAATCATCTAATGGATGGCCAGACAGATAGAATCCAACGGCCTTGAACTCCTCAGACAGCCGTTCCGCAGGCAACCAATCCGCAGCAGCCGATAGGCGCGGTTCGGGCAGATCATCCCCGGCTTCGCCGAACAGGCTGACCTGATTTGAATTCTTTTGGTCGTGAATGGCAGCCGAATACCCAACCAACGCATCCAAACTGTCAAAAACACGGCGGCGGTTGGGATCAAGCACATCGAATGCCCCTGAACGTGCAAGCATTTCTAGCGGGCGTTTACCGACCCGTTTAAGATCAACGCGGCGCGCCAGATCAAACAAGGTCGCGAAAGGGCGTGCGCCTTCGACGGTGCGGGCCTGCACAATCAGATTCATCGCTTCGACACCAACATTTTTAAGCGCCCCAAGCCCATAAACTAACGTCCCGTCTTGGACATCAAATGTCGCAAGCGACGTATTCACGCATGGCGCTTTCCACGACAGTTCAAGGCCCTTTTTCACCTCTTGAAAATAGACCGCCAATTTATCCGTTAGATGAATATCGCAATTCATGACCCCTGCCATGAATTCAACCGGATGGTTCGCCTTGAGCCATGCCGTTTGATAGCTAACCACAGCATAGGCCGCAGCGTGGGATTTGTTGAACCCATAATTGGCGAATTTATCCAAAAGGTCCCAGACTTCGACCGCCTTTTTCTTATCAACACCATTTTCGGCGGAACCCGCCAAAAACTTGGGCTTTTCGGCGTCCATCGCTTCTTGGATTTTCTTACCCATGGCGCGCCGCAACAAGTCAGCGCCACCAAGGCTATAGCCCGCCATTTCTTGCGCGATCTGCATCACTTGTTCTTGGTAAACGATGATGCCTTGGGTTTCGTCCAGAATATGATCGATGGACGGATGCAGCGTATCACGATCGCTGATGCCGTTCTTGACCTCGCAGAACTTGGGGATGTTCTCCATCGGGCCGGGACGATACAGCGCCACCAATGCGATAATGTCTTCGATGCAATCGGGTTTCATGCGCCGCAGTGCATCCATCATGCCGCTGGATTCCACCTGAAACACGGCAACAGTTTTAGCCGCCGCATAAAGTTTGTAAGACGCTTCATCGTCCAGCGGGATTGCGTTGATTTCGTTTACCGCACCAGCTGCCGGAACATATAGTTCTGTGCCGTCGGCTGCGATGTGAATATCGCGACCGGTTTTGCGGATCAGATCAATCGCATTTTGGATGACCGTCAAAGTTTTCAGGCCAAGAAAGTCGAATTTCACCAACCCGGCTGGCTCAACCCATTTCATATTGAACTGCGTCGCGGGCATATCGGATCGCGGATCTTGATAAAGCGGCACAAGTTCATCAAGACTGCGATCCCCGATCACAACCCCCGCCGCATGGGTCGATGCGTTGCGCAACAACCCCTCAAGCTGTTGACCATAGGTCAGCAAACGGTCCACGACCTCTTCGTTCTTGGCCATTTCGCGCAGGCGAGGTTCATCCGCCAACGCCTTTTCGATGGACACGGGTTTAACGCCCTCAACGGGGATCATTTTTGACAGTTTATCAACCTGTCCGTAGGGCAGTTGCAGCACTCGCCCGACATCGCGCACGGCAGCCTTGGACAAAAGCGCACCGAACGTGATGATTTGCCCGACCTTGTCACGGCCATATTTTTGCTGGACGTAGCGAATAACCTCTTCCCGGCGATCCATACAAAAATCGATATCGAAATCAGGCATGGACACACGTTCTGGGTTCAAAAACCGTTCAAACAGCAGCGAATACCGCAGCGGATCAAGATCAGTGATCAACAGCGCATAGGCAACGAGGCTGCCAGCACCCGACCCCCGCCCCGGCCCAACCGGAATTGCGTTGTCCTTGGACCATTTGATGAAATCAGCAACGATCAGAAAATAGCCCGGAAACCCCATGCCTTCGATGATCCCGAGTTCGAATTCCAGCCGCTTTTCATAGTCTTCTACACTGGCCGCATGAGGAATAATCGCGAGCCGGTCTTTTAACCCTTGTTCGGCCTGACGGCGTAGTTCTGCGACCTCGTCATCTGCAAACTTTGGTAGGATCGGATCGCGCTTATAGGCCTTGAATGCGCAACGTTTGGCAATCTCGATCGTGTTTGCAACGGCCTCTGGCAAGTCCGCGAACAATGTCACCATTTCTTCTTGGGATTTGAAATAATGCTGCGGCGTCAGACGGCGGCGCGGTTCGTTCTGATCGACGTATGTGCCTTCTGCAATGCACAAGAGGGCATCATGAGCCTCATATATCTCGGATTTCGGGAAATAAACATCGTTGGTCGCCACCAACGGCAAATCCATCGCATAAGCCATTTCAACATGGCCCTGTTCGGACAATGCTTCGGGTTCAGGTAATCCGCTGCCATCCGGGTGTCGTTGCAATTCCACATAAAGCCGATCAGGAAATGCATGGGCAAGCCGCGTCATCAGCTCTTCTGCCGCGGTGCGCTGTCCAGCACGCAATAGCCGCCCAACAGGCCCGTCCGGGCCGCCGGACAAACAAATCAAACCGTCCGAATGCTGTGCAAGTTCATCCAACGACACCTGCGGCAACTGCCCCTGCGCATCCAAATAGGCACAGGAATTCAGCTTCATCAGGTTCATGTAACCCGCTTCGTTCTGAGCCAACAAGACGACAGGAGCGGGCGGTTCTGGCCGCGCCTGATTTCGCGCGTTGGGTTCGTCAGATTTCATGCTGACATCGACCTGACAGCCAATGATGGGCTGCACGCCCGCTTTGGCTGCATATTCAGAAAACTCCAGCGCGCAGAACATATTGTTGGTGTCGGTCACCGCCACGGCAGGCATCCCTGCGCCCGCCGCAAGACCGGACAATTTCTTGACCGGAACAGCCCCTTCAAGAAGAGAATATTCAGTATGCGTGCGCAAATGTATAAATCTTGGATCAGCCATGCAGTCACCTTAGCGGCGCACGCCAGCCTTCGAAAGAGCCGATATAGCATCAGGCGAAGCCTGATCCGAATTCGCCAAGACAAGGCCAATCAAATTCTTGATATCATGTATTATTTTATCAATACTTAGCATTTTTACTAAGTTTATTGACAGAAGAGACGCGGCCTTTCATACTGCCCCCCTATGACCCATGATCTTGACGCGTCTTTCGCAGCCCTATCCGACCCTACGCGCCGCGCGGTGATCGAACGGCTTGTGGCGGGACCTGCCTCCGTAAGTGATTTGGCCGCCCCCCATGACATTGCGCTGCCGACGTTCATGCGCCACCTCAAGGTGCTGCAAGACTGCGGGCTTGTTCGGTCCGTCAAAAAGGGACGCATTCGCACCTGCATGATTGAACCAGCACCTTTGGTTGAACTGCAAGGCTGGCTCGAATGGCAGCGGCGCATTTGGGACAATCGCATCGATCAACTGGCCGCATTAGCCGATGACATAAACAGGACCACATCATGACCACGGATACCTTCACCTACGAACGCCAAATCGCATTAACGCCCGCACGGATGTGGCCCCTGATCACAAACCCGGACATGCGTGAAATCTGGGGTGCGCCGGACAATGCGTCCAGCTTGACGACTCTGTCCAGCGATCTGCGGGTTGGCGGTACAGATCATCAACGCTGCGGGCCCGCCGATGCACCCGAATTCGAACAGTTCACGCGGTGGTATCACCTCAATGCACCTGACATCGCAGTCTACACCGAAGTGATTCAAGCGGGTGGCATGTCACTGGGCGCAAGCCTTGTGACCATCACTCTCACTGCAGAAAACAATGGATCGCTGATGAAGGTCACTGTCGCGGTGTCCTCTTTCGTTGGTGATGAAATGATAGGCGAATTTAAATCCGGCTGGGACGGCAGCATGGCAAATCTTGATCAGTTGATCGCCAAGCACAGCTAAACGCAGACCAACGGCTTGCCAAATCCAGCTCAACCCGCTTTGATCGAGGGTGCGCATGGGTCTACGCCGCATCGACCCGCGCAACATTGACGATCCTTGGTACCGCGGCAGAGCATACAGATGCATGTTTCTTTTCTTCTCAACGGAGAAATGGTTGAGGTTGAAACCCCAGCCACCCAAACGCTCTTGGATTGGCTCCGGGAAACCCGCGGACTGACCGGCACAAAAGAAGGCTGCAATGAAGGCGATTGCGGGGCCTGCTCCGTCATGGTCACGGATGATGATGGCGCGCGCGCATTGAACGCCTGTATCCTGTTCTTGCCGCAACTGCAGGGCAAAGCTCTGCGCACCATCGAAGGCATTGCTGCGCCGGACGGGACCTTGCATCCGGTCCAAAGCTCCATGATCGATCACCATGGGGCTCAATGCGGGTTCTGCACACCGGGGTTTGTGGTGTCTATGGCAACTGCCCACCTGAACGGGCGGACAGACCACGATGACGTCCTTGCCGGAAATCTTTGCCGCTGTACGGGATACGCGCCGATTGTGCGCGCCGCACAAGCCGCGCAAAACACCCCTATCCCACCCCATATGAAAGACACGCCCCCTTCTTTGGTTTCAAAATACTCCGGGGGGCGGCCAAAGGCCGTGGGGGCAGCGCCCCCCGCCCTGCCCGAAACCAGTGATGATCTGGCGCATTGGTACGCCGAACACCCCGACGGCACATTGATCGCAGGCGCCACGGATGTCGGACTTTGGGTCACCAAAAACTTTGCCGACCGTCAATCTGATTGGGGGCCTGTCGCCTTTCTGCACCGCTGCTCGGATTTGCAACAGATTTCCGATACCGGCGACGCCCTTCGTATTGGCGCGGCTGTGACCATGACGCGCGTGTTTGATGCGCTGTGCAAACTGCACCCCAGTTACGGTGAACTGATCCGCCGCTACGGATCGCTTCAGGTTCGCAATGCGGCGACCCTTGGCGGAAACATCGCCAATGGATCGCCGATTGGTGACAATCCCCCGGCCCTTATTGCGCTGGGGGCCACGCTGCATTTGCGCCACGGCGAAACACGGCGCGATCTTCCTATCGAAGATTTCTTTATTTCCTACGGCCAACAAGATCGCGCACCGGGCGAATTTATCGAGGCCATAACACTTCCAAAATCCGCTCCAACCTTGCGCTGCTACAAACTTAGCAAACGGTTCGACCAAGATATTTCTGCCGTTTGCGGATGTTTCAATGTCACTGTTGACGACTCGATCATTACCGACGCGCGCATCGCATATGGCGGCATGGCCGGCACCCCAAAACGCGCTATGAACACGCAGGTCGCACTGATCGGGCAGCCTTGGTCACCGGAAACGTTTGAGGCCGCCTGCACGGCTTTGAAAAACGATTTCGAACCGCTTTCGGATATGCGCGCCTCCGCAACCTACCGCATGCAAGCCGCGCAGGGCCAATTGCGGCGTTATTTCCACGATATCAATGGCACCGCTACAAATCTGCTGGAGATCACCCCATGAGCGTCGCCAAACCTTTGCCCCATGACGCGGCGCGCCTGCATGTGACCGGTGCAGCGCGCTACGTGGATGATATTCCCACCCCCGCGGGCACACTGCATCTTGCGTTTGGCGTAAGCACGATCGCCCGCGGCACGATCACGGCAATGGACCTTCAAAAAGTAAAAGGCGCGCCGGGTGTGATCCATGTTCTAACATCGCGCGATCTTCCGTTTGCCAACGATGTCTCTCCTTCTGCCCACGACGAACCGTTGCTGAGTGATGGTGCGATCCACTATGCGGGGCAGCCGATCTTTCTGGTTATCGCCGACAGCCACCTCAACGCCCGCGCCGCCGCACGGTTAGCGAACGTGTCTTATGAAACGGAAACGCCAATCCTAAGCATTCAAGACGCGATGGACGCAAACGCCAGATTCGAAGACGGCCCGCGCATTTACACCAAAGGTGATGTGGACGCGGCCCTAAGCAACGCCAAACATCGCCTTCAAGGCCGCATTGAAATGGGCGGGCAGGAACACTTCTATCTCGAAGGGCAAGCCGCGCTCGCGTTGCCACAAGAAGGTGGGGACATGGTGGTCCATTCCTCAACCCAGCACCCGAGCGAAATTCAGCATAAGGTCGCAGATGCCTTGGGCACGCCAATGCATAGCGTCCGTGTTGAAATTCGCCGAATGGGCGGAGGGTTCGGAGGAAAGGAAAGCCAAGGCAATGCGCTGGCTGTCAGCTGTGCCGTGGCCGCGCGGCGCACGGGTAAGCCCTGCAAAATGCGCTATGATCGTGATGACGATATGATCATCACAGGCAAACGCCATGATTTCCGGATCGATTATGACGTCGGGTTTGATGATGAAGGCCGCATATCGGGCATTGATTTCATCCATTACACACGATGCGGTTGGGCGCAGGATTTATCCCTACCGGTCGCGGATCGCGCGATGCTGCATGCAGACAATGCCTACCTTTTGCCCGCAGCACGGATTACATCCCACCGCCTGAAAACCAATATGCAAAGCGCGACAGCTTTTCGTGGCTTTGGTGGGCCGCAAGGCATGCTTGGAATCGAAAAGGTGCTGGACCATATCGCGCATTCTTTAGGTCGCGACGGGACAGATGTGCGGCGCATAAATTACTATGCTGAGTGTCTGAATGCCGCCGCCGAGGCTGTCGTATCTTCTAATCAGAAGCCAAAGCAGGCCGGAGTTGGGACACGGTTTGGCGCCGCGCATTCCCCCAAGGCGAATACAAAAAACACGACGCCTTATGATATGGAGGTCAGCGATTTCATTCTTGGTCAGATGACCGATCATTTGTTGTCAGATGCCGATTACGGCGCGCGCCGCGCGGCAGTCGCAAAATGGAATGATACCCATGACACCTTGAAGAGGGGGATCGCATTTTCGCCCGTTAAATTCGGTATTTCGTTCACGTTGACACACCTAAACCAAGCAGGCGCATTGGTGCATGTTTATCAAGATGGGTCTATTCATCTGAACCACGGCGGCACCGAAATGGGACAGGGGCTGTTTCAAAAGGTTGCGCAGATCGCCGCGTCACGGTTTGGCGTGGATGTCGGTGCCATCAAGATCACTGCGACAGACACCGCTAAGGTGCCCAATACATCTGCAACAGCGGCGTCATCGGGCACCGATCTGAACGGCATGGCGGTGCAAAACGCCTGTGACATTTTGCGGCGTCGGATCGCAGAGTGTATTGGGGAACTTCATGATGTTCCCGCGCAAGATGTTGTATTTGAAAACGGCGAGGTGCGGGCCGGCGATACGGTTTTGTCGTTCGCGGCGGCGGCAAAAACCGCATATGAAAACCGTGTTTCGTTGAGCGCGACAGGATTTTATAGAACACCGGACGTGGCGTGGGATCGCATTGCAGGCAAGGGGCGTCCGTTTTTCTATTTCGCTTACGGAGCGGCCCTCTCCGAAGTCATCATTGATACCCACACAGGTGAAAATCGCCTGCTGCGGGTGGATCTGCTGCACGACGCAGGCGCATCGCTGAACCCTGCAATCGACATTGGCCAGATTGAAGGTGGGTTTGTTCAAGGCGCGGGTTGGTTGACGACAGAAGAGCTTATTTGGGACGAACACGGCACGTTGCGCACCCATGCGCCCAGCACCTACAAAATTCCAGCGTGCAGTGATCGTCCTGACATTTTCAATGTGTCCTTGTGGGACGGCGCGAACCGCGCAGAGACGGTCTATCGATCCAAAGCGGTGGGGGAGCCGCCATTTATGCTCGGGATTTCGGCGTATTTGGCGCTGGCCGACGCTGTGTCCGCCTGCGGACCTGCCTATCCGGACCTTCAGGCGCCCGCCACAGCAGAAGAAGTGCTGCGCGCCATCACGCGCGCGAAAGGATAACGCGCGTTGGACGACTTTATCACTGTTGAAATCTGCGCTGTCAAAGGATCTGCCCCCCGTGAAACGGGCGCGGCGATGCAGGTTTTCGCGGACAAAATCGACGGATCTATCGGCGGCGGCGCGTTGGAATGGGAAGCCATGCGTCTTGCCCGCGAAATGCTATCCAACGGCGACCTACAGATGCAACGCACCTTTCCGCTTGGCCCTGATTTAGGGCAATGCTGCGGAGGTGCTGTTACGCTGGATTTCATCAAAGGGGCGTTAGGACATGAACCGACGGGCCGTCCGATCTGGGTTTGGGGCGCAGGGCATGTCGGCCGGGCCATCGCCGCGATATTGGCCCCCTTGCCCGAACATCAGGTCACGCTTGTGGATGTCGCCGCGGATCGAATGCCACTGGATTTGGGGCCAACAATCGCGCCTTTGGTGTCAGCAGATCCGATGCGTGTCGTTCCACGCGCACCACAGGATGCGCATCATCTTATCGCGACATACTCCCACGATTTGGATCTGGCGCTGTGTGACGGTCTATTGCGGCATGGATTTGCCAGCTGTGGGCTGATTGGTTCAGCAACCAAATGGGCCCGATTTCGCTCGCGGCTCACGTCTATGGGGCATGGGGATGCACAAATTACACGCATTGCCTGTCCAATAGGCGATCCGAGCCTTGGAAAGCACCCTCAGGCCATTGCTGTTGGCGTCGTCGCAGCGCTATTGTCGCAGGACAAAACGCAAGGGGCACAGCAATGACGGGACCGCTCATGACGTTGGATGGGTTAAGCAAAGCCTATCCCGGCGTGATCGCGAACAGCGATGTTTCGTTCAATATTCAGGCGGGCGAAGTTCATGCTTTGCTTGGTGAAAACGGGGCCGGTAAATCTACGCTGGTGAAAACCATTTACGGTCTGGTCAAACCAGATAGCGGAACCATGACTTTGCAGGGCGCGCCGTTTTCCCCGATCGAACCACGCGCGGCGCGGGCTGCTGGGATCGCGATGGTGTTTCAACACTTTTCTTTGTTCGAAGCCCTCGATGTTGCGGAAAACGTTGCCCTCGGAATGGAAAACCCCCCGCCAATGCGTGATCTGGCCGCGCGGATCACAGAGGTTTCGCAGGCATATGGACTGCCCTTGGACCCCACCCGCATTGTCGGCGACCTGAGTGCAGGTGAACGCCAACGGGTCGAGATTATTAGATGTCTTTTGCAAGACCCTAAGCTGCTGATTATGGATGAGCCAACGTCGGTACTTACGCCACAAGAGGTGGACATCTTGTTTGATACCCTTCGCAAATTGCGCAGCGAAGGGACGGCAATTCTGTATATCTCACATAAACTGGAAGAAATTCGAACGCTTTGTGATCACGCGACAATCCTGCGGCTGGGCAAGGTCGTTGGAACCTGCGTCCCACGGGACACATCGGCGCGGGATATGGCGGAAATGATGGTCGGAGATACGCTTTTGGTGCCGGAACGCGAGGCAAAGGTCGACGGCGCGGTATTGATGAAGATCAATATGTTAAACGCGCCATCCCCGTCGGAGTTTGGTACGTCGCTGAAAAACATCTCCCTCACGGTTCGCGCGGGCGATGTCATTGGCATTGGCGGCGTGGCGGGCAACGGACAGGACGAATTGCTTGCCGCGTTGTCGGGCGAAATTCGGGTCGGAGCGGGGCAAATCTTGTTGGGCAATGATGATATCGGGGGCCTGTCGCCGGATGCACGCCGAAGCCTTGGGGTTTGCGCTGCTCCAGAAGAACGCATGGGCCACGCAGCGGCCCCCGATATGTCGTTGACAGAAAATGCCGCGCTCACGGCGCGCAAACGCAAATCCCTCACAAAAAATGGGTTTATCGACTGGGGAAAAGCGCGCGCATTCGCCGAAGACGTGATCGCAAAATTTGATGTGCGCACACCCGGCCCCGCGAATGCCGCACGATCCCTTAGCGGCGGCAATCTTCAGAAATTCGTTATTGGCCGAGAAATTTTGCAAGACCCGCAGGTGTTGATCGTCAACCAGCCAACATGGGGGGTTGATGCGGCAGCGGCGGCGGCGATCCGACAGGCATTGCTGGACTTGGCAGCCCAAGGTGCCGCCGTGATTGTGATTAGTCAGGATCTGAGTGAATTGATGGAGATTTCGGATTCCTTTGCCGCCTTGAACGAAGGCCGGTTGAGCCAACCGCGCCCGGCAGCAGGACTAACAGTTGAAGAAATTGGCCTGATGTTGGGCGGCGCACATGACTTGGAGACGGTGCATGCTCACGCTTGAAAAACGCCCTCAGCCGTCGACGTTCTGGTCCTATGCGGCCCCAATTGTTGCCGTTATCCTCACGATGATCTTCGGGGCCGCGTTGTTTGCCGCCCTTGGCAAGCCGCCAATCGAAGCCCTGTCGAAAATCTTTTGGGAACCCCTTTTTGGCGAGTTCAATTTTTTCTATTTGCCCCAATTATTGATAAAGGGCGCGCCGCTTGTGGCGATCGCGCTTGGCCTTTCGTTGGGGTTTAAGGCAGGCATTTGGAACATTGGCGCAGAGGGGCAATATATTATCGGCGCCTTGTGTGGCGCCGCCGTTGCATTGGCGCTGTACCCGTCCGAAGCGCGCTGGCTGGTTTTCCCTGCCATGCTGTTTGCGGGGGCCGCCGGCGGGTTTGCCTGGGCCATGATCCCGGGACTTTTGCGGGTTAAATTCAACACGAACGAAATTCTGGTATCTTTGATGTTGGTGTATGTGGCGGAACAATTGCTGGCGTCTATGGCGTTGGGGGCAATGCGCAATCCAGATGGCATGGGGTTCCCCGGGTCGCGCAACATGAGCCAAATGGACGCTGCAACGTCTTGGATCGATCAAAGCAACGGCATGCACTGGGGCGTCGTGATCGCACTGATCGCCATCATTTTCGCCTATATTCTGTTCGCTCGGCACATCCTTGGATTCCAAATCAAACTTGCCGGGCAATCCCCAAGAGCGGCGGCATTTTCAGGGGTGAACCCTGCCCGTTTGGTGTTGTTTTGCCTTGGGATATCCGGCGCGTTGGCAGGCATCGCAGGCCTGACGGAAATTTCCGGCCCCGCGGGCATCGTCAGCATTGATTTCAACGTTGGCTATGGCTTCACGGCCATTATCGTGGCCTTTCTTGGACGATTGCATCCAGTGGGCATTTTGTTGGCGGGCGGATTGATGGCGTTGACCTACATCGGCGGGGATGTCGCACAATCGTCTTTGGGCCTTCCGGGGGCGGCAATTCAAGTGTTCCAAGGCATGTTGTTGTTTTTTCTTTTGGCGGTCGATGTGATGACAAATTACAGCCTGCGCATCGTCGGTAGGGCAAGGACATGAGTATTTTGAAACCAAAGAAGAATGAGGTTTTCCCATTTATGATGGGGGGCGCGATGGGGCTGATGATGCTGTGGATGGCCCATGATGCGTTTACGGGCGGGACCGGGATTGGCGCGGGTGCGCTGATCATATTTGTCTTGGCGCATGTGGCGATGGCCGCTGCTGTTGTCATCGCGGCGGTTTTTGCGACCCGCCTTTCGCCACGCGCACGGACCTGGGTCAGCAGATTGCATCGCCCATCATGGCGCCATGTCGGTTTGATGCTGACGGGTGCAGCGATCAGTGCTGGGTCTGTTCATGTCGCTGTTCACGCGATGGGGGTACAGATATGAACCTAGGGTCCATTGATCCAATTTTATTGCTGGCGTCCTTGATGGTTGCTGCAACGCCGATTTTGTTGGCCGCGATTGGCGAATTGGTTGTCGAACGCGCGGGGGTTTTGAACCTTGGCGTCGAGGGTATGATGATTTCAGGATCTGTTTTGGGGTTTATCGCCGCAATTGCGACAGGCAATGCGTGGGTCGGATTCATCGTCGCGGCGTTTGGCGGCGCGGGCATCGCGTTGGTATTTGGCATCCTGACCCAGTTTTTCTTGTCCAATCAGGTCGCGACAGGGCTTGCGCTGACGCTATTTGGCCTCGGGCTCGCGGCGCTTCTGGGGCAAGGGTATTTGGGTGTTAAGGCCCCAAGTTTTCCCGATTGGCACATCCCGCTTTTGGGCGATATTCCGGTGATCGGACCCATCATCTTTCAACATGATCCAATGGTCTATGTCGGGCTTGGGATTGTTGCCGGTGTCTGGTGGTTTTTAAGGAAAACCCGCGCCGGTCTTGTTCTACGCGCCGTGGGCGAGAACCATGAAGCGGCCCACGCACTTGGATATTCTGTTGTCCGAGTACGCCTTTTGGCAATCATGTTTGGTGGGGCCTGCGCGGGGCTTGGTGGTGCGTATCTGTCAATCGTCCGTGTGCCGACCTATGCCGATGGATTGACCGCCGGCGCGGGTTGGATCGCACTTGCGATTGTGGTTTTCGCGAGCTGGAAACCCGCCCGCCTTTTGCTGGGTGCCTATCTTTTTGGCGGGGTGACTGTTTTGCAGTTGAACCTTCAGGCGGCCGAAGTGGCCATTCCGGTCGAATACCTTTCGATGTCGCCCTATATTGCCACCATCCTCGTTCTGGTCATTATGTCCAGCGGCGGTG
>CAYOSK010000031.1:0-22156 GCA_964406585.1 uncultured Octadecabacter sp. | reverse complement strand
GGGGATATTCAACGCATCAAAATTATACCAATCCGTGTCGATCTGCGGCCCTTCGGCGGTTGCAAAGCCCATGTCGGCAAAGATCGCGGTGCATTCTTCCCAAACTTGGCTGACGGGGTGAATAGACCCAACACGACGATCCCGCGCAGGCAACGTCACATCCAGCCATTCAGCCTTCAGGCGTTCATCAAGGGCCGCATCGCCCAGCGCAATCTTCTTGGCGGCAAGGGCTGCGTTGATCTCATCCTTGAGGGCATTTAGGGCGGGACCGGCCACTTGACGCTCTTCTGGGGTCATTTTGCCCAGCTCACGCATTTGCAAGCTGATCTCACCCTTTTTGCCCACGGCCTGCACACGCAGATCCTCAAGCGTGGCTTCGTCGCCAGCCTTACCAATCAGGTCGAGGTATTTTGATTTCAGATCGTCCATAGTCCTGCCCTTTTGCGGTTGAATTGCAGGTAGCGAAAGGGCGGCGGGTTGGCAAGGTTTGGGGTTGGGCTGATGAGTAGATAGGATTTCAACCGAGAAGGACTAGGACCCTACGAATTGCCCATAGCGAATGTTGTACCCGTTAAGGTCAACCGCATTAAATTCCCGCATGCCCCAAGAATAGGTCTCCGGCGCTTTTGTGATCGTGACACCGTTTTCTGTCGCCATCTGATAGATCCGTTCGACATCGCTGACATCAAAGTAGATCCAGTTTTGGCCAAGCTGTGGTTCGCCTTGCCAGAAGTGGACGCTGGCCTTTCCGAACGAAACCGCACCGTGGGTCGGTGGGTCGCCCCATAAAAATCTGACGTCAAAGCCCAACTTTTCCACGTACCACGTGCACGTGTCGGCCACACTTGGAACGGCAAGGGTTGGATAGACCGCAGAACATTCAACACCATTGGTCATATCAAAGGCCCACCCAATCCAAGATAGAAACAGTCTACGAAAAAGTCTCACAAATGCAAAAGGCCACCCCATCACAGGGCGGCCTTTCAAAATTCAGAGGCGTTTTGGCTTACGCCATTGCTGCCTTGGCTTTTTCGACAATCGCACCGAAGGCATCAGGCTCATTCACAGCCAGATCGGCGAGGACTTTGCGGTCCACTTCGATACCGGCAAGGTTCAGACCGTTGATGAAACGGGAATATGTCAGTGTTTCGTCTACAGAACGAACAGCCGCGTTGATCCGCTGGATCCACAATGCGCGGAAGTTGCGTTTGCGGTTATGACGGTCGCGTGTTGCGTATTGGTTCGCTTTATCGACGGCCTGACGGGCGACTTTGAACGTCGAAGACCGACGACCGTAATAACCCTTGGCTGCATCCGTTACTTTCTTGTGACGACGATGCGTGACTGTACCACCTTTAACTCGCATATCAGATCCCCCTTAGCGCGCGTATGGCATCATGGACTTGACGATTTTCTCGTCAGCCGCACAAAGCGTTGTTGTACCGCGCGCGTTGCGCAGGAATTTGTTAGAGCGTTTGATCATGCCGTGGCGCTTGCCTGCCTGACCGGCCAACACGCGGCCAGAGGCCGTCACTTTGAACCGCTTTTTGCAGCTCGATTTTGTCTTCATCTTAGGCATTTCCATCTCCTATTCGGGTCGGTTGATCACGCGACTCGGCATGCCAAATCGGCCGGACGCGCGGTAAGAACTGGCCAGATAGCCGGATGTGGAATTTAAGGCAAGAAGATTCAGCGCAGTTTGCGCCGTTCTAGTTTATGTAGCGCCCGACAACTTTGACGAAGATGTCTGGAATATCAGCAAGCTCATAGCCGCCCGGTTGTTCGCGAATGGCCAGAACAATTAGTCCACCTGCCACCATAACCGTGATTGCTGCGGCGCGCGGGACCCGTCCATCCGCCAGCGCGCCCATAATTGATGGGATCGAAAAACCGCCCACCACCAGCCCGATAACCAACATCAGATCCGGATCCATACCAACCACCCCAAAGATTACGTTGGGGTCAGTCTACTCCGAAGAGCCCGCAAAAATCAAACGTTCGTCACAGGGCGCCACGCGCAGGATATTGGTGCTACCCGGTGTATTGAATGGCACACCGGCTGTCACAGCGACCATATCTGCATCCTCTGCGATGCCGGTGGCCTTTACAGCGCGCACAGCTTCGATCACGGCGGTTTTGAAACGATCAACGACCTTAACGGACGTCACACAGGTCGTTCCCCAGCTCAGCGACAGGCGGCGCGTGGTGTCGATGTCACTGCTCAGAACAACGATCGGGACCCGTGGGCGTTCGCGCGATGTCAAAAGAGCCGTTGTACCGGATTGGGAATAACAACAAATCGCTTTGATTTCTGCCGTCTCGGCAATCTCGCGCGCGGCGGCAACGATCCCGTCCGCCACGGTGCGGCCTGATGTTTTGCGGCTTGCTTCGATGATCTCGGTGTAGGTCGGGTCCTGTTCAACTTCGACGGCGACGTTGTTCATGGTGGTGACGGCCTCGATCGGGAAATCGCCAGCGGCGGATTCAGCCGACAGCATGATCGCATCTGCGCCTTCGTAAATTGCTGTCGCTACGTCAGATACCTCAGCACGCGTGGGCATGGGGCTATCGATCATGGATTCCAGCATCTGTGTCGCCACGATAACGGGCTTCGCCGCCGCGCGACATTTTCGGACCAATTGTTTCTGAATGGGCGGCACGTTTTGGACAGGCAATTCAACGCCCAAATCACCGCGCGCCACCATAATTCCGTCTGACACAGCCAAAATATCATCAAAACATGTCACAGCAGTTGGTTTCTCGATCTTGGACAGGAGCGCAGCGCGCCCTTTGGCCAGCACGCGGGCTTCTTCAACGTCAGCGGGGCGCTGAACAAAAGACAAAGCCAACCAATCCACACCCAGTTCACACACAAATTCCAGATCCTTACGATCCTTTTCGGACAGCGCAGCCAAAGGAAGCACGACGTCCGGCACGTTCACACCCTTGCGGTTTGAAATGGTTCCGCCAACCAAGACTTCGCAATCGGCGAAATCCCGGCCACAATCCTTGACCCGCAATTTGATTTTGCCGTCATTGACCAAAAGATGCGAACCCGGTTCCAGCGCATCAAAGATCTCTTTGTGCGGCAACTGAACGCGTTCCAACGTGCCCGGAGTGTCGTCAAGATCAAGCCGGAAGGTTTGACCAACTTCAAGGTCTTCACCATCTTCATTCGCAAACACACCGACCCGCAATTTCGGACCTTGAAGATCAGCTAAAATGGCGATGGGGCTATCAAGATCCTGTTCAACCTGACGAATGATATCATGGCGAACTTTGATTTCGGCGTGATCCCCGTGGCTCATGTTGAGGCGGAATACGTCTGCGCCTGCTTCGTGTAGGGCACGGATCATTTCATAATCATCTGAAGCCGGGCCAAGTGTGGCTACAATCTTGACGTTGCGGTCGCGTTTCATGGTGATATTCCTCGTGTTCTGCAGATGCAGCATCAATGATGCAGTTACCGCTAACGGTTTTGCGGACTTATAGCGGATTTGTTTCGGTCTACAACTGCCCTGAACGGGATAACATTAAGATGACGTATCAACCCTTTTATATTCACGAAGGCGACAGGCAATCGCGATGGTTGATTACATGTGATCATGCCGCGAACACGGTCCCACCAAGTGTCGGGGGTGGTTCGCTAGGACTGTCAGATGGGGACATGAATCGCCACATCGCCTATGATGTAGGCGCTGCTGGGGTAACGCGCGCGCTCGCCGATGCGCTAGGTGCATCAGCGGTTCTGTCGAATTTCTCGCGGCTGGTTATTGACCCCAATCGGGGCGTTGAAGATCCGACGTTGCTCATGAAACTTTACGATGGATCCGTAATACCCGCCAATCGCGCCGCAGATGCGCAAGAAAAGGCGCGGCGATTGGATGCCTTTCATACGCCCTATCACACTGCCATTGCAACACAGGCTGCGCGGCACGAGAACACGGTGATCGTGTCCATTCACAGCTTTACACCACAATTGAACGGGCGTCCGCCGCGCCCTTGGCAAGTTGGTGTTCTTTATGCCGATGATGCACGGCTATCCCGGCCGCTCATTTCGGCGTTGAACCGCGAACCAGACATTACAGTCGGTGACAACGAACCCTACGTCGGTCACCTGCCGGGCGATGCCATTGATCGCCACGCACTTCAAACCGGTCGTCACAACACACTTATCGAAATTCGCAATGATCTGATTGAAACACCGGACGCACAAAAAAAATGGGGCCAACGATTGGCGCCGATCCTTATTGATGCCCTTTCCCAAACGGAGGCCCCTGATGCCTGATATAGACGCACAAACACAAATCGAACTCGAAGCAGCCGCGTTTCGCCGTTTGCAAAAACACCTGATGCAAGACCGTACGGACGTTCAGAACATCGATATGATGAACCTCGCCGGATTCTGCCGCAACTGCCTCAGCCGTTGGTATCAAGAAGCAGCAGCCGAACGCGGAATCGACATGACAAAAGACGAAGGCCGCGAGGCATTCTACGGCATGAGCATGTCCGAGTGGAAAGCCAATTTTCAAACAGAATCAACAGCAGAAAAAGACGCGGCGTTTACCACCGCATTTGAGCAGAATGTGACACCAAAGGGCTAACACCAGGTGCCAATCCCCTATCCATAACGGGCATTGTTGAACAATTCCGCCGAAATCAGGCATCTTTTTGACACAAAGATGGCGATGGTGCTTAAGTCCATTTGGGGGCGCGCATTGCTACGGCAATGCTGATCAAAAGAGTGGTTGCCATGCCCCAAGTGCCTCAAACTATCTGTGAAACACCGGTTATGAACGCAACAAGCGTTTTGCACGCGCCTAAGTTGGCGCCCGTTATTGAGGATTTTGATCCGCGTCAGGAATCTTTGGCATTCACGCTGGCGGCTGCAGACGAAGAACGCCAGATGGTTCTGCGCAACCTGAGCGATGGCAGCGGCGTACGTGTTGAGGTTGATGGTCGACTTGTTGTAACGCTGATGGGCTGCTTGGCCGATGATCTTCCCGAAGGCTGCCTCAGCTTTGAATTTGACGGATAAATCTGAAACCTAATCGCTGCGACGTACAAAGGCCGGTGTGTCATTTTTGGCCAGTGCTTTGGATTGCTCCACCCAACCGTCTCGCGTGACACGGCCTTTGAATCCTTCAAGGTTATCATCCACCCACGCGACCTCGTCCGTGGTCCAGTCTGCAATTTGATCATAATGGAAAAACCCTAGCGCATTACACAGCTTTTCCATCTTTGGCCCGACGCCTTTGATCTTGGTCAGATCGTCGCGCAGACCATCGCGGGCTTCTGATAGGCCTGCCGGCTTAGTCATACTAGACGGCGCGGGCATTTGGACGGGCGCGGGATCAGACGACGATACCATCGGCGCGATTGAAGGTGTTGTAGGTTCAGGGACACGTGTTGGCACAGTTTGGGTCGCGGGTTGCAATGGCTTTGCAGGTGTCGAAACAGGCCGCTGATACCCGCCGCCTGCCATTGGTGGAATGTCATCCATTGGATCGTCGAAGTCGGTGCGGTTTTCGGCCTTGGCACGATCCAGTTCAGCGCGCAGGCGACGCAATTCATTCGCGTCCGCGCTTCTGTCGACCCGCCCGCCCCAAATCAACCAGCCAGCGATCAATCCGATCAGGGCTGCTAACCCCAAAAGCACCCAAATTTCGACCAGTAAAAAACCCCACTCTTTGAACATTCTGTCGTCCTTTGCCGCCTAAGGGTTGGCCCATGTCAGGCTGGTGCGGCGGTTCGCGGCACGGCCTTCAGGTGTTGAATTGTCACCAATCGGTTGGCTTTGGCCATAGCCCACGGCCGTCACACCCGCCAGCGCAATGCCGCGCTGGGCAAGTGCGGCGCGCACCGCGTTCGCGCGGTCCCTACTCAGCACATCATTGTTGGCCGGCAAACCCGTTGCGTCCGTATGGCCGCCAATTTCCAAGACAAGGCCAGCATCAAGACACGGCCGCGCCACCGCCGCCAAACCATTGATCGCGCCAATAGATGTCGCATCCAATTGTGCAGAGCTGGACAAGAACGTGATCGCAGCGCGATCAAACACCTTCCTTGATTGAAAGTCACACCCCGCAACATCGGGTGTAAATGTCAGTTCAGGAATCCAGAACCCGCTGCGAAATTGTTCGTTCAAACCAGTCAAGGCATTCAGCCGCGTCGCCCCTTCGGCTGGGTAGGGATCAAGCAAAGACACCGAAAACGCAACGTCTACGGGCAAGCGTTCCGCCAGATTAATCGCAACCTGATCAATGTCTACGCCCGGTGAAACCGTAAGGGTCAGCACGCTGCCGGTTTCGTCTCGCGTGTACTCCAATGCTTCGGTCTGAAAAAGGTACGTAGAAACGATGCGCAGTGTATCCGGGCTGTCCGCTAGGTCGCGATCTTGCGTTGCAATTGCGCTCGTTCCGGCCAAATCCGACATCCCTAGCACAGATGCAATGGCATCCTGTGTCAAACCGTTGGGTAATCGCCCATCGATGCGCCCGCCTGTTTCCGCGTCAAAGGTCAGCGTCCATGATGCGGGCGATCCATCATCAAGAAAAACAATTCCGCGGCTGATGTCCGCGCTTAGACCCGCAAGAACGCTGTCTATTACGTCGCCCACCCGCGGCGAGGCGGCAACGCCTATAAGGTTGACGGTGGTGTCTGTTACACGCAGGGTTCCGTCGCTCAAAAGGCCCAGAGCAGTGATCCCAGCGGTTGCATTGGCCGCGAATACCCCGTCTTCATCAACCAGAAAACTCTGCTCGCCGGTATCGTTGAGCGCGACCCCTGCGGGACCTCGCGGCGCAAAGGCCGCAGGGTATTTGCCTTCGGCGCGGGCAGTGCTGCCATCCCATGTCATAACCAACGTGTGGGGCCGCCCATCATCCCAGACCGACAGATCCTGCGTCACCGCAAAAGCTGGCGCGATTTCAGACAAGATGTTCAACGCTAGTTCAATGCTGGCGGGATCACCTGAGCCGACCAACACGACGCTGTGGTTTTCGATATTCAACTGCCCATCTTTCAAAACACCAAGCGCGGCCAACCCTAAACGCGCCGCATCTGGCCATGCCGGATCGAACGCGGGCAATGCGGATAGGGCAACATCGACGTCACTATCGGCACCCAACGCATTTGAAACATCAACGGGCGACATCCCAGCAGGGAGTTTTCCAACCGCACGCATAACCCCACCCCGCAGCGTCGCATCAAGTCGAAGCGGAGTTCCATCATCTTGCACATCGATGTCAAAAACCGCTGCGTAGCCCGTCGGCAAGTCGTCAAACCGCTGAATCAGGGCCGCGCGTTCCGTCGGCGTTCTTGCAGTGCCTTTGACCTCAATTTCGCGGGTTTGGATTGTGAATGTCCCATCATTCAACACATCAAGCGCATCAATGCCGTTTTCCACCACACCAAGCCACGCATCATCCGGCACCCCTGCCGCCACGCTGACGTCCATGCCCAGATCGAGGGCCGCGACGGTCGGCACGACGCCGCGCACGTGTCTTGTTCCATTGACTGCGCGCGTCGCGGTCAGGCCAAAAGGTTCAGCCAAGGGCCACGTCGATACACCGGACACATCCACGACGCGCACGCCATCAGCATCAGCAAACTGTGATTTTACATGCACAAGGGTCGCATCATCCTTGACCGTTCCGGCCACAAAAACATCCCGACCAGACACGCGCAGGTCAAGTGTCGCATCAATTGTCCGTGCCATGTCTTGCGCGTTGCGCAAGACTGTCTGTTCAATTCCAGATGCATAGGTTGTCGGGGCGACATATCCCAAACCGCCGACACCGACGATTAATACTCCCCAACCCAATAGCCTACGCACGCGATCCTCCGCTCGTTTGCCCTACTATGGGCGCGGTCGTGACGTGCTGGCAAGCGACCTGCGCGACGGTTCGCCTAGATCGCAGCCTTACGCGATTCATCAAGGTAAATTTCGCGCAGCCGGGTCGCAACAGACCCAGGTGTACCAGTGCCGATCGACGCGCCGTCAATTTCGACAACGGGCATCACGAACGTAGACGCAGACGTGATGAACGCCTCGTCCGCGTCTTGCGCCTCTTCAATCGTAAAGGACCGTTCTTCAACCTTCATCTGCGCTTCACGGGCGAACCGCAGCACAGCGGCGCGGGTGATCCCATGTAAAATTTCTGTCCCCAAATGGCGCGTGATTATTGTGTCGCCTTTGACGATATAGGCGTTGTTGGATGTGCCTTCGGTCACAGCCCCATCTTCGACCATCCACGCATCATCACAACCGGCGGCTTTGGCCATCATTTTCCCCATCGACGGATACAACAATTGCACAGTTTTGATATCACGACGCCCCCATCGTTGGTCGGCAATTGAAATGATTTTCATCCCTGTCTTCGCCATCGGACTATCGGCCATTCCGGGCTTGTTTTGGGTGAACAAGACAAGCGTGGGTTTCACATCGGCCGATGGATAGGCAAAATCCCGATCGCCCGCGCTACCGCGACTAACCTGCAAATAAATCATGCCATCTTCGATCTCGTTGACGCGCACCAATTCGCGGTGGATCTCAAGAAGGTCATCAAAGGCCTCAGGCTTTTGCATGTCCAATTCGTTCAGAGATCTCTCAAGCCGTTTGGCGTGGCCGTCAAAATCAATCAGCTTCCCGCCTAAAACAGACGTGACCTCATAAACGCCATCTGCCATCAGAAACGAACGGTCAAACACCGAAATCTTTGCGTCTTCTTCCGGCAGGTATTCGCCATTTACATATACGGTGCGGCTCATATCGTTATCCCCATAGGGCTGGTGTTGGCGGATGCACACCAGCATCATCAAAAATCAAAGGTTCTGCACGGTCTTCGGCCAGAAGAAGCGGGCCGTCAAGGTCCACAACGGACGCACTTTGCGCAACCAAAGTCGCAGGCGCCATCGCAAGCGACGATCCAACCATGCACCCCACCATCACGTCATAACCCTGCGCGCGCGCGGCAACGTCTAGCGCCAAGGCCTCTGTCAGCCCGCCAGTTTTGTCCAACTTGATGTTCACCATGTCATACTTGCCAGCCAAATTCGGCAAAGATGCGCGATCATGGCAGGATTCATCTGCACACACCGTCAACGGCCGCGCGATCTCTGCCAACATATCGTCTTGCCCCGCAGGCAAAGGTTGTTCCACCATACTCACCCCAAGGCGTAAAAGATGCGGCGCAAGATCGGTGTACACTTCGGCTGTCCAACCCTCATTGGCATCTACAATGATCTGAGATTTAGGCGCGCCCGCCCGAACCGCCTCAAGACGCGCCATATCATCGGGCGTGCCGAGCTTGATCTTCAACAAGGGCCGCGCGGCGTGTTTCGCGGCAGCCGCCCGCATGTTTTCGGGTGTATCCAGTGATAACGTAAAGGCAGTGATGCAAGGCGCTGGCGCGTCAAGACCCAGAACGTCCCAAATACGGCGCCCTTCTGCTTTGGCGCGGTGGTCCCACAGCGCGCAATCTAGTGCATTGCGCGCGGCCCCAGCCGGCAATTCACGCTCTAGCTCACTCCAATCACCCGAGAACCCAAGGATCTGTTCGCTGACAGAATCCATGGTTTCGCCATAGCGCGCGTAGGGCACGCATTCGCCCCACCCCACATGGCCTTGTTCCTCAACACGGACCGTCAAAACCTGAGCCTGCGTGCGCGACCCGCGTGAAATGGTAAACACTTCTGCCAGCGCGAACACGTCTTGCGATACGTCAATCTTCACAGGTTTTGCCCCGCTTCTTTGGTTTCAAAATACTCCCGCCGGAGGCACCGACGGGTCATCAGATTGTAACGCTATAACGCCTCAAGCGCATCTACTAGCCGGGCCGCCCCATGTCGGAACGGATCGACCGCAGGCAGACCCATTCGCGCTTCGACCTCACCGAGGTACTTGATTGCCTCGTCTTCGGATAAATGCTGCGTGTTGACTGAAATTCCGACAACGGTGCAATTGGGGTTGGCAACTTTGGCAAGTGGCAATGCCGTGTCGCGCAGCGCTTCGAGTGATGGCAGATCATAGTCCGGCAATCCGCGCATGTGGGCGCGCGTCGGTTCATGGGCCAAGACCAACGCATCAGGCTGGCCACCGTGGATCAAAGCCATCGTGACGCCGGAATAAGACACGTGAAACAGGCTACCCTGCCCTTCGATATGATCCCAATGATCATCATCGTTGTCAGGCGTTAGGTATTCCACTGCGCCGGCCATAAAATCCGCAACAACAGCATCCAACGGCACCCCGCCGCCCGTAATTAAAATGCCAGTTTGTCCCGTCGGACGGAACGTGGATTTCAGGCCCCGTTTGCGCATTTCCGCATCCATCGCCAAGCCAGTGTACATTTTACCCACAGAGCAATCCGTTCCGACGGCCAAACACCGTTTGCCACTTCGTTTGATCCCATTGGCAATAGGGTAGGCCACGGATGGAATGCGCACATCATGCAAAGTACGCCCTGCCACGCGGGCCGCAGCAACCAGATCATTCTCGTCACGCAGCAGATTGTGCAAACCCGACGCAAGATCAAACCCCATTTCCAAGGCAGCAATCAGCACGTCTTTCCAGGCTTGGCTAATAACCCCGCCGCGGTTGGCAACGCCAATAACCAGCGTCCGCGCGCCGGCATCCCATGCTTCTTGCAAGGTCAGATCATCAAGGCCAACGGTCGTGCCGCAGCTGGGTAGGCGGAACTGTCCAACTGCATTCTCGGGGCGCCAGTCTTTGATGCCTTGGGCAACCTTCGCAGCGAGGGCATCGGGCGCATCGCCAAGGAAAAGTAAATAAGGTGTGGGAATCATAGCAGCCTCCGTTGGGTTTTGCATACATTCGACTGCGGTTTTGTATAAAGGTTGCTAAATTTTCAGTTTTTCGGAGTCCTTTTGCATGAAAATCTTATTTTTTTCCGAAATGGCGCAAAATAATTGCATCGCGTTCTTTTCTGCACTTGCTAATTCGCGCTTGCAGCATGTGACGCAATAATCTACCCCACAAAGAAACGTTTACGCAACTTCGTTGCTTGCCCGATTCACCTAAGGAGCCGCCATGTCATTTCGTTTACAACCCACTCCTGTCGCACGTCCGAACCGGTGTCAGCTGTTTGGGCCGGGCAGCAACACAAAGTTGCACCCAAAAATGGCGGCCAGTGCAGCGGATGTGATCAATCTGGACCTGGAAGACAGCGTTTCGCCGTCTGACAAAGATACAGCGCGCGCAAATGTGATCGAGGCAATCAACACGATCGACTGGGGCACAAAAACCCTGTCTGTACGCATCAACGGATTGGACACCCCGTATTGGTACCGCGACGTGGTCGACGTTATGGAACAGGCGGGAGAGCGTCTTGACCAGATTATGATCCCAAAGGTGGGATGTGCCGCAGATATCTATGCGGTCGACGCGCTGGTCACGGCCATTGAAACCGCTAAGGGGCGCAAGAAACCTATTACATTTGAGGTTATTATCGAATCTGCGGCAGGCATCGCCCATGTCGAAGAGATCGCGGCCGCGTCCCCGCGGATGGCAGCAATGAGCCTTGGAGCCGCAGATTTCGCAGCATCCATGGGGATGCAGACAACAGGCATCGGCGGCACGCAGGACAATTATTACATGCTGCATGGTGATGCGCGGCATTATTCTGACCCATGGCACTGGGCCCAAACGGCGATTGTTGCTGCATGCCGGACCCACGGTGTTTTGCCCGTTGACGGCCCGTTTGGTGATTTTTCCGACGACGAAGGCTACCGCGCGCAGGCGCGGCGCAGCGCAACCTTGGGCATGGTTGGCAAATGGGCGATCCACCCCAAACAGATCGCGCTGGCCAATGAGGTGTTCACCCCGTCCGACGAAGCCGTCGCCGAAGCCCGCGAAATCCTCACCGCTATGGCAGATGCCACCGCCCGCGGCGAAGGCGCGACGGTGTACAAAGGACGCTTGGTGGACATCGCCAGCATCAAACAGGCGGAAGTCATTGTAAAACAATCAGAAATGATCGCTGGAAATTAGCGCAACGCGATTGCTTTAACCTTTGCAAGAATTTTGCGTGACGACGCGACATTTCGTTAATCCGCGCCGCTCCACAGAATTGGGGCGGCACGGCCATATGTGTCTAAGACATCAGCGGCATATAGATGTCTGTCAGCAGATCATCAGGTGCCGTGTTGGTCGGATCGTTCAAATAAATCTCGAACGAGGGGGCGTCGCGTAGATCGGCCTGACTTTGCATAAGCCAGTCACCATAGAGATAGCGATAGGCACCAACCAAACCGCTATAGGGCCCCTTGAAATGGAGCACCGCGTAAGACCCGCCATCAAGCGTGACATCTTCGAGCCCATCGGGCACCGCGCCGCCATTCCACAGAACACCTGCATGGCTGCGCAGGTCATGGACCGGAGTGTTTTCGGGATCATCATAATACACGCCGGCCATCCCCCCGGTTTGGGGCCAATGCCCACCCGTCGACATGATGGTCGCCACCTTTTGATAGCAAATGCTACCTTCTGCATAATCGCCGCGGTGGGCCAGCGCGGCGAGGCGCATGTTTGGGGTAATCTTGGTTTCTACGTCAAACATCTGATGGGTTCCTTGTTTGGAATGCGGGCCCTGCACAACCTGTCCGCGTCGTCGAAACGCGGCGGGGGTCAGGGCGTAACTGTCTTTGAAGGCACGCGCGAAACTGCGGTCGTTGTCATACCCAACGCGTACGGCGATATCTGGCACAGGCAGGTCTGTCCGCACCAAAAGCATGGACGCCTTGTGCATACGCACCGACCGGATGACAGCCGCCGGAGAGGCCCCCATCACCGCCGAAAACACCTTGTGCCAGTGAAACCGCGACATTGCAGCGACATCTGCCAATTGATCCAAAGACAAGTCCTGATCGGCGTTGGCATGCACATAATCGATAACGCGCAGGATCCGATCCATATGAGGGTGTTTACGTTCCATAGGCATGTCCTAGCGCGGCTTAGGTGTACAAATCTTGCTGAGTTGCATTGCACCACTGTCCGACCTTATATCGGGGACAGTAAACAGGAGCCCTTCGCATGACCAACTACCTCGACTTTGAAAAGCCGCTGGCCGAAATTGAAGGCAAAGCCGCGGAATTGCGCGCCATGGCCCGCCAAAACGAGGAAATGGACGTCGAAGCAGAAGCACAGGCGCTGGACAAAAAGGCCGCCGATTTGTTGGTGACGCTGTACGGGGATTTGACGCCGTGGCGCAAATGCCAAGTGGCGCGTCATGCGGACCGTCCCCATTGCAAAGACTACATCGAAGCCTTGTTCACCGAATACACGCCGCTGGCCGGGGATCGTAATTTTGCGGATGATCATGCGGTGATGGGTGGTTTGGCACGTTTTGACGGCGCGCCGGTTATGGTGATTGGTCATGAAAAGGGCACTGACACCAAATCCCGCATTGAACGCAATTTCGGCATGGCCCGCCCCGAAGGATACCGCAAGGCCATTCGGCTGATGGATATGGCCGATCGGTTTGGCCTGCCTGTTGTCACGTTGGTGGACACACCGGGGGCCTATCCTGGCAAAGGGGCCGAGGAACGCGGCCAATCCGAAGCCATCGCGCGATCCACGCAGAAATGTCTGCAAATCGGTGTGCCGTTGATCAGCGTGATCATCGGAGAGGGCGGATCGGGCGGTGCGGTGGCATTCGCAACGGCGAACCGCGTCGCGATGTTGCAGCATTCTGTTTATTCAGTAATTTCACCCGAAGGTTGCGCCAGCATCCTGTGGAAGGACGCGGAAAAGATGCGCGAAGCGGCCGAAGCGCTGCGCCTGACGGCGCAGAACCTACGCGAATTAGGCGTTTGTGATCGGATCATCGATGAACCGGTTGGTGGCGCGCATCGCCACAAGACGGCGGTGATCGATGGCGTTGGTGCAGCAATCAAAGGGATGTTGGGCGAGCTGAGCGACAAATCATCCGACGCGCTGCGCCAGACCCGGCGGCAAAAATACCTTGATCTGGGGAGCAAGGGGCTCGCGGCGTGATCCGCGCCGCCCTTGCTGTTGTCCTGACCACCCAAAGTGCGGCGGCGGGCGGGTTGATGGACCGCACCGTGACGTTCGGGGCGCTTGCCTATGATGATCGCGACGCCCCCATTTTTGTGGGCGAACGCCATCCGGCGGTTGTCACTGACTTTATCGAATACGGGCTGGGGCCAGAGGGACAGCAGAACGGGTGGGACATCGTCCCGTCCATCATAGACATTCGCGACCAACAGATCGTCGTAACCTACCCTGATACGGTTGGCGGAACGTTCCCTGACGCTGGTTTCAACGGCTATGTTCTGGATTTCCTGACAGAATGTGTGCTGTTTAACGGCGCGGGGCAGGATTTGGAAAATTCGACCGTGGTACTGGGCGATGACGCGATATTCGTGGACGGGTCCAAGCTGTATGTGGATTTGGCGGGGCAGCAATACGGCCCGCAGACGTTCATCGTGGTGAACGTCGATGTTGCGGATTGCCCGCTTAGTTAGGGCCCTTGGCGGGATTGCGTTCGCGTTGCCATGTCACAAAGGTTTCGGACGCCGAAACGCCCAGTTCATCCGCTAGCGCCCACAGCGGTGCATCATCGTCATCCACTTCGAGGGACGCCGTTGCCCAGCCCAGTGCCGTGGCACGGCGCAAACATGCCGCGAGCGTTATCGCCAGCAACGTTGGATCACCCCCCAGCCAACCCAGTTCATTGCCTTCGCGCAAACTGCCAAAGGCGCGTACCCGCCCCTGCGGACCATCGCGGTAGGCGAAGGCTTCGACGAGGTCATCCCCCACAAATATCATACGTAGTCCACGCACAGGTTCGCGGGGTGGATTGGATGCATGGGTGGCGCTGTAATGACGCCAATGCGCGCCGAGCCAGCCTTTCCATGGGCCACGTTCGTCGCGGCGAAACCAATGGGGTGCCAATTTGGGCGGCGGATCAGAGGCCAATGCCGGATGATCCAATATGGACATGTTGAGATCAATCAGGCGCGTCAGGCGCACAACATTAAACCCCGCCTGTTTCAAAACATCCGTTTGCGCCCCCTGCGGAAACACGCAGCGGAACCGTTCTATGATATCAGGCGGGTTTATATCGCTAAGGTCTTGCGCCAAGGCATCGGCGAAATCAGGGCCAAGCGCGTCTTCGGTCAGACTTAGCGCATGGGGATGCAAATCCGACATTTGCCAAGGCAAACGCATCAGGGGTTAACTTCGGCGCCGACCAAAAACGACAAAACATCATGAGGGCTCGCGATGAGAACAACGCGCACCCCTTCGTCAGCGGATTTGCCGGGTTCGTACCAACCCAGTGTGCGGGGCCCATCAACAATGGTGTCGGTTTCCGGTTCAAGCTCCCCAAACGGAGCAAGGGTACGTGTCACGAGCGGTATCATCGCATCCTGATCAAGCCGAAATGACATCGGTGCGCTGCCATCAAACCGCGCTGTCACGCGACAAAGACGAATGGGTTTTTCTGCATCATCAATTTGTTCCCACGCGGCTTCGAACCGTCCATCTTCAAGGATCAAGTGGGTGTCGGCCACGAAATCACCTTCGAAGACGGGGGCGTCATAAACCCCGATGGTGCGACCTTCGCCCACAAAGGGCGCCGCGCCCGATGTGGCATAACCCGCACAGGCGGTCAGCATCCGTTCAAGGCGCATCGCGTCCGTCACATTAGTCAGGACGGACCACACCGCCAAACCCGCAACAGCCACACCCGCTCCGGTGAGAAACCCCGCCAACCTCATCTACCACATACCTTTTTTAGCATACTCGATATATCCTTCATCGTAGGATTTGGCATCAAAGCCCGCCTCTTGTTCCTTTAAGAAATCACCTGCGGTTGGAAGACCTTGCGCGGCGTCCGCTGACCAGAACCCGGACCGCATGAGCGCCTTGGCGCATTGGAAATAAAGATCACCCACGGTAATCACGATGACACTGCGGGGATGGATGCCGCGTTGTTCAAAGGTTTCGGTCAGGTCTGGATCATTGCACAACACAGCGGTGCCGTTGATCCGCACAACGGTGTTGGAGCCTATCGCCATGAACATCAGGCTGACCCGCCCATCGCGCACAATATTGCGCAAGCTGTCCATGCGGTTGTTGCCCCGCCAATCGGGCAAATGCAGTGTTTTAGAATCCGCAATCCGCACAACCGGGCCGATGTCACCGCGCGGGCTGCCATCTGTGCCTTCGGGACCGACGGTGCTGAGCACACAAAACGACGACGCCGTGATCCATTTGGCATAGTGGGGTGTGATCTGGTGTGCGACCTTGGTGATGGACCGGGGATTGACCACGTCATAAAGTGTTTCAAGATCGGCGATGGTTTCAATCGTTTTCATGTTTCAATCGCGGTGAACCCCGCCTCCCGCATCAATTGGTTGGATCTAGTTTCAATCGCCGTTTCCAGTTGTACCATAAACTCATCAATCGGAAGGCCTGCGGGAATACGTGGCAAAAATTCCACCACGGCGGTGCCTGGCGCACGATAGACTCCGCGTTTAGGCCAAAAGACACCGACATTAGCGGCCACTGGCACGCAATCTTGGTTCAATTCTTTGTACAAAACGCCTGTGCCAATTTTATAAGACGCCTTGACGCCCGGCGCGATGCGCGTGCCTTGGGGGTAGATGATCAACTGGCCCGGAAACAGACGACCCGCCGCCACATCTGCCACCATTTGTTTGATCGCCGCGCCGCGTTTGCCACGT
The DNA here is from genome assembly GCA_964406585.1 of uncultured Octadecabacter sp. Lineage (GTDB taxonomy): Bacteria > Pseudomonadota > Alphaproteobacteria > Rhodobacterales > Rhodobacteraceae > Octadecabacter. Next base: position 5,422 of record CAYOSK010000031.1, on the reverse strand, counting down.
TTGACAGGTATACAGCCGACGCGCATGCCGAACTGCCCAACCACAGGTGCATATTTCAAAATATCTTTCATGATGAAACGGCCAGCAGGAATGCCGGAATAAATCATCAAAACATCAAGGAATGATTGGTGTTTTGCGGCGATGACGACTTCGTCTTGGGGGGGCGTTCCGCGCACGTCGCATTTCAGACCGATCATCCAACTTGCCAGCCACAAGATAAACCAACAGTAGGACCGGCAGCAATAGATCGCGGCTTTGCGCGAAAAAATTGCAGGAATGAAAAACACGATGCCCCACGGCAAGAGCAACACATACATGATGATGTTAAAGACGAGCGATCGCACCCATTGAATTGCGTAGGTCATGATTGTTCCCTTAGTGTGCGAAGGGCGGCTTGGCGCGTGGCCACGAACGCAACCAGCGCTGCCAGAATTGGAATGGTCAACGGCCACAGCCAGTGCCAGCCCTGAAACCCGAGCCCCGTTAAAAACCCGCCCGCCGCGTCGGCGCGTGGCAACAGCAACACCGCCAAAAGACCCGCGACTGTCCCTGCGGCCGCGCCAAACAAGGCGCGCAGTGTGAAGCGACGCACAAAGGCGCGGGCGATATAGATGTCTTGCGCCCCGACAAGACGCATGACGCGGATCACTTGGGCATTAGCAGCCAATGCGGCGTTGGCCGCCAACGTGATCATCGCTGCCGTCGCACCTGCGATCAGAACCATCGATACGAACCCCAAAAGTCGCAGCCGCGAGGCCGCATCAACCAGCGGTTCGCGCCAGCGTGTGTGATCATCGAGCACCGCACCGGGCACTTCGGCCTGAAGGCGTGCGCGCAGGCCTGCGCTATCAAACCCATCTCCGTCTTCAATGATTTCGATCAGCTGCGGAACGGGAAGTGTTTCAATCGGCAAATCCGGCCCGAACCACGGCGCCAACAAGTCGCGCTGTTCATCCGCCGTCAGGGGGCGGGCCTGTGTGACGCCCGGTGTTGTTTGCAACACGTCCAACGCCGCCTGAGTTTGCGCAGCCATTTGGCCTTGGGGCGCAGAAATACGCAACGTTGATGTTTTGGCCAATTCCGCCGACCAGCGATCCGCCAAACGCCCAGTCGCCAAGGAAAGCGCCAAAGCAAAGACGGCCAGAAACGCCATTGCACCTGCGGACAGCAGCGTCAGCCGCGCGGTAAAGCCCGTCGGCGGAACGGCGCGATCCGCTTGCGGATCCCCTGCCAACAAATCAAGAAGACGCAGCAAAATCGTCATGACAAATCCGCCCCTGCCAACATCAAGCGACGGTCTTGCAGGCGCAGCACACGGGCCGACACCTGTGATTTGGCCGCGCGGATCAAGCTGAGGTCGTGGGTGGCAATCAGGACCGTTTTACCCATCTTGTTAAGTTCAACGAGCAGGGACAACAGCCGCTGGGACATATCCCAATCGACATTTCCAGTGGGTTCGTCGGCCAAGATCACTTCGGGTGACATGATCACGGCACGGGCTAAGGCCGCGCGTTGACGCTCACCGCCTGACAGCTCTGGGGGAAATTGTCCCGCCTGTTGGCTCAGCCCGACCCAACCAAGAAGCCCGCGCAGATCGTCCGGCGCAGATGTTTTGCCCGCAACAGACAGCGGCAATGTGATGTTTTCCGCAACTGGCAAATGATCAAGAAACTGGCAATCCTGATGCACAACCCCGATGCGACGGCGCACCTGTGCGACATTATCGCGGCCAAGCGCGCGCGCATCTTGGCCGAACAGGCGCACCTGTCCGCTTGTCGCGACCAATTCGCCGTAGCACAATTTCAGAAGCGTGGTTTTCCCCGCGCCCGACGGACCGGTTAAAAAATGGAACGATCCGGGCGCCAATGCCAGATTGAGCGCGGAGAACAGCTCCGCGCCGCCGTAACTATAGGCAACATTGTCCAGCTCGATCACGGTGGCCCCCGTTCATTAAGCTTGTTTTGGCTCAAACTGCGGGCACATGCAATCTGGCATGGCGGCCTGAGGCTGCAAACCCTTTGCGCTCGGCCATTTTGAGCGGTAAGATTCGTCAAAGACTACAGGCAAAACGCCTGTTTGAGGCAGAGGAACGGGAAAATGCGGCTGATTTGCCCAAATTGTGGGGCGCAGTATGAAGTTGCCGATGACGTGATCCCTGATGGGGGCCGCGACGTACAGTGTTCCAACTGCGGCCATACGTGGTTTGAAACGCCCGGAGAATCCGAAGCTGCCGAGAACGCGGCTCTAACCGCAGAAGCGCCGACCCCAGAGCCGGAACCAGAACCCGAGGTTCAACCAGAACCGACGCCTGAACCCGAGCCGGAACAACAAGCCGCGCCAGAACCTGAGCCAGAAATACAGCGGCAACAATTGGACCCGTCTGTCACGGATATACTGCGCGAAGAAGCCCAGTTGGAACAAGCGGCCCGACAGGCGGACGCGAATACGCTGGAAACGCAACCGGATCTGGATTTATCCCATGATCCGATTGAAGAACCTGTCATTGATCCCGAGGAAGACAGGCGCGCCCGCGAAGCACGAGATCGGTTGTCCCGCCTGCGTGGTGAACCCGAAGGTGTAACCGCCGATGCGGCCATGACACAACGTGCGACGGCCGCGCCGCGCCGCGAATTGTTGCCCGACATCGAAGAAATCAATTCGACATTGCGCCCCGATGCGACATCCAACCCTGTGTCGGATGAAACAGCCGACATCACGCCGCCGCGCAGCGGGTTTCGCCGTGGGTTTATGGTGATGGTTCTTGCAGCGCTGTTGGCGCTTGCAGCCTATGTGTTCGCGCCCCAGATCAGTGCGGCCGTACCGCAAGCCGAACCGCCATTGAACAGCTATGTCGACTGGGTCAATGGACTGCGATTGTGGTTGGATGCGCAGGTTCAGAACCTTGCATCAACCCGCTGATCAGAACCGATCCAGCAGGCGGCGTAGATAATCGAGTTCAAGCTGCGGACGTTCTTGATCTGCTGACCGTTCGCGCAGTTCTTGCAGCAATTCTTCGGCGCGACGGTTGACGTCATCCTGAAGCATGGATTCTTCGGTACCAAATTGACCCGAATTGCCCATTTGGCGGCCCAGCGGATCGCGACGTTCTGGCTCGGGGCGGCCTTCGGCGTTACCGGTCTGTGTGCCCTGCCCGTCTTCGAGTTCGTTGGTTTGATTTTCCGCAAGGGCCTGACCCAGATTGCGCAATCCGTCGCGCAAAGCATCCATTGCTTCGGCTTGGCGATCGATGGCTTCGGCCAGATCACCGTCACGCAGCGCATCTTCTGCGCCGTCCATCGCCCCTTCGGCGCGATCCAGCGATTGTTCGGCATTGTCCGCAGCGTCCCCTGACAAGCCCGGAAGACCATCGCGCAGTTGGTTTAGCCCGTTGCGTAGGGCCTGTTGACGATCCGCGAGGCTTTGGGGGCTGGCGTTGCCTTCGCCGCCTTGGCCGGACTCATCCGTTAATCCGCCTTGGGTGTTGTCCCCCTGACCTTGGCCTTGGCCTTGTTGTTGCCCCGGCTGCTGGCCGCTTTGGCCATCAGATCCGTCCTGCCCTTGTTGTCCCGGCTGCTGACCGGATTGATCACCCTGTTGCTGTCCGGGTTGCTGGCCTTGTTCTTGGCCGGGTTGCTGACCCTGTTGCTGGTCTTGATTGAACTGTTCTTGCAGATCGCGGAACGCTTCGTCCGTCAGATCCTGTTGATCCCGCAGCGTTTCAGCGAGGTCTTCCATGCTTTGCTGACCCGGTGTTTGCGGCCCGCCTTCGCCGCCCTCCCCGCCTTCTGTCATTTGCAGGTTTTCCATCAGCTGATTGAGCTGTTCCATCAGCTCCATCGCTTCGGCCATGCGGCCTTCTTCCATCAGTTCCTGAATGCGGTCCATGAGGGCCTGCAATTCGTCTTGGGTGATGGTTTCACCGTTCTGCTGTTGGTCGGGTTGATCGGTACCATCATTGTCGGACGGTTCCATTTGATCGGCCAACATCTGCATATATTCGTTCGTCGCTTCGCGCAGTTCTTGCATCAGTTCGGCGATTTCTTCGTCCGACGCACCATTGCGCATCGCCTCTTCCAGACGTTCCTGCGCCCGTTCCAGACGCGCCCGCGCATCCGCGAGAGAACCTTCTTCGAGCTGCACTGCGAGTTCCCAAAGCGCCTGAACGACTTCGTCTTGAACATCATCGGAAAGACCGACGTCGGCCATATTTTCAAGACGCCGGATGATGAACCGCAAACGCAAATAGGTGGTTTCATTGGGAAACAAATCATCCGGGCGGTTGGACACGGCCCGCAACACCTGTGCCACGCGCGGTGCGTTGGTTTTGGACCATAAAATGTCGCGGCGCTGTTCGATCACGGCCCGCGCAATCGGCTGGAAAAACCGCCGTCCCGGCAAAATCATCGTTTCGGGAACACTGCTGCCCGTTTGCTCTAGCGCATCTTCGACGTTCAGGGTCAGCGTCACAGGCAGGTTTGCCCAAGGATGTTCGCTGAAATCATCAATCAGCATGTCTTCGAAATCGGCCCGGTCGCCTGAAAACGGCATCGGCAAATCAAGAACAATAGGCTCGCGCGCATCCGGTTCAACCTCAAGACCGTGCGCGCGATCAACCGTCGCAAGATCCAGATCAAACACCGCCGTTCCCGCCAAAACACCGTAATCATCGCGCGCCGCAAACGGTTGGGACAATTCGCCCTGCGCATCCGCTTCGATTGGACCGGTTAGTTCGACAAAGGGCGGTTCATCTTCGAGCAATAGTATCTGCCATTGCGCGCCACCATCGCCATCAATGGAAAGTGTTCCGGCCTGCATGACCTCGAACCCTTGCTGCTGATCCGTGGCAGCGCCAAGGTCTTCGGTGCGTCCAGATACGGTTTCAGTCACGCTGAGCGCACCCATTTCCCCATATAGACGCAGCGTGATGAACGAGCCCTTGGGAATTTGCACGCGGTTGGCAATGATGTCGGCCAGATACAGCGTTGGCTTTCCCGTGTAGGCGGGGGGTTCGATCCAACCTTCCCAGACGGGGCCAATAGCAAGGGTTTGAACTCCGCTGCCTGCATCCGCAACCGACCCGACACGCCAGATAGATCCAAACACCAGCGCAACGGCCAAGAACAGCACTGCAATATAGCGCACTCCATATGGATCACTGGTCGCAACGCGCAGATCAGGTTCAACCGCCTTTGCATTCCGGCTGCGGGCCTGCATGCGTTTCAGATGCGCCGTCCAGACCGCTTCTGATGCGGCGTCCCCGGCGCCGATCGCCTGCACATCATTGAGTGCTGCAATCGGGCGCCCCGGCAGGCGCGCATCCACTCGCGCGATGGCCTGCGCTTTACTGGGCCAATCAAAGGCGCGAAATCCGCGATACACTGCCCAGATCAGGGCCAGAACCGCGACCACACCGAACACCCAT
>CAYOSK010000030.1:0-22437 GCA_964406585.1 uncultured Octadecabacter sp. | reverse complement strand
TGGGGGTGGGTATGTCGCATGTATGCTGAACCCGCGTCGCACCCGTGATTAGGGTGGGCAAAACAGATCATTCAGAGGCCGCGCCATGACTCGTACCGTTATCGAATCCAAAACCAAAACTGCCGTAATGGGCTTTGACGAACCGTTTTGCGTTATCGGTGAGCGGATCAATCCGACGGGTCGCAAAATCCTCAACGAGGAGCTTGAGCGCGGGGATTTTAGCCGTGTCGAGGCGGATGCGATTGCCCAGACGATGGCGGGCGCAACGGTGCTGGACATCAATTCAGGCGCGGTGTTTTCAAACAAAATGGCCGAAGATGCGCGCTATGCGGACAATAATTTTGTTGAACCTGAGCTGATGAAACAACTGATCGAAAAGGTTCAGGCGGTTGTTGACACTCCGCTGTGCATTGACAGTTCGGTGCCTGGTGCGTTGGAAAACGGGCTTGCCGCCGCGCAAGGACGCCCGCTGCTGAATTCCGTGACCGGCGAAGAAGAACGGCTGGAATTGGTTCTGCCATTGGTCAAAAAATACAATGTGCCGGTGGTGGCGATTTCCAACGATGACACCGGGATTTCCGAAGATCCTGATGTGCGTTTTGCCGTCGCTAAAAAGATCGTAGAACGGGCGGCAGATTTCGGCATTCCCGCGCATGATATTGTGGTGGACCCGCTGGTTATGCCAATCGGGGCGATGGGCACCGCAGGATTGCAGGTGTTTACGCTGGTGCGTCGTTTGCGCGAAGAACTCGGCGTGAACACAACCTGCGGCGCGTCCAACATCAGCTTTGGATTGCCCAATCGCCATGGCATCAACAATGCCTTCTTACCGATGGCTATGACCGCAGGCATGACCAGCGCGATCATGAATCCGGTGGCGCTGCCGATTGGTCCCAAGAAACTGGCCGAAAAGAAGGCCGAAGTCGAAGCCGCTGGGATTATCCTGCCAGATGGTATGGATGACGAAGCCTTTGTTCAAATGTTTGGCATGGGGTCCACCAAGCCGCGTGCGGGCAAAGAAATGGAAGCAATCCGCGCCGCGAATTTCCTGACCAACAACGACGACGGAGGCGCCGCATGGATCACGATGAACCGTGAAGCGCCCAAAGCCGGCCAAGAAGGCCGCGGCCGGGCAGGGCGCAAAGGTGGGCGTCGTCGGGGGTAGGCAGCGCCGCGCAAACCAAGCTTTTTGTTTTCATTGAGTTTTCATCTTGCTATGCTCCTTAGGGTTGTGGGGGGTGAGCATTGGAAGGTCTCGTTCTTGTTATCGTTTTGGCTGGGGTTTTGGTCTTAAGCTCCAGAGGTTTGATGTATCGATTGGGGCGTGGATCGCTCCGGCCTCGTCGCAAACCCAACGCGCCGCTGCGCCCAACCCCCGCCACGAAACCTCAAAGTACGGCGCGCACTACTGGTCAATATGCGCCCCGGCGCGCATCGTCTCCGTTAGGACAGAAGCCTGTAGGTTCCCGACCTCGGCCGTTTGACGCAACTCACTCCACACCGAAGATACGGACCCTCGTCGGAGCAGCTTACGTTATTGACGGCGACTCACTCGTCATTAAAGGGACACAGGTGCGCATTTTTGGCGTCGATGCCCCTGAAATGAACCATCCCTACGGACGTAATGCTAAGTTCGCCATGATGCGGTTGTGTAAAGGTCAACACGTCCGAGCTGAGATCATCGCCGAAGACACGCACGGGCGTACCGTTGCCAAATGTTTCCTGCCAGACGGACGTGATCTGTCTGCGGAATTGGTGAAGCTTGGCATGGCGCTTGATTGGCCCAAGTTTTCAGGTGGCATTTATAGAGAATTAGAAACGCCCGACGCTCGGCGCAAGCTTTGGCTTGCCGATGCCCGTCAGAATGGGCGGATGCATGTTTGGGAAAAATACGAGGCCGGTAAGAAATCGCGCGCTGCAAAAAAAGCCTAACCGTTTAGCTCATAAACACATCATACCGCGTTGATTTTCCTATGATTTGATGGGACGGCGTGCGCGTGCTTTCAATGGGGGCACCCTTCGCGGGCCATTTTAGCACCACGCGTTTTTCGGCGTGATCCAATGCAACGCGCAGCAGGTAGGCAGCATCTTCATCCGTTCCGACAATCTCGCGCACTTGGCGTAGTTCACGTTTCACAAGGGCGGATTTTCTGCGCGGCGGGTGCATGGGATCGATCAGGATTGCATCGGCCCTGAGAGTAGGAATGAGGTCTATTGCGTCCCCGTGAAGAAGCGTCATGCGGGCGATAATGTCCGTATATTCACCACCCGCCGCCAGTGCGCGGGCCATGCCATCCGCCAAAAGCGCATGCATATGAGCAGACCGTTCGATCAGCGTCACCGGTGCGCCCAAAGACGCCAGTAAGAACGCATCGCGGCCAAGGCCCGCGGTCGCATCGATGATGGTTGGCGACTGTCCTGCCCTCAGCCCGATGGCTTTGGGCAAATCTTGCCCGCGTCCGCCGCCGAATTTCAGCCGGTGCCCAACGGCCCCACCGACAAAATCAACGCGAAGGTCGGGTTCAGTAGCCACGCCAGATCCAGCCGCCGCCGAAGATGCGGGTGCTGTCAGCATCATAGAACACGCAGGCTTGACCCGGTGACACGCCTTCTTCTGGGGTCAACAGTTCGACCTGTGCCGTTGTTGCGGACGTGGGGCGAACGAGTGCCTCAACCGGGGGCTTTGTGGATCGAATTTTAACCGCAATCTGCCGTTCGGCGACGGCATCAAATGCGTCGTCGCCAAGCCAGTTGATTTCGCGGACTGGAACGGTGCGCGTGGTCAACATATCCTTGGGGCCAACGATCACATGGCGTTTGTCGACGTCCAGTTTGACGACGTACAAGGGATCTGCCAGCCCACCAATGCCCAGCCCGCGCCGTTGCCCGATGGTGTAATGGATCACACCTTGGTGCCGCGCCAAAACAGTGCCGTCCACATCAACAATATCACCCGGTTCTGCCGCGCCGGGGCGTAATTTTTCGATGACAGCCGCGTAGTTTCCGTTGGGCACGAAACAGATGTCTTGGCTGTCAGGCTTATCCGCAAGCGCCAATCCGTATTTTCGCGCCAACGCACGGGTTTCTTCCTTGGACGCATGGTGCCCAAGGGGAAACCGCAAATAGTCGAGCTGTTCCGGCGTGGTCGAAAACAAGAAATAGCTTTGATCTTTGCTGGCATCGGCCGCCGAATGCAGCTGAGGACCCGCATCCCCCATCATGCGCTGAATGTAGTGGCCCGTTGCCATGCAATCCGCGTCCAGATCCTTGGCCGTTTCCAACAGGTCTTTGAACTTCACACGCTCGTTGCAGCGAATACATGGCACGGGCGTTGCGCCTGCAAGATAGCTATCGGCAAACTCATCCATGACGGCTTCTTTGAACGTGTTTTCATAATCCAGAACGTAGTGGGGAAAGCCCATATCCTCAGCGACACGGCGTGCATCATGAATATCCCGCCCCGCGCAACATGCCCCCTTTTTCGCCAAAGCGGCGCCATGATCATACAATTGCAGCGTGACGCCAACCACATCATAGCCCTGTTCCGCCAACATCGCGGCCACAACCGAACTGTCTACGCCGCCTGACATCGCGACAACCACGCGGGTTTCGGAAGGGGGCTTGGCAAAACCAAGTGAGTTCAAAGCGGGGTCGAGGGGCATCGCGCGTCCAATCATGGGTGTGTCGTTGGCAATATAGGAAAAGTGTAATCACTCTCAAGAGCAGGATTCACCCCCTGTTAGGACCAATGCGCGCACAAGTCTGCTCGAATTCACAAAGGGGTGTGAGAAATGTATTTGAGAAAGATAGATGGGCCGCGGTCTGTTAAATTGCCAGACGGGTCGCGATTGACCCGCGCAGATCTGCCGAAACCCGAAACACGACGCTGGGTTGCATCGCGAAAAGCAATCGTTGTGAAGGCTGTTGCCTTTGGATTGCTAACCCGTGAAGACGCGTTGGAAACCTACATGTTGTCGGATGATGAATTGTCCGAATGGGAAAACGCAGTACGAGATCACGGCGAAGTGGCGCTAAAGGCAACGGCTTTACAAAAATACAGACAACTTTAGCGAAAGTTGTAAAGTATTTTTTTCGCGGTAGGGTGTTGTTAACCATTGTCACTTTAGGGTGAGTTTAGACACCTCAGAGCGGAGAAGCGGAATGCGCGTATTGCTGGTAGAAGACGATCCTTCAACGGCCAAGAGCATCGAATTGATGTTGAGCCATGCGAACTTGAACGTGTACACAACGGACCTCGGCGAAGAGGGCATCGATCTAGCAAAACTATATGACTACGATTTGATCCTTTTGGATATTAATCTGCCGGACATGAACGGCCACGAGGTGCTGCGCCAGCTGCGCCTGAGCCGGATCGACACACCTATTTTGATCCTGTCTGGCGAAGACGGCACAGAAAGCAAGCTGAAGGGATTTGGCTTTGGTGCGGACGACTATATGACCAAACCGTTTCATCGCGAAGAATTGGTCGCGCGGATACATGCCATTATTCGACGGTCCAAAGGGCACGCACAATCCATTATCAAAACAGGCGCAATTGCGGTGAACCTTGATGCCAAAACCGTCGAAGTGGACGGCGCGCCGGTTCATTTGACGGGCAAAGAATATCAGATGCTGGAACTTTTGAGCCTGCGCAAGGGGACGACCCTAACCAAGGAGATGTTCTTGAACCATCTATATGGCGGCATGGATGAACCCGAGCTGAAAATCATCGACGTGTTTATTTGCAAGTTACGCAAGAAACTGACCGAAGCTACCAATGGCGACAATCACATCGAAACGGTATGGGGCCGTGGATATGTATTGCGCGATCCCGATCCATTGGCACAGCAAGACCCAGAAAAAATCGCAATGGGTGCCTGACGCTGGCACTGCGCCTTAACACACAGCGCCAAATTGGTTCTGGCTGCCGCTCACGGAACGCCAATTGAACCTACGGGGCTGGACCTGACTGTGGCACGGACCTATCACTAGGCTTAGGCGAAAACCTGGCATAGATGGGGGTAGGGCGTGACCACAGACATAGCTGTTGAAAGACTGACCCAAGACCAAGCCGCGCAAGAATTGTCGCGACTTTCTGGCCTTCTGAAAACGGCCAACACCGCTTATCATCAAGCCGACGCGCCGGACATGTCGGATGCAGATTATGATGCGCTAAAGCGGCGTAACATCGCGATCGAACAAAGGTTTCCAACCCTTAAACGCTTTGACAGCCCATCCGAAGACATCGGCGCGGCCCCTGCGAGCGGGTTTGGGAAAATTACCCATGCAGTGCGCATGTTGTCCCTTGGCAACGCCTTTACGGATGAAGATGTGATCGAGTTTGATGCATCGACCAACAAATTCCTGGGCCTTTCGGCAGGCAGCCTATCTTACACAGCAGAGCCAAAAATTGACGGCTTGTCCCTCTCTTTGAGATACGAACAGGGCCGATTGGTTCAGGCCGCCACCCGAGGAGACGGCGCTGTTGGTGAAAACGTCACCGCAAACGCCCGAACGATCACCGACATTCCACAGGAATTGGTTGGCGCGCCGGATATTCTGGAGGTGCGCGGCGAAGTCTATATGTCTCATTCCGACTTCGAAGCATTGAACACCCGTCAAATCGCGGCAAATGCAAAAACCTTTGCCAACCCGCGCAATGCCGCCGCCGGGTCGCTGCGACAACTGAACGCGACAATAACCAAAGCGCGGCCTTTGAAATTTTTCGCCTATGCATGGGGGGAAACATCGACGCCTTTGGCGCAAACGCAATCCGGTGCAATCGCGCGCCTAAAAGGGCTGGGATTTCAAACAAATCCGCTCACCCAACTGTGCGGCGGGCCCGCTGAAATGATCGCCCATTACCGTGACATTGAACGTCAGCGTGCGACGCTTGGCTATGACATCGACGGTGTCGTCTACAAAGTGGATGATCTGTCTCTTCAGGCGCGGCTTGGGTTTCGATCGACCACCCCAAGATGGGCGACGGCACATAAATTCCCAGCCGAATTGGCTTGGACCCGGCTCGAAGCGATCGACATTCAGGTTGGGCGAACTGGCGCGCTCAGTCCGGTCGCGCGTCTGGTTCCTGTCACTGTTGGCGGTGTGGTTGTGTCCAACGCCACTTTGCACAACGAAGACTACATCGCAGGGCGCGGCAACAAAGGCGAAGACATTCGCGATGGAAAAGACATCCGCGTTGGCGATTGGGTTCAGGTATATCGCGCAGGTGACGTGATCCCGAAAATCGCGGATGTAGATGTGTCCAAACGGTTGGAGGGCGCACCCCCGTATGCGTTCCCCACGACGTGCCCCGATTGTCACTCTGACGCCGTTCGCGAAGAAGGTGATGCAGTGCGCCGCTGTACGGGCGGGCTCATTTGTCCTGCGCAAGCGGTTGAAAAAATGAAACATTTCGTATCACGTGCCGCGTTTGACATCGAAGGGCTCGGCGCCAAGCAGATCGAAACATTTTACCGGGATGACCAGCTTCCGGTGAAAGAACCGGCGGATATATTTACGCTTCGGGATCGCGATCGTGCGAACCTTACCAAATTGGCCAACCGCGATGGTTGGGGGGACACCAGCGTGACGAACCTGTGGCACGCGATTGACGAAAAACGCGCCGTTCCTTTGGCACGCCTGATCTTTGCACTTGGCATTCGCCATTTGGGCGAAGCAGGATCAAATCTTTTGGCGATCCACTATGGGACATGGGCCGCGTTTGAAGATGCGATGACCACGGCGACGATCGGAGAAGGCCCGGCCTGGGATGACCTGATGGGCATTGATGGCGTCGGCGCGGTGATGGCTGCTTCCGTTATAACAACTTTCCAGCAAGACGCAGAACGCGCATCCATTGATCGATTGGTCGCCCAGCTTGATCCGCAGGCTGCTGAAAAGCCGAAATCTGACAGCCCCGTTGCAGGTAAAACTGTGGTTTTCACGGGAACCCTCGAACGTATGACCCGCGCTGAGGCTAAGGCGCGGGCTGAGACCCTTGGCGCAAAGGTCAGTGGATCGGTGAGCGCGAAGACTGATATTCTTGTGGCGGGGCCAGGTGCGGGATCAAAGGCCAAAAAAGCCGCAGAGCTTGGAATTGACACCTTGGATGAGGACGAGTGGTTGGCGCTCATCCAAGGCGCATGAGCGGTCGTCCCGAAGTCCTATGGCCCTTGTTTGGTTCGCTGGACACGCTTGATGGCATCGGTCCAAAGTCCGCGCAGGCGCTGGAACTGGCCCATATCGAAAAGCCACGCGATCTGCTGTTTACGTTGCCACATTCGGGCGTAGACCGCCGCCGCCGGGCCTCTATTTTGGACGTGCAGGCCCCCGCTGTGTGTACAGTCGAGGTCACAGTGGGTCTGCATAACCCGCCGTCCCAGAGGGGGCGTCCGTACCGTGTGATGGTTGAAGACGCGCAAACCACGTTTCAGATTGTGTTCTTTCGCAGCCACGGGGATTATCTGAAAAAGATTTTGCCAACCGGCCAGCGGCGGGTGGTGTCTGGAAAAGTGGAATTGTTCGATGGGATCGGACAAATGGTGCATCCCGACCATATTCTAACGCCCGACGAAGCAGAGAATATTCCGCCGTTTGAACCTGTTTACCCGCTCACGGGGTCAATCACACAAAAGGCGATGTTCAAGGCGACCGCAGGTTTGCTGACGGAATTGCCGGAGCTTGCGGAATGGATCGATCCGGCTTTGTGTGCGCGCGAAGATTGGCCGGATTGGCGGGAAGGACTGGCACAGGCACACCGGCCCATGTCCAGCGCCGATCTGTCCGCGACAAGTCCTGCGCGGCAAAGATTGGCCTATGACGAAGTTTTTGCGCATCAGTTGACCCTTGCGCTTGCACGGGCCAAGGCGCAACGGGGCAAAGGCCAAAGCACACAGGGCGATGGAACGCTGCGGCGCAAGGTATTGTCATCGCTTGAATTTTCACCCACCGGCGCCCAAGACCGCGCTGTAGACGAGATTATTGCCGATATGGCGATGCCGCAACGGATGAACCGTTTGCTGCAAGGCGATGTTGGATCAGGTAAGACCTTTGTTGCATTGATGGCCTTGCTGAACGCGGTTGAAGCAGGCGGGCAGGGCGTGATGATGGCCCCCACAGAAATCCTTGCGCGCCAGCATCTTGAGGGGTTGCAGCCCTTGGCGGAACAGGCCGGGGTCGTTCTTGAACTGTTGACGGGGCGGGACAAGGGGCGTGATCGGGCCGCAAAGCTCGCGGCCTTGGCGACAGGTGACATTCAGATATTGGTCGGTACTCATGCGGTGTTTCAGAAGGACGTGGAATTTGCGGATTTGCGTCTTGCGGTGATTGATGAACAACACAGATTTGGCGTCGCCCAGCGTATGGAACTGGGGGCTAAGGGCGCGGCGGTGGATGTGCTGGTGATGACGGCAACGCCGATTCCAAGATCGCTCGCGCTGGCGCAATATGGGGACATGGATGTCAGCGTGCTGGACGAAAAACCGCCAGGGCGTACCCCCGTGACCACCGCATTGGTCGCAACGTCGAAAATGGATCAGGTGGTCGACCGTTTGCGCGCCGCAGTGGCCGAGGGGCGGCAGTGCTATTGGGTTTGTCCGTTGGTTGAAGAATCCGAAGTCAGCGACAAAACCGCTGCAGAAGACCGGTTTAAACGATTGCGCGCCGCGCTTGGCGAAGGCGCCGTTGGCTTGGTGCACGGACAAATGCCACCAGCAGACAAAGACGCTGCAATGGCGCGTTTCGTAGCGGGTGAGACAAAGGTTCTTGTGGCAACCACGGTCATTGAAGTCGGCGTGAACGTCCCCAACGCCTCGATTATGGTCATCGAACGTGCCGAAGGGTTCGGTCTGGCCCAATTGCATCAATTGCGCGGGCGCGTCGGACGCGGCGCGGCAAAATCTACATGTCTGCTGCTGTATCAGGCGCCGCTTTCCGAGACGGGTCAGCGACGGCTTGAAATCATGCGTGAAACTGAAGACGGTTTTCGTATTTCCGAAGAAGACCTGTCCATGCGCGGTGCGGGTGATGTGATCGGCACGGCCCAATCTGGTTTGCCGCGATTCCGAATTGCTGATTTGGAACGGCAAAGCGCCCTGATGGCCATGGCGCAATCTGATGCGCGTAAACTGCTTTTGGATGATCCAGACCTGAACAGTACGCGCGGGCAGGCGGCCCGCACGCTCCTTTGGCTGATGGAACAAGATAAAGCTATTCGTTTAATATCAGTTGGTTAGGTTCGATTGGAACATTTTGTTCACTTTTGTTCTCAAAAAGTTCTTGCATTAATGTCCGGTTAATGAGAACAAAGAGGCAACAAAGACAACACGATTGAGGATCAGCACAATGGCCAAAGACATCAAAAACGTGATCGTTCGTTCTAGCGACACAATTATTGCTGACGCGATTGGTATGACGGCCTTGATCGTGCTTCTTTTTGCAAGCCTCAGCTTGCCAAGCCTATTCTAACTGCCTGCCGCGTTTCGTGCCGGTGGCCCCAGATCTCCTGTCCCAAACTTTGATCTGCTGACGACCGACACTGCCTGTCTTGTACCGTCTGGAAAACTGCCTTTTCCGAATACACCGGTCCCACACGAAACGCATATCTGCCGCCGCTTTCCACTGTCCCGGAAAGCGGCGGTTTTTTCTTTTATGGGAAAGAGTTTAAGCGGATTGTGCTTTGTTGGCTTGTGCGAATGCATCTAGCGTCGCGTCAAACGCCAACAAAATAGATGCATGGCGGTTCTTGTATTCCGCTGCAGGCCCAAGCACTTCGAGCGCTGAAAAGGGCGCATCCGGCGTGGAACCGCCGGATTTCAGCATCGATTCCAACTGATCACGGCCCAATTGAACATCCGCTTGTGTTAGTCCAATCACATGGCGGCCCACAACAGACGCCGACGCTTGGCCCAATGCGCAGGCTTTGACGTCTTGCCCGAATGCGGTGATCACGCCGTCATCCAACATCAAATCCACGGTAACCGTTGATCCGCACAGCGGTGATCTGCGTTTCGCCGTTGCATCGGGCGCATCAAGACGTGTGCGATGCGGGATGTCCGCCGCCAGCCCTAGAATGCGTGTTGAATATAGTTTGATAAGATCAGTATCAGTCGTCATGGGTTTGCCTTTGGCGTTGCTTGTTCATAGATAGGCCCACATCGTCGACTTGCCAAGGAAAACGCCAATGTCCTTTGATCCATCTACACTTACGTATGACGCCAACGGTCTGATCCCTTGCATTGCACAGGCGGATGGCACGGGCGAAGTTCTGATGATGGCGTGGATGAACGCAGATGCTGTGTCAAAGACGTTGGAAACAGGCCGCGTCACGTATTGGTCGCGATCACGCCAATCGTTCTGGATCAAAGGCGAAACATCGGGCCATACGCAAGAGCTGATTGATTTGCGCGTTGATTGCGATCGCGACTGCCTTCTTGCGATTGTGCGCCAGATCGGGCCGGCCTGTCATACGAACCGACGTTCGTGTTTTTACACTTCCGTTGTGGATGGTGAAGAAATCGAACTTATGGCACCGATGGACGGCTAAGACAGCCCCACAAGCGCCCGAATATCATCCGGTGTCGCGCCATCGTTGCGGTATTTTGCAATCGCGCGGGCATCATCGCGTTTGGCAAGGCGTTTGCCCGCATCGTCGCGAATAAGCTTGTGATGATGATAAATAGGCGTCGGCAACCCAAGCACATGTTGAAGGATGACGTGGATTTTTGTGGCGTCGAACAGATCCTGCCCGCGCGTGACGTGGGTGATGCCTTGGGCCGCATCATCTAACACAACGGATAAATGGTAAGACGTCCCCATATCACGTCGCGCCAACACGATGTCACCAATGTCGCTGATGGCCTGTGCGGCGGTGAAACTAATCGTGCCTGTTTCCCCATTTGGTCCTTCGCCCGTTTCAAGAAACGAAAACACCGTGGGATCGTCCGCCAACTTTTGTGTCAAATTCAGCCTAAAGGCCGCATCGCTGGGGCGGGTCTCCGCGACCTGTCTCCGCGGATTGATGCGACACGTGCCTGGGTAGATGACGCCATCTGGACCAATTGCGGGGGATGCACCTTCTTGCGGCGCGCTTGCGGCGTCCAACACATCACGGCGGGAACAGTGACAGGCAAACACCCAATCGCGTTTCCATAAATCCTCAATTGTGGCCGCATAGATTGCCAAACGCTCGGACTGGCGCATGACGGGTTGCGACCATTGGAAACCAAGCCAACGGAGATCTTCAAATATTTGTGTTTCCCAACCTGCGCGGGCGCGGGACGCGTCAATGTCTTCGATGCGCAACAGGCATTCACCGCCCTCAGATCGCGCCATGTCTTGCGCTAATAAGGCAGAATAGGCGTGCCCAAGGTGCAAAGGCCCTGTTGGCGACGGCGCAAAGCGTGTGATCATAATCGCCGCAGAACGATCACGTCAGATCCTGTTACTTTTTCGCTCAGGTGCGGGCCATGTTCGCGGAACAAACACGCAGCTGTGCCGTCGGTTTGGACACCATCAAGGACATCGAGATAGGATTGATCGGCCAAAGTCGGATCGTTGTAGCTGAGGGCCAGCAGCCCATCCGGCGCAAGCGCATTCAGCAAAACACGCAGCATCGCCGGAGGTGCGGCGCCCAAAGACACGACGCCTGTCGCAACGATTATCGAATAATCTCCGGGGGTTGCGGCAATAACGCCAACGTCGCCTAACCAAGTCTTTCGATAGAGGGGTGTTCCCTCGTAGGTCTTGTTGCGCGCGTGGGCCAACATTTCTGGCGTGATGTCTGTGCCATCGACTGTCGTAAACCCGTAGCGTCGCAAAGCAGCACCCGATAGTCCGGTCCCACAGCCAAAATCCAACACAGCGGCATTTAGATCGGGGGACTGGGCCACTAGGGCACCTGCGACGCGATCGGGCGTTGCATAGTTCATTGCCGCTAGATCATCGTCATAGGTATCCGCCCAGTCTGTGTAGATCTGTTTGGTGTCGTCCACACTGCGCGGGGTCCAAAGGGTCGATGTCTTGGTCTGATTAGCCATAATCGCAGCCTAAGACGCTCAATCAGGCCGCGTCCAGCGCTGATTGACCTAGCCAAGCCTGCCAATCCAGTTTGGCGCGGTCGGTATAAGCCTTATAGCGATCCTTTCGGCCTCGACGGCCAGATTTTAGGCCCTCAACAGGGGGGAACAGGCCAAAATTAACGTTCATGGGTTGGAATGTTTTCGCATCCGCGCCGCCTGTTATATGTGTCACGAGCGCCCCAGTCGCCGTGGTGTTCGGAACCAGTCCCAGTGTTTCGCCGCGCAGTTCCGCGGCGGCCAGACGCCCTGCCAACAAACCCATCGCGGCAGATTCAACGTAGCCTTCCACGCCTGTAATTTGCCCCGCGAACCTGATGTTCGGTCTGGATTTCAAGCGCATCTGATCATCCAACAACGTGGGTGAATTCAGGAATGTGTTACGATGAATGCCGCCAAGGCGTGCGAAGCTTGCGTTTTCAAGTCCGGGAATGCGTTTGAAAACATCGGTTTGCGCGCCGTACTTCATTTTGGTTTGAAATCCGACAATATTGTACAGCGTCCCCAATGCATTGTCGCGGCGCAGTTGTACAACCGCATAGGGTTTGTCGTCGGGTGCATGGGGGTTCGTCAGCCCGACAGGTTTCATCGGACCAAAACGCAGGGTTTCACGGCCACGTTCGGCCATGACTTCTATAGGCAGGCAGCCGTCAAAATATCCGGCAGTTTCACCGTCTTTGAATTCGGTTTTGTCCGCGCACAGAAGGGCATCAATGAAGCCTTCGTAATCATCCTTTGTCATCGGGCAGTTCAGATAGGCGGTGCGTTCTTCTTCGGTGTCACCTTTATCATAGCGTGACTGCATCCACGCCTTCGTCATGTCGATGCTGTCGTGATACAGGATTGGCGCAATCGCGTCGAAAAACGCCAGTGCCTCAGCGCCGGTTTCCGCAGCGATCGCATCTGCAAGCTTCCCAGACGTCAAAGGGCCTGTGGCAATAATCCAGTTGCCATCATTGGGCAGGCTATCAATTTCTTCGTATGAAACCGATATGTTAGGGTGCGCAGTTAATGTGGCTGTCACTGTTTCTGCGAACGGATCGCGATCCACTGCCAATGCGCCGCCAGCTGGCAGTTTATGCTGATCCGCAGTGGTCATAATGATCCCGCCCGCCGCGCGCATTTCCCAATGCAAAAGGCCGACCGCATTTTGTTCATCATCGTCACTTCGAAACGAATTCGAACACACCATTTCGGCCAAATTGCCTGTCCGATGCGCAAAGGTTTCGACGTTCGGCCGCATTTCATGAATCACGACCTTGATGCCCTGATTAGCAGCTTGCCAAGCCGCCTCTGATCCGGCCATTCCGCCGCCGATAATGTTGAGTGTTTGTGTCATGATCGGTCAAATAGGGCGTTTTTGCAGCCTAGGAAAGGGGGCAAATTGCCCTGTGCATGTGGTGTTGCGAACTAAAAAGGCCCGCAGCAATGCGCGGGCCTTTCTAGGTGTGATATCAGTTGCCTTTTATTACAGCCCGATATTTAGAAGGTCACCCAAGGTGCCCAATGATCTGACCTGCGCTGTTTGGGCGCGGTCAATCAGGAGAGACTCGCGGCCTGTTTCAAACGTCAAAGCAAAACCAATCGTATCGATTGTGTCTCCACCGTCTGTAATCTGTCCAACGCTCACGTCGATCCACATATCCTGGCTGACTTCGTATCCAGCACCGATGGAGAACGCATCTACATCGCCGTCAATGCTCGCGTAGGATGCAAGCGCGCGAATGCTGTTGCCAAAATCATAGTTCCCGGCAAGACCAACTAGGGTTTCGCCATCAGATTCCGTAATTGTGCCGACGGCTTCGATCACATCGTCGTCATAGTCAAAGCCCAAAACAACAGTGTTGTCGCCATCCGTATCTGAATACCCGAACGCGACTTCGAATGCTTCTGTGACTTGGTAGCTGCCGTACAAAGACGTTGTTGCGTCGTAGTTTTCTTCTTCGGAGTCATCATATGACAGAGCGACTGTAAACGGGCCAGATGTGTATTCTGCACCAAGGTTATACGTGGTCAAGGAATCGTCATCGTCAAAATCAAAGTAGGTGATACCACCAAAAACGGCGATTTGTGGCGTTACGTAATACCCCGCGCGTACATCAAACGAAGTCAGGGTCGCGTCATCACCGTCAGCGCTGATGCGGTTCAACGCGAAAGCACCGTTCACTAGGAAATCACCATTGCGATAATCGAGTGCCGCACCCGTGCCGAACAAATCCAGATCGTTACCTTCAAGGGTCAGCTGGCTGAATCCGGCGCCATAGCTTAAATACTCGACGCTTTGCGCCGACGTGACGGTTGCCGCGGATGCTGCGACGATGGCAGTTGTAAGAAAAGTTTTCATTTTGTTACTCTCTCTAATAAAAAATACACCTTAAGCACGAGTAGATACGAGGAGGGGTGTTGTTTATCCAGATCAAGCTGCTGTTTTGGCGCGCTTTTCGCAAAATGTAGCCGTCGGGCCACAGTGCGTTAGTTGGGCAAGTTGAATACAACCTGGATACGTTCCGTGGTGATCGTGTGCCGTTCGTTGTGGGGCATTTCTCGCGTCGGATTTTTTTCGTTGCTCGTTAGCGATTCCCGTCCGCGCCGCAATCGTGTAACGATCATAATTGCCAGCACAGCAATCATGATCGCACCATCGACCTGAAGGAAACGTCGGGGCTTATTCCGCTTCTGTCTCGTCGTCTTCGTCGCCTTGATCCGCGATATAGGCGACCGAAACGACAACCTCGCCTTTGCCGGTGTTAAACACTTTCACTCCGCCTGCCGAACGTGAGCGGAATGAAATGCCATCCACGGGCACCCGGATTGATTGGCCTTTGGATGTTGCAAGCATGATCTGATCATCCAATTCGACGGGGAAGGATGCAACAATGTCCCCGCCGCGCATGGCCTTATCCATCGCTGTCACGCCCATGCCGCCACGCCCGCGCACGGGATAATCGTGGCTTGAACTGAGTTTGCCGGACCCGCCGTCGGTGATCGTCAAAATCAGGTTTTCGGCGGCGGACATTTCTGCATACCGTTCGGTGGTGATATCGCCAGCTGGGGCTTCTTCGTCTTCAACCTCCGCATCATCCGCCAAGCCTGCCATGGCGCGACGCATCTTAAGATACGCAGCGCGTTCGTCCGCCTCGGCCTTAAAGTGGCGGATCACGGACATCGACACGATGGTGTCATCTCCCTGCAATCGGATGCCGCGCACCCCAATCGACGCCCGCGAATTAAAGACGCGCACGTCTGTGCAGGGGAACCTGATCGCGCGGCCGGAATTGGTCACCAGCATCACGTCATCATCGTCGCTGCAAATGCGTGCGTTGATCAGTTTAACGTCCTGGTTTTCACCTTCAAACTTCATTGCGATTTTGCCGTTGCGCATGACATTCGTAAAATCAGAAAGCTTGTTGCGACGCACGGTACCAGCAGAGGTCGCGAAAACGATTTGAAGGTCATCCCAATCGTCTTCATCGCGATCCACGGGCATGATCGCGGCAATCGAAACACCTGTCGGAATGGGCAGGATATTGACGATGGCCTTGCCCTTGGACGTCCGCGACCCTTGGGGCAGGCGCCATGTTTTTAACTTGTAAACCATGCCATCGGTTGTGAAAAACAGCAGCTGCGTGTGCGTATTGGCGACAAACAGTGTTGTGACGACATCGTCTTCTTTCAACGATCCCCCAGAAATGCCCTTGCCGCCCCGTTTTTGCGCACGGAAATCGGCAAGTGCGGTGCGTTTGATATAGCCCGATTCAGTGACCGTCACGACCATGTCTTCGCGTTCGATCAAATCCTCGTCTTCCATGTCACCGGACCAATCGACGATTTCGGTTCGACGAGGCACGGCGAACTGATCACGAACTTCGGCAAGTTCATCGCGGATGATTTGCATGATCCGTTCCCGCGAGCTGAGGATCGCAAGGTAGTCTTTGATCTTCGCAGCAAGGTCTTCGAGTTCGTCCGTGACCTCTTTTACACCCAATTGCGTCAAACGCTGCAAACGCAATTCAAGAATAGCGCGGGCTTGGATTTCAGACAGATTGTAAGTGCCATCGTCGTTGGCTGTATGTGTCGGGTCGTCAATCAGCGCAATAAACGGCAGGATTTCATCGGCGGGCCAAGCCCGCGTCATCAATGCCGCACGCGCGGCGGGCGCATCGGCGGACGCCCGAATGGTCGCAACGACTTCGTCCACGTTGGACACTGCAACAGCCAAGCCGCACAATACATGAGACCGGTCCCGCGCCTTGCGCAATTCAAACGCGGTGCGGCGGATCACAACATCTTCGCGGAAATCCAAGAACGATGTCAGGAACCTGCGCAGCGTCAGCGTTTCGGGGCGTCCACCATTCAGGGCCAGCATGTTACAGCCGAAACTGGTCTGCATGGGCGTGAAACGGAACAGCTGGTTCAATACAACTTCTGCGGTTGCGTCGCGTTTGAGTTCGATGACTACGCGGACGCCGTTGCGATCGGATTCATCCTGAACATGGGCGATGCCTTCGATTTTTTTGTCCCGCGCGGATTCCGCGATGCGGTCGATCATTGTTGATTTGTTGACTTGATAGGGGATCTCATCAATCACGATGGCCCATCGATCCTTACGCAATTCTTCGACCCGGGTTTTAGCCCGTACAACCACACTGCCGCGTCCTTCTAGGTAGGCTTTGCGCGCACCAGAGCGGCCCAGCATAATGCCGCCCGTGGGAAAATCAGGGCCGGGAATGTAGTCAATCAAGGCTTCTGATGTGAGGTCCGGTTCATCAATCAACGCCAATGTCGCATCGATCACTTCACCCAGATTGTGCGGCGGGATGTTTGTGGCCATGCCAACTGCAATACCGCCAGCGCCATTGACCAACATGTTCGGAAAACGCGATGGCAGAACCGACGGTTCGCGTTCTTTGCCGTCGTAATTGTCCATAAAATCGACAGTGTCTTTGTCGATGTCGCTGGTCATGGACGCCGCGACCTTTGCAAGGCGGGATTCTGTGTAACGCATCGCGGCCGCGCCATCACCGTCCATCGACCCAAAGTTGCCCTGACCATCAATCAGCGGCAAAGACATCGAGAAATCCTGCGCCATCCGCACCAATGCGTCATAGATCGCAGAATCGCCGTGCGGGTGATAGCTGCCCATAACATCGCCCACAGATTTGGCCGACTTGCGGTAGGTTTTGTCGTGGGTAATGCCCTTTTCGTACATCGAATAAATAATGCGACGGTGCACGGGTTTCAGCCCGTCGCGCAGGTCCGGAATTGCACGACTGACGATCACGGACATAGCGTAATCGAGGTAGGATGTTTTCATCTCGCTCGTGATTGAGATCGAAGGGCCGTCATGCGGTGTGCGCTCAGGCGGCATTTCTTCTTCGTTTTCAGGAGTTTCCGGAGTGTCGCTCATGTGTTTTGCCCGCTGTGCCGAAGTGACTCGGTCGATCTATATGTTGTGAGGATAGACTATATCAGAGGCTAGAGGTGGTGCAACGCTTGGCATCGAATTGGCTGCGCCAATTCGATCCGGCGGGGGGCTTGCCCCCCGCACCCCCCAGAGTTTGAGCAAAGCAAAGACGAAGGTTACTTCGCCCGTGCCAACATACCATAAAGGTCGCGCGGATCATCGGGATCGGCCAGCATATCCAGATCCGTAAAGAACTCTGTACCTTGGATCGCGTCATGAACGGTGCGCAATGCGGAAAAGTCTTCAATCGCGAACCCGACTGAGTCAAATAAGGTGATCTGTTTTTCGGATGTGCGACCTGGGATGGCACCGGAAAACACATTGTGCAGTTCGATGACGGGATGGTCCGGGGCGAGGGCTTGAATTTCACCTTCTACGCGGGTTTGGGGAGGGTATTCTACGAAGATGTCACTGCGATGCAAAATATCTGTATGAAGTTCTGTCTTGCCCGGGCAATCGCCGCCGATGGCGTTGATATGCACGCCCGCGCCGATCATGTTATCCGTCAGAATGGTCGCGCATTGTTTGTCCGCGGTGCAGGTCGTGATAATGTGCGCGCCTGCGATGGCATCTTGCGGGGTTGCACACGGGGTGATGACAAGGCCGCTGTTGGCAAGATTGGTGGCACACTTAGATGTGGCTGCTGGATCAATATCGTAAAGACGTACATGAGTGATGCCGCACATCGCGGCAAAAGCACGGCATTGGAATTCCGATTGTGCGCCATTGCCGATCATCGCCATCGTGTTGGCGCCTTGCGGGGCGAGGTGTTTGGCGGCCAGCGCGGACATTGCCGCTGTGCGCAGTGCAGTCAGAAGTGTCATTTCGCTCAGTAAAACGGGATAGCCCGACGCGACATCCGCCAACACGCCAAACGCAGTCACAGTTTGCAGGCCTTGGGCGGTGTTTTTGGGATGACCGTTTACATATTTGAAACCGTACATGGACCCGTCGCTGGTGGGCATGAGTTCAATAACGCCGACATCGGAGTGCGAGGCGACACGCGGGGTTTTATCAAACGCATCCCAGCGCAAGAAATCCTGTTCGATCGCGTTTGCGATGCGCACGAGCAGAGTGTCGAGCCCGTGATGATGCACCAACCGCATCATGTTTTCGACCGAAACGAACGGAACGAGAGCTTTGAAAGACGGGGTTAACATATCTGAAATCCTAGGAAAAAGGGCGCGTTGGGCGGTCAAAGACGCGTCGGCCAAGCAGGGAAGCGGTCAGGTCCACCATCAAGGATGCGGTTTTGCCGCGTTCATCCATGAAAGGGTTGAGTTCCACCAGATCCAGCGAGGTTACGCGCCCTGAATCGTGGAGCAGTTCCATGACCAAATGGGCTTCGCGCAGGGTCGCTCCACCCGGAACGGTGGTGCCGACCGCGGGCGCGATGGTTGGGTCTAGAAAGTCCACATCAAGTGACACGTGGAGCAAACCATCTGCGGCAACAACTTGATCCAGAAAATCCGCAAGGGGCGGGCGGATGCCGAATTCATCGATGGCGCGCATATCGGCCAATGACATGTCTGTTTTTGCCAAGGCTTCGTGTTCCGCCGGGTCGACAGAGCGCAGGCCAATCATGCAAATTTGGCGTGTCGGAACCGGGTGTGGCACAGCTGGAAAGTCGTCAAAACCATCGCGACCTGTGAAATAGGCCACGGGCGTGCCGTGAAGATTACCACTTTGTGTTGTGCGGGGGGTATGAAAATCGCTGTGCGCATCCAGCCATAGAACGAACAATGGGCGATTAATACTGGCGGCATGATCGGCAAGCCCCGTGACCGTGCCGAGCGCGAGGGAATGATCGCCACCCAAAAAGATTGGCATGCCGTCTTGCGCCGCTGATTTTGCCGCAACTTGAAGGGCCGTGGTCCAACCGATTGTTTGGGGCAGGGCGATCAGGTGATCATGTTCGGCCATATCCGTGGGGTCCGCCGCGAGGTTGCCCTTATCAGTTACGTGGTGCCCGAGTGCGCGGATCGTTTCAGGCAGGCCCGCCGTGCGAAAGGCATCGGGCCCCATGATGCAGCCTTTGCGATCCTTGCCGCTGTCAACGGGCGCGCCAATCAAAATAATATCTTGTGGTGCCATACGACGGGTTCCTTTGCAGTTTCGCAAAATCTCTCGCGTCTTGTCATTCAGGCAAAGACAGCGCATTGATCAATGTGTTCGGTAATTGATCAAAATGAGCAGTCATGATGGACGAAATGGATGGTCGCCTGATAAAGGCACTAAAACGGGACGGGCGCGCATCGGTGTCTGAATTGGCCGCCGATCTTGGTGTAACACGTGCGACGGTGAAGGCTCGGTTGGATCGATTGCGCGCCAATGGAGACATTGCGGGGTTCAGTGTTTTGACCCGGGCAGATGTCGCGGCGCACCCCGTGCGCGGATTGATGATGTTAGGCATCGAAGGGCGCGGCACCGAAAAAGTGATGCGTGTCTTGGCCGGATTGGTGGAAGTACAGGCTGTGCATTCCACCAACGGCACGTGGGATTTGATCGTCGAGCTGGGCACAGAGACATTGGACGGGCTGGATGCTGTGTTGTTTCAGATACGCCGGATGCAGGGCGTGATACGTTCTGAGACGAATTTATTGCTGAGCACGCGCCGTGCAGGGCGATGATTCAGTATCGAATTGGCTTCGCCAATCCGACCGCCCCAAAAGTCCGGGGGATTTTGCATCCCCCAAACCCCCTGCAGAGTATTTCGAACCAAAGAAGGAATAGGGTTAGTGCCGATCCGGGACGGTTAACGGCGTGCAGCCGCAATCCAAATCCCGACCAGCAACAGCGAGATGAGCGCATTGTAGGATGCCATTGAAAGGCCGAACAAGGACCACACAACATCATCGCACATTACGACTGGTGCGATGTCGAGGCTGAGGAGATCGCCGGTAAGTTCGCCAGAGCCTGAGCAACTTGACGGGCCGTCCCACCAATCGCGTTCCACGCCTGTATGATAGACGCCGAGTCCAGCTGTCGTTGCGGCGGCCAGCGTGCCAAGCCCCGCTAACACCTGTTGATGGCGGGAGACGACGATTGCAAACACCCCAATGGCTGCGGCGATAGCATGTGGCCAGCGTTGCCAAAGGCACATTTTGCAAGGGGCGTAGCCGCCCAGCTGAAATGCGAACGCCCCAGCCAGCACAGCAATGCTGCCCAAGGTTGCCAAGACGATGAGGTTTGATCGTGTCATAGGTATCGCACCAAAAAGAAGCCACCGATTAAGATGGCGCAAAACAGGATGAACATAAGCCCAAGGCGTCGTTCAATGAAATCACGAATGGGTGCGCCGAACTTCCACAAGAGTGCGGCAATGATGAAGAACCGCAAGGCGCGGGCCACAACGGATGTGACCAAAAAGGTTGCGATTGGCATGGCAGTAGCGCCGGACATGATTGTTATGACTTTGTAGGGAAACGGCGTAAGCCCTGCGACAAGGACGGCCCAAAAGCCTACGCCGTTAAAGCGTGTGCTGAATTCCGCCATGCTGTCTGTTTTACCCAAGGTTTCTAAAATGGGTGTCCCGATCGTTTCCATGGCAAACATGCCAATAGCATAGCCCAACATCCCACCCAGAACGGAAAACAGCGTTGCAATTCCCGCAATCAAGAACGCGCGCTTTGGCGTGGCGATTATCATCGGGATCATCAGCAAATCTGGTGGAATCGGGAACACCGAACTTTCGATGAACGCAACGAACGCCAAGGCCCATAAAGCATAAGGCGAATTTGCAAGGGACAGGGTCCAGTCATAGAGGCGGCGGATCGCGTTCATTGTTTGCCCTACTGCTCGGGGTATTGTTTTGTTTCTTAGGCCAGAGACAGAGGCTATGGTCAACCGCAAGCATGTGCAAAGGGGACCAGTCATGAAATGGCAAGGTAGACGAGGTAGCCGCAATATTGAGGATCGTCGAAACGGCGGCGGGACCGGGCGCGCTGTCGGTGGCGTTGGCGGCGTTGCGGGGATCTTGATTTTGATCGTTGGATGGTATTTCGGTGTTGATGTATCCGGCTTTGTTGGTGAGCCCGCTGGTGGGGCCGCTGAACAAAGCGCGGACATCACACCACAAGACGAACGCGCAGCAGAATTTGTGTCGGTAACTTTAGCCGATACAGAAGAGATCTGGTCCGAGATTTTCACCACACAGGTCGGTAACCCTTATTCGGCACCAACATTGGTGCTGTTCAAAGGGGCGACGCGGTCCCCGTGTGGTGGCGCATCTGCGGCCTCAGGCCCGTTTTATTGCCCGGCCGATCGCAAAGCTTATTTGGACACCGCGTTTTTCGTGACTTTGGAAAACCAATTGGGCGCGGGCGGAGATTTCGCGGCGGCCTATGTGGTGGCGCACGAAGTCGCGCATCACGTTCAGAACGAATTGGGGATTTTGGGGCAAGCCAACCGCGTCCGCCAACAAGTGAGTGAGCGAGAGAGCAATGCGATCTCGGTACGGATCGAACTTCAGGCAGATTGTTTTTCCGGTATTTGGGCGCGCTATGCCGAAGAAAGGTTCAACAGTCTGGAACGCGGAGACCTAGCCGAGGCAATGAATGCAGCCGCTCAAATCGGTGATGACGCGCTACAGCGCAGTTTCGGGCGAACGGTGCAGCCGCATACGTTTACACACGGAACATCTGAACAACGTCAACGATGGTTTCTGACAGGGTATCAATCTGCCCAAATAACCGCCTGCGACACGTTTGGAACGGATCGATTGTAATTCATTCATTTGCGGCGTTGACGTCGACACAGGGTGGGGGTATTGCAGCCGACATTCTTGGGATGGCTCTTTGCCACCCAGCGTGCCGGTGTGGCGGAATGGTAGACGCAGGGGATTCAAAATCCCCCGATGGTGACATCGTGCCGGTTCGAGTCCGGCCACCGGTACCA
>CAYOSK010000029.1:0-22786 GCA_964406585.1 uncultured Octadecabacter sp. | reverse complement strand
CCAAGCGGCTGCCGCGCTGCCCCATGTCGACGTTACAAAACCTGCGCAGATCATCGGAACCAACACCGTGGCCTGCATGCAATCGGGTGTCTTTTGGGGCTATGTCGGCCTCATCAATGGCATCTGTGAACAGATAAAGGGCGAATACGACCGCCCCATGAAAGTCGTAGGAACCGGAGGGTTGGCGCCATTGTTTTCAAGTGGTTATGCCCTCTTTGACTGTATCGAAGATGACCTGACGATGCACGGGCTGACCGTGATCCACAGGTTCAATAAGGACAACAATAACTAAAATGAGCAAATCAAGATTGATGTATCTCCCCCTCGGTGGCGCGGGCGAGATTGGCATGAACTGTTACGTCTACGGGTATGGCCCCGAAGATGCCGAGCGCCTGATTGTCGTAGATTTGGGCGTCGCATTCCCTGATATGGACACAACTCCGGGCGTCGATTTGATCTTCGCGGATGTATCATGGCTGGAAGAACGTAAAAACCAGATCGAAGCCATCTTCATTACCCACGCGCACGAAGATCACGTTGGCGCGGTTGGCCATCTGTACGAACGTCTTGGCGCGCCGATCTATGCGCGTGCCTTTACCGCCAATATTGCGCGTCGAAAAATGGCGGAACATGGGTATTCAGAAAACAGTGTCAAAGTGGTCGGCCCGTGGCCCGAAACGGTCAAGAAGGGTCCGTTCGAGGTAGGCTTTGTACCGATTTCACATTCCATCCCCGAAAGCAGTGGTCTGGTCATTGATACCAAAGGTGGCCGGATCGTGCATACGGGGGATTTCAAAATCGACCTGAATCCAGGCGTTGGCGAAGCGTTTGATCACGATCTTTGGGCGTCGCTTGGCAAAGATGGCGTTACGGCGCTGGTGTGTGATTCCACAAATGTATTTTCCAAGGACGAAGGCCGCAGCGAATCCACCGTTGGGCCCGAAATTGAAAAGTTCTTGAAAACGGCGACAGGCATGGTCGCGGCGACGACATTTGCATCCAACATTGCGCGCGTGCGTACGATCGCGCAGGCAGCGCAACGGGCGGGGCGGTCGGTGTGTTTGTTGGGCCGATCCATGCGCCGCATGACCGAAGCCGCAGCCGAAGTGGGTATTTTGGATGATTTTCCGACAACAATTTCACCGGAGGACGTCGGGTCGATGCCACGTGAAAATGTGCTGTTGCTGGTCACCGGATCACAGGGCGAACGGCGCGCGGCATCTGCCCAACTTGCGAACGGGAAATATATGGGCATCACAATGAAAGAGGGCGATACGTTCCTGTTTTCATCAAAAACCATTCCCGGAAACGAAAAGGGCGTCATTCACATCATGAACCAGTTCAGCGAATTGGGCGTGGATGTTGTGGATGACAATGGCGGTTTGTACCACGTGTCAGGCCATGCCAATCGCCCCGATCTGGATACCATGCGCGACCTTGTTAAGCCACAAACAGTGATCCCGATGCACGGTGAACATCGCCATTTGCGTGAACACGTGAAAATTGCCGAAGAGGCTGGGGTTCAAGGTGTGCTTGCAGTGAACGGGATGATGATCGATCTGTCCGGCAATCAGCCCAAGGTCGCGGAGTACATCGAAACGGGTCGGACGTATTTGGACGGGTCCATCAAGGTTGGCCAGTTCGATGGCATTGTGCGGGATCGGATTCGCATGGCCTTAAACGGACATGTCACCGTGACGTTGATCATTGATGAAGATGGCGATCCGTTGGGCGATCCATGGTGCGAAGTGATGGGTCTGCCTGAAATGGGGCGCAACAACGCGCCGTTGGTCGACGTAATCGAAGAAGACCTAAGCCAGTTCATGGGCCGCGCCGACGCCAAAACGATCGCGAATGACGAACAGCTTGAAAAGCAGTTGCGCCAGATAACACGCAAGACCGCACAAGGTGAGATTGGCAAAAAACCTGAGGTCACATTGGTGATTTCACGTCTCGGTTAACTTGATACGGCGCGTCCCTTAATCGGGGCGCGTCATCCGTGCCACAAGCCGACGGGTGATCGGCGCGACAATCAAAACAACGGGAAACGCGACCAGCCAACTGGAGCCCCATGCCGCAAGCCATGCGCGAGCGAACGGTGTTGCGGCATCTAAAACGCGATATGTTGCGATAGCCGATACGATTGCGGACATCATCCCGGACAGCAGAAATCCGAACAGGATCGGCGCATAACGAGCTGGAATCACGACTTAATTTTCATAACGTTCGTCGAAGCTTTTCAAGATGAAATCTGGAGCATCGTCGCCCATCCCGACCACCTTGGGGCCGCGATCTTGGCTACCACCCCGATTGTCGCGCCCACCACGGCCACGGTTGCCGCGCTTTGCGGGTTCGTTGGTCTTTGGTGCTGGCGCTGCGTCTTGTTGGACTGGCGGGGCTGGCTGCGCGTCTGGTGCGGGCGTTTCTTCGCCTTTTTGCGCGGCATCAGTGTCTGTTTTGTCGCCACCCTTGCGACCGCGTCCACCACGGCTGCGTGTTCGTTTTGGTTTGTCTTCGGAGGGTGCGGCCTCTTGATTTTTTGTATCACCCGCAGGCGCCGCGCCGGGCATTTCGATGCGTGGGATCGTCATTTCGACCAGACGTTCGATGTCGTCAAAGTTCTTTTCGTCGCGCGACGAACAGATCATGATCGCGGTCCCTTTTTTGCCTGCGCGACCCGTGCGCCCGATGCGGTGCACGTAGTCTTCGGCATGGCTTGGAACATCATAGTTGAACACGTGGCTGACATTCGGAATGTCGAGGCCTCGTGCGGCGACGTCGGACGCCACTAGAAACCGCAACGATCCATCACGAAAACCGTCAAGCGTACGCATCCGGTGGGATTGGTCCAGATCACCGTGAATAGGGGAGGCGTCTAGGCCATATTTCTTCATCGACTTGGCGACAGTATCAACATCGACTTTGCGGTTGCAAAAAATGATGCCGTTGCGGCATTCATCGCCTTCGCTTTCGATTAAATCGCGCAACAATTTGCGTTTACCAGTGCCTTCGGCTGTTCGGTTGGCCGCTTTGAACATCACAACGCCCTGTTTGATGTTTTCAGACGTGGTCGCTGCGCGGGCAACTTCGATTTTAGCCGGATTGGATAGGAACGTGTTGGTGATCCTTTCGATTTCGGGGGCCATCGTTGCGCTAAAGAACAGTGTTTGGCGGGTAAACGGCGTCAGGCCGAAGATACGTTCAATGTCAGGGATAAATCCCATGTCGAGCATTCTATCCGCTTCGTCCACAACCATGATTTTCACATCCGACAGGATCAGTTTACCCCGTTCGAAATGATCGAGCAGCCGGCCGGGCGTTGCGATCAAAACGTCAACGCCGCGATCAATAAGCGCGTCCTGTTCTTTGAACGACACGCCACCGATCAACAGGGCCTTCGTTAGCTTGGTATATTTTGCATATGCGTCAAAGTTTTCGGCGACCTGTGCGGCCAATTCACGGGTTGGTGCCAGCACCAATGAACGCGGCATCCGCGCCCTTGCGCGGCCGCGCTTCAGGGCTGTGATCATCGGCAACGTGAAACTTGCTGTTTTTCCGGTGCCGGTTTGGGCAATACCAAGTACATCGCGACCCTCTAGTGCGGGGGGAATCGCACCAGCTTGAATGGGGGTTGGTGATTCATAGCCTGTCTCTTCGACGGCTTTGAGAACCTTTTTATCAAGGTTTAAGTCACTGAATTTGGTCAATTTAATCCTTTCGCGGAGTTTGCAGCGCAGGGGCCGCAATCGTCACGCGGCCAGACGGGCCATATTGCCAGCCTTTTGGGTGGCAAACACCTACGCAGCGGAACCGTTAAGGTCAAGTAAACAAAGGGGTTTGCGCCGATGGGTGCAGTTGGGGGACATATCCGCCACGCAAAACATTGAGCATGGGTGGGCAGGTCAGAACGTCCACCACGGCGGATGGGCGCGGTTCGGGCGCGCCGTATCCGTCGGGCGTGTATGCTAATGCCGCGCTGTCCGTCAGAAGGCGTATCCTATCGGTTTTGATGAACGCCCCCGCTGGCAGGGTTGTCGCATCGGCGCGGTGGGTTCTAAGGCTGCGCGCCCCGGGCACCGCCCTTGCGCAGTGCAAAATTTTGTCCATCTCAGGGGCTTTCAACTGCGCACCCCAAGCGTTTGAAAACGCGTTGAAACGTTCGCGACGGCAATAGGCACAAGGACGATGGCCCGCGGCCATTGCAGAGGCTTCGTCAAGAAAAAATAGTTCTGTCCAATTGCGTCCGGTCATCACGGGTCTGCGACGATTTTGCCATGACAAGGTACAGCAAATCCAAGCGCGATGCTTCCACATCGCATCGCCCATCACATGTTTAGACGTATGAAGAATGCCTCGGTTACCTGTAAACAGACCGCGCATTTGAACAGCAAGAATTTGGCCATCAGGCTGTACGCGATTCCGAAGGGTCATGGCTGCTACCCTCGCAAATCAATGGTTTTTGCAGCAACTCGAGGCTTATATCGCCTTCGCGCCGGTCAAAACCGTCGTTTGCCATGTTTCTGGATCAGTCACCGTTTCCAGTGCGCCGCGCAACGTGATGCGCGCACCTTCTTCAAATGGGATCGGTTCGGCCATAGACACCTGCAATGACGTGCCGTGTTCGGGTGATCCACAGAAGGGGCAAAAC
Source organism: uncultured Octadecabacter sp. (assembly GCA_964406585.1). Taxonomy (GTDB): domain Bacteria; phylum Pseudomonadota; class Alphaproteobacteria; order Rhodobacterales; family Rhodobacteraceae; genus Octadecabacter. The sequence goes on along the minus strand of CAYOSK010000029.1, from coordinate 18,138 downwards.
CCCATATCCGAAATCAAAATGAAATCTGAAATTTCGGGGCCGTCTGCCAAGGGGACAAGATAGCCTGAAATGTCGAACTGTTCGATGCCGCCTTCGATTGCGGCGGGAAACACTTTACGGACCTCATAGGTCGTGTCGGTGATGATCTCTTCTACCTCAATCGCGGCTAATAGATCCCATTGCGCTGCTGCATCGTCGGCCCAAACCACGGATGCGCCAAGTGTCAAAGGTGCGGCAAGAGCAATAGCAGAGGTGGCTGAGCGTTTCATTCGATCATTCCCGTTTTGGTTAGGGAATTCTTAACGTGATGTGGCCACCCGATCCAGTCCGAACGTTCCTAATCGGCGGGATGTTGCGGATCAGACTCAGGCCATCATTTCTTTGGTCGCCGTTAGGGATACGTCGGGGTAGTCGCGCGCGACCCTGTCGATGTCCCATTGCAAGCGTGTTAGGTAAACAGTGTCGCCATCGCTGTCGGTCCCGATGTGTTGTTTGTTGGCGTTGGCAAATGTTTCAACAGCGTCTTTTGCGCCGGAAACCCAGCGCGCGGATGTGAATTGCGATGGTTCAAACCGAACGGGCAACCCATATTCCATTTCAATCCGGCTCGCGAGGACTTCGAATTGCAATTGTCCCACGACGCCAACGATAAACCCGGACCCAAAAGACGGCTTAAATACCTTCGCGGCACCTTCTTCGGCGAATTGCATCAAGGCTTTTTCAAGGTGCTTTGCCTTTAGCGGATCGCCGGCACGCACACCTTGCAAAAGTTCGGGTGCAAAGCTCGGGATGCCTTTGACTTGAAGGGCTTCGCCTTCGGTCAGGGTGTCGCCGATGCGCAACTGACCATGGTTTGGAATTCCAATGATGTCGCCTGCCCATGCTTCGTCGGCGAGTTCACGATCAGATGCGAGGAACAGCACCGGGTTTGAAATGGCCATGGGTTTCTTGGTGCGTACATGGGTCAGTTTTTGGCCACGGGTGAAATGGCCAGACGCCATGCGCACAAATGCCACGCGATCGCGATGCTTTGGGTCCATATTGGCCTGTACCTTGAACACGAACCCGGCAACCTTGGTTTCTTCGGGCATGATTTGGCGAGGCTCTGCAGATTGCGGCTGGGGCTGAGGACCGAAGGCACCAATGCCTTCCATCAGTTCACGCACACCGAATGAATTGATCGCGGATCCAAACCAAATGGGTGTCATTGTTCCGTCTAGGACGGATTGAGGATCGAGCGTGGGAAGAAGCTCTTTGGCCATCTCAATTTCTTCGCGAAACTGCGCCAGAAGGTTTTCAGGCACGTGTTGTTCCCATTTCGGATCATCAAGGCCGTTGATTTCGATGCTTTCTGCGACGGTGTTGCGGTCCGCACGGTCCATAATATCCAAACGGTCGCGCAGGATGTCATAGCAGCCGATAAAATCGCGTCCAACGCCAATGGGCCAGCTGGCCGGTGTGACGTCGATTGCAAGATTTTCTTGAATTTCGTCAATAATTTCAAATGTATCACGGCTTTCGCGATCCATTTTATTACAGAACGTCAGGATCGGTAGATCGCGCAGACGGCAGACCTCGAACAGTTTTTGGGTTTGGCTTTCGACGCCTTTGGCGCCATCAATCACCATGACTGCGGCATCGACTGCGGTCAGGGTGCGGTAGGTGTCTTCGGAAAAGTCGGAGTGGCCGGGAGTATCGACAAGATTATAGCGCAGATGGCCGTTCGCGCTGGCGAAATCAAACGACATGGCTGATGCAGACACCGAAATACCGCGGTCTTTTTCCATCTGCATGAAATCGGAACGGGTGCGCCGGGCTTCGCCCTTGGCGCGCACTTGCCCGGCCATTTGGATAGCCCCACCAAACAGCAGGAATTTTTCTGTCAGCGTCGTTTTGCCAGCATCTGGATGCGAAATGATCGCGAAGGTACGGCGGCGGGCGATTTCAGCGGGAAGGTCAGCGCGATTTGTCATGCCCGCGCTATAGCGGTGCGTCGCGCGAAGGGCAATCGCGCCTAAGGCGACACGGCAATCACGATCCCACCTTGTACTTCTTCTCCGTTAAGCGTGAAGGTGGACCCGCGACCGCGGGTGTTACCAAGAACACCCCGAATTGGGGTGCCGCGCAAATCACCGGACCATTCGGCATCAACGCCAACAACGTAGTCTTCGCCCGTTAAGGTGCCGGTTATCTGCCCGCGCACATCGTTGGGGTTGGGCGTGCCCAGCACGCCACTTTGTAATATAAGCGTGCCGTCGTAATCTGAATATTCTTCAGTTTGATCGAAACCGCCAAAATTGCCCATGCTGCCCGTTACGGTATTTTCATCAAAATCAATCGTGATCTCTGCGTCGCCGACGATATAGATACCACGATCAGCGTCCCCTGCGCCAAGGGCGGCTTCGCCTCTGAAGGTTTGTGAATCACTGTCAGGAACGGCGCTGTAGGCTGTGGTTGATCGTTCTTGCAGCGCGTCGCGTCGCACTTCGAAACGATCCCGATTTTGCGAGAAATCCAACGCCCCAAGCGCATCGCTGCATCCCATCAGGACCGACAGAGCAATAATGGCAAGGGCAGGGTGGGTGTTCAACATACTCATACCGACGAACTAAACAAAGATGGTTACCAACTGGTTACAGGGTCAGCTGGACGACGCTGTCTTTAGAAGTGCCACAATGTCAGGACGGTTTGCAAGGCTTTCGGTCACTTCGAAACCTGCATGTGCCGTGTCAGAATGATTGCTGGCATTGATCCCATCGGGGAGCGCGGCGCGGGTGCGCGCATCCACAAGCAGTGTTTCAGCAGCAATTCCTTCTGCGTATATAATCTGATGATCATCAAATAGGATTTGAAAGTAATCGATAAAACCACCGTCTTGCTGGTACACTGTTTCACCGTTGATCAAATGGCGTACTTTGACCAAAACTTCGGAACGGCCTGCGCCAAGTCGGTCTTCGCGTTGGTAAATGAACAGGCGATGATCGGGCGACAGAACCAAATCGCGTGTATTAAACAAGGCGCCTTCGGTAATGACTACGGGTGCGAAATCCCCGACTGCGCGTTGTGTTGTTTCCCCGATCCAGCGTATTTCCTGAGGGCCTGAATCCCGCGTTAGAACGCGATCGCCGATCTTTAAGTCTTCGATCAGCACCTGCGCCCCAGATGCGAGGGTGATGTGGGTTCCGCGGGCAAACCGCACGCAAGCCACATCGCCGAACTTCGCAGCCGCTGTATCCCGATCCGCGCCAACAAGCCGGTAGTCTGTTTCCGGGCGCAAGGTCGCGAGGGGCATCAGGTACACTTCTGCCGCTTCGTCGCCTTCAACTTCTACAAGGATCAACGCTTCGTAAGTTGCGCCATCGCGCGCCATCAGCGTGATCGTACAATCCAGATAAAGCAGATTACCCGGTGTGCCGATTTCGGTATCCTGTGCCACGACAAAGGCCGTGCCGTCGGATTTTTCGTACGTCAGGGCAAAACGTGCCGCTTTCTGGTCAAGTTGGTAAACGTCATCGAGCATGAGTTCATCGCGGAATGTGATCGCGTCTCCTTCGGCGACACCGTCCGTTACAACGAAAGCGTCCGAAGCATATACTGCGATTGTATTGCGGCTCGATTTAGACATTTAGAAAACTCAACAAAAACAGGGTGGCCTTTGAATGGATGACTACAATAGAAATAGGGCGAAATAGCGCCGTGCATGGGACCGGACTTGGGCCAAGGCTGACGCATAGGTAAACGAAGGCGGCACAGGCTGCAATGGGAAGGAAACGGCATGGATTTAGGGATCAAAGGCAAGCGCGCGGCGGTGTGTGCGTCGTCAAAGGGCTTGGGGCGTGGCTGCGCAGAAGCCTTGGCCGCAGAAGGCGTCAATCTGGTGCTGAATGCCCGCGGAAGCGAAGCGCTGGACGCCACCGCAGAACACATTCGGGCAACATACGGTGTTGATGTTGTAACAGTCGCCGCTGACGTTACGACGCCCAAAGGTCAAGATGCAATGATCGAGGCGGCGCAAGGCGTTGATATATTGGTGACAAATGCAGGGGGGCCGCCCCCCGGGCTGTGGTCCGAATGGGATCGAGACGCGTTTATCGCTGCGTTGGATGCCAATATGTTAACGCCGATTGCGCTGATCCAAGCGTTGGTTCCGGCGATGATGGATCGCGGCTGGGGCCGGGTCGTCAATATTACATCCGGTTCCGTCAAGGCGCCGATCCCCGTTCTTGGGCTGTCCAATTCAGCACGTGCTGGTTTGACCGGATTTGTGGCTGGCACGTCGCGCCAGATTGCAGGTTCAGGTGTAACCATCAACAATCTGCTTCCGGGTATCCACGCCACGGATCGTGCCATTCAATTGGACACGGGCGTAAGCACAGCACAAGGCATCACAATGGAACAGGCAAAAACCCAACGCGAGGCGACGATTCCTGCCGGCCGTTATGGCACGGCGACAGAATTTGGATCCGCCTGTGCGTTCCTATGTTCGGATAAGGCGGGCTTTATTGTCGGGCAAAATCTGCTGCTGGACGGTGGCGCACTGAACGCGACCATTTGATCCAAGAACCGCGCACGGTCTTTACGGGGCCGTGCGTCGTTGTTATCTGGCCTTCAATACCCGATATTTTCGGTAAGGAATAAGGCCGCCCGTGACAGACACCCCCCGCCTTGAGGTCAAGAACCTGCGCCGTGCCTTTGGTGGTCGACGGGTTGTGGATGATGTGTCCCTTCGCGTGATGCCGGGGCAGGTGACATGTTTGCTTGGGCCGTCGGGCTGCGGCAAATCCACGACTTTGCGGATGATTGCAGGCATTGATAAACAAGACAGCGGATCAATCTGGGCGGATGGTCAGCTTATCTGTGACGGGCGCACTCGTGTGCCACCCGAAGCACGCGGCGTTGGGCTGATGTTTCAGGACTTTGCGTTGTTTCCCCATTTGTCTGTCGCGGGCAATGTTGCTTACGGAATTGGCGGGCGCGGCCGCAAAGTGCGCGCGCGCGTCGAAGAACTCTTGGCGCGCGTTGGCATGTCCTCGCATATTGATGCCTACCCTCACGAATTGTCCGGCGGAGAACAACAGCGTGTGGCGCTGGCCCGTGCGCTGGCCCCCAAACCACGCATTATGCTGATGGATGAACCATTTAGCGGGTTGGATGATCGTCTGCGCGACGACATTCGCGATGACACACTGGATGTTTTAAAGGCCGAAGGGACGGCTGTTTTGCTTGTCACGCATGAACCGGGCGAAGCAATGCGCATGGCAGATGAAATCGCATTGATGCGCGACGGTCAGATCGTACAGCGGGGGGCGCCCTACAACATCTATAACACCCCTGTAGATAAAGAAGCGGCAGGTTTCTTTAGTGATATCAATGTGGTGCAGGCCGAAGTGACTGGTGCTTTGGCAGAAACTGACTTTGGCCAGTTTTTGGTTCCGGGGGTTACGGACGGCGCGCCAGTCGACATTGTGATCCGTCCCCAACATGTGAAAATTGATTTTGATCGTTCCGGCAAGGGACCAAATGCGACAATTGCCGAAGGCACACCTGCGCGTGGAACGGTGAAACGTGCGCGGTTTATGGGCTTCGAAAGCCTTGTAGAATTCGCGCTGGACGATGGAACAGAGATGAAAGCACTGGTGCCATCCGTATTCCTGCCCAAGCCGGGTATGGTGTTATGGCTGATGATCCGGCGTGACAAATGTTTCATCTTTCCCCGCACGCCCAACGCCACGCTCTAACTGATAATCCCGTAGCCGTTTGCCTTCTTCTTGGACAAACAAGCTTGGTAGAACCCGCAGCGCAGTGATTTGGTCAATGCGTAGTTCGTCAAATTTTCGGGTGGTGTCGCACCAGACGACACAGGTCCACAAACGCCCCCAATAATCCAATTGCAACGGACGCACCGTGCGGCTTCGCGCGCCCGCACTGAGTTCAAGTTTCTGACGCGCACGGATCGCGCCACGTATTTTGGGGAGGTGCTGGAACCCGCGGGCCGCATCCGCAAACGGGTAGACCGCCAAGGCCGTCGGGGCATTTACCTCTGGAAGAACCCCGTCGAGTTTGTTTGCAAGCGAAGACGCCGCCGCCGCAAGGTCGGTATCGTTTGCTTGCCGCATCGCCGCGAGGCCCACATGCAATGCTTCCAGTTCTGCCATCGAAAGGTTCAGCGGGGGCAGGGTAATCGCGGCGGTCACACGGTATCCTGTGCCGCGTTCGCCTTCGATCGGCACACCAGATTTCGCCAGCGTTTCCATGTCACGATAGACCGTGCGCAATGACACATTCGTCGCACGTGCGAGATCGGCAGCACGATGCAATTCCCCGTCCCGCAAGAGCCGAATCAAGTTCATCAATCTGTCAGCGCGTCGCATAGGCGTCCCCTTTCGACGATAAGATTTGTCAAAAAACTGTCAGTTGTCAATTTAGTGACACAACAATCGTCAACGCCTTGCAAATATGGGGCAAATTTCTGCGTTTTGCTCTTTCCAAACGGTCTGGGTGTCCCTACGTCTATTGTCTGCAACACGTCTGCGGGGGAACCCCCGCCATTTCGGAGAGAAAACATGCTCAACAACATCGGCCTTCCCGGCCTTCTTTTGATCGCCGTCGTCGTGCTGGTCCTGTTTGGCCGCGGCAAGATTTCCAGCCTTATGGGCGAAGTCGGCAAAGGCATCACCGCGTTCAAAAAGGGCGTGGATGACAGCAAAACCGAACTCGAAGAATCTATGGCCGAAGACGCCAAAGACGTCACACCCGCTGACGACAACACCAAGGTTTGATCAGACCGAACCGGAGGGCGCGCAATGCCTAATCTGAGTTGGATGGAAATGCTGGTCGTAGGGATCGTGGCGTTGATCGTCATTGGCCCCAAGGACTTGCCCGGCCTGTTTCGACAGGTAGGACAGTTCGTTGGCAAAGCCAAAGGCATGGCGCGCGAATTTTCCAGTGCCATGAATGCGGCTGCGGATGAAGCGGGCGTGAGCGAGATCAACAAGACGATTAAGGCAGCGACCAATCCGCAAAAATTTGGCGTCGATAAGATTCGCGAAGCCACAAAGATCGACTCCCCCGCCGCAGACAAGCCGCTTAACGAGACGGATAAATTGCGCGCCAAAATGACGGATGAGCGTAAGGAAACCGCCAAAAAGATGAGCGATGCGATGGCCAAAGCCGCTGATGATCGCATTGCCGCCGAAAAAGCCGCTGCGCTGAAAGCTGAAAAAGCCGAGGCCGCCCGCCTGAAACGCAACGCGGCGGCCCGCGCGAAACGCGCCGCTGACAAAGCCGCTAAGGATGCCTCTTCATGAGCCAGACCGAAACACCTGATGAAATGGACTCCAGCTCGGCTCCGTTGATCGAACACTTGGCCGAATTGCGCACCCGACTGATCCGCGCTGTACTGGCGTTTATCGTTGGCATCGTGATCGCGTTCACTGTGGCCGAGCCTATCCTGCAATTCCTCCTTGGCCCTATCGAAGCTACGCTGCGCGAACTCGGCGACCCTAGCCCGACGATGCAATATACGTCGCCACAGGAATATCTGTTTACATTGTTTCGAATTTCTATGGTCTTTGGGTTTGCGCTGGCGTTTCCAGTGATTGGATTTCAGTTATGGCGGTTTGTGGCGCCGGGACTTTACGCAAAAGAGAAAGGTGCGTTTCTGCCATTTTTGATCGCATCTCCTGTCATGTTCCTCCTGGGCGCGTCGTTCGCGCATTTCGTTGTGACACCTTTGGCGATGGCGTTTTTCCTTGGTTTTGCAGATGTGCCGTCCCTTATCGCTGATTTGATGGGTTCTTTTGTGGGCGACACAGCACCAGTTGCGGCCGTTGCAGACGACGGTATTCGTATTACGTTTTTTGGTAAGGTAAACGAAAGCCTAGATATCACGCTGAAATTTATCATGGCCTTTGGCATGTGTTTTCAGCTCCCGGTGTTGTTGACGTTGATGGGAAAGGCCGGATTGGTTAGTGCCGATGGCCTTCGTAACGTCCGCAAATATGCGATTGTCGGTATTCTGCTGCTTGCAGCGTTGGTGACCCCGCCCGACATCATCACGCAGGTGATCCTGTTTGTCGTGGTCTATGGCTTGTATGAGATTTCAATCCAATTGGTGAAACGGGTTGAACGCAAACGCGAAGCGAAATTGCGTGCCGAAGGTTTGTGGTTTGACGATGAAGATGAAGCCGAGGACGATCTTGGCGATGAGGCGTCTAAGTGAATGATGATGCGTTAGGTCGGATCGCGCAAGCGCTGGAACGTCTCGCGCCACCACCTGCCGTCGCCCCGGATTTCACTGCTGCTGCCTATGTGTGGCATGCAAATCCGGATAGGCTTGATCCTGTTGACCGGGTCAGCCGCGTGGATGTTTCACTGCTGGTTGGCATCAACCGGTCACGTGACACGCTGCGCGCCAACACGGTTCAGTTTGCGGCTGGGTTGCCGGCCAATAATGCGCTGCTTTGGGGTGCGCGAGGCATGGGAAAATCCAGTCTCGTCAAAGCGATCCACGGTGATGTTCAAGCGGTCCATCCAGATTTGAAGATCGTTGAAGTCCAACGGGAAGACCTGCCGAGCATCGGTCGCTGCCTCGCGCTTCTGCGCGGTCGTCCTGAACGTTTTATCCTGTTCTGCGATGATCTGAGTTTTGGGCACGACGATGCCCATTACAAATCCCTCAAGGCGGTGCTGGATGGCGGGATTGAAGGGCGGCCTGAAAATGTCGTGCTCTATGCCACGTCAAACCGGCGCCACCTGATGCCCCGAGATATGATCGAAAATGAACGCCAGTCTGCGATAAACCCGTCTGAGGCCGTCGAAGAAAAGGTGTCCTTGTCGGATCGTTTTGGGCTGTGGCTCGGGTTCCATCCGTGTGATCAAGACGACTATCTGGCAATGATCCGAGGCTATTGCGACGCGCACGGTGTGCAGATTGATCAGGCGACATTGCGCGCCGAAGCAATCGAATGGCAGGCCACACGCGGGTCGAGGTCAGGTCGCGTGGCCTGGCAGTACTTTGTTGATCTTGCCGGTCGCAAAGGCGTGTCGCTGGAGCGACGCCAAAATTCGTAAGAATTTTGGCCACCCCGCCCGCTGCAAGCGCCGATCGAAGATCGTGTTAGGGCAGATAGTCGGCGGGATCGACGCTTTCTAGGCCATCGCGTACTTCAAAATGCAAAAAGCTCGGAGAGCCTGCCGCGACTTTTGCGATGGTTTGTCCTTGGGTCACGCTATCATCCTTGGCCACGTTCAGATCATCCACATTAACGTAGACCGTTAAGATGTTACCTGTGTGGCGCACAACGATGATCTGGGCGCCATTGGTGTTTTGCGTGATCGCGGCGACAGTTCCCGCGGCGGCGGCTTTCACGGATGTTCCGGCTGGCACGCCTATGTCGATGCCTTCGTTGCGACCCGGGTTGTATTCACGAATGATCGATCCCTGGACCGGAAAGATAAACGGCGCACTGGTCGCGGGCGATGGCGTCGTTGGTTCGCCAATGTCTGGGGCAGGAGGGGCCTCTGCTACATCAGCGGGGGCTTGAGGGGTGACATCAACAGGGGGCAGCGGGACAACCGCGCTGGGCGGTGTCGGTGTTGTTGATCCTGCCCCGGGTGCTTCGACGGGTGCACTGCGTGCTGGGGGCGTGGCACCGGCCACTGGGATGAGCAATTGTTGGCCTTCGCGCACGGTCAAATCCGACCCAAGGCCGTTCCATTCCGCTAAGGCATCGACGGGCACGTCGTACAGGCGCGCAATCTGGAATGCGGTTTCGCCACGGGCCACGCGGTGCAAGCCGGGTTCTTCGCCGGTCTGAGGCGCATCTGGCGCCGTTGATGCGGGGGTGACTGTTTGCTCGCCTGCGCGGTCAATCGCATCAGAGGCGAGCGTAGTCACATTGACCTCAGGGGGGAGGATCGGGCCGGTTTGCGTCGCACCTGTAGCTGGCGACGGTTCCGCAACCCGTGCAGGCAGCGCGACGATTTCATCACGGCGCAAGGGGACATCAGCATCAACACCGTTGAACGCGGCCAAAGCGTTGGCGTCCAAATCAAGACGACCCGCAATCTGGCGTACAGTTTCGCCGCGATCCGCAACAACAACCTGATAGTTCGGATAAGAAATCACGCCGCGGTCATCTGGGCGCGGGCGATTGGGCAGGTTACGCGCTGCGTCTGTGGTGTCAAAACCACCGCCCAAGTTACGCAGATCCCAATCGAAATTCTGACCTTGGATGTTGCCATCTGCGTCGCAGGCTGCAAGTGCCAGCAGCGCAACTGACGCATAGACCGCGCGCGAAAATTTAAGTGTGCCCCAAGAATTAGACATGCCGTGCTCCTCAATGCGCTGGATCTTTGCCCAGCTTTTGCAGCGTTATAGCGCTATTTTAGTCTTTTCCCAAGCCCTCAAGCAGGGGAACGAACCGCACTGGGCGGAGTTCCTCGTATTCAAAGCCGGTTTCAAGGCGGGTCACGCGGATCAATGTTTGTACACTGTCGCTTTGGCCGACGGGCAAAACCATAACTCCGCCAACCTTAAGCTGCGCAAGCAGAGGGCCAGGTGGGTCTTCGGCAGCCGCAGTCACCAGAATACGATCAAAGGGGGCTTGATCGGGCAGCCCGCGTGTTCCGTCCGCGTTGAATGCCGTTAGGTTGGTAATATCGAGTGACTGAAACAGCGCGCGCGCCTCGTTCATGAGCGTCTTATGGCGATCCACGGTATACACACGGCGTGCAAGATGGCTCAGGATGGCAGCCTGATACCCTGATCCCGTTCCAATTTCCAAAACGTTGTTGCGCGGTTGAACGTTCAGGGCCTGTGTCATCAATCCAACAACAGAGGGCTGCGAAATTGTTTGGCCGCAGGCGATGGGCAGGGGCATATCATCATATGCACGGTCCGCGAAATGTCCGCGTACGAACATCGCGCGGTCGGTCTTTTCCATCGCCGTTAAGACGCGCGCGTCTGTCACGCCCTTTGATCGAAGGGCGAACAAGAACTGCATTTGACGTTCGGCGAGGGTCGACATGGCGTTCATGACAAACGTGCGGCCAGATCGGCCAATGAATCATGCGCCGTCAGATCGGCCCGCATTGGGGTGATGGACGTATATCCATCAAGGTTCGCGGTTACGTCCGTTCCCGGGCCCGTCGGTTCGTCCTGTGGGCCCCCCGTGACCCACAAAAACCGTCGCCCGTTCGGTGCGGTGTCGGGTTTCATGCCAAACCGCGTGTTTTCGCGGAATCCTTGGGACGCCACGCGCATGCCTTTGACGTCTGCTGCTGCCACGGGCGGGAAATTGACATTGTAGAAGATCTTGTAGGCATCGTTCGTCCAGATGCCTTTGTCCAACAAGGTGCGCACTGTTGCCGCGCCGTGCTGTGCGGCGGCGTCAAATGGGTCGTCCAGGTCACGGTTGTGCGGACCGAAGAACTGGCTCAGGGCGATGCCGCGCACGCCTTGAATGGCGGCTTCGATGATTGCGCCAATTGTGCCCGAATACAAAGTGTTGTCAGCGGCGTTGTTGCCGCGGTTCACACCGGACAGGATCAAATCAGGCGGCGCGTCTTTCATAACATCATAAAGGCCAGCGAGCACGCAGTCGGCGGGTGATCCTTCTGCGGCGTAGCGGCGATCAGACAGTTTGGCGATCATTGTGGGCGCCGCGTAGCTGATGCAATGGCCGACGCCAGATTGTTCAAACGCAGGCGCAACTGTCCAAACCTCGCCATCAGGTCCGGCGACGTCGTGGGCAATTGCTGTCAACGTCGCAAGGCCAGGGGCGTTAATACCGTCGTCATTGGTGATGAGAATGCGCATTGATTTACCCCTTTTTACGCCTTGTTAAGACGCTGGCGGACGTGCGGCAATGGGGTGATCGCGTGTCTTGGCAACCCCTGATGCAGGCGTTGCATCAAAGACTCTGATTTCGGGCTCAGGACAGAATTTCGGGCAAAAGTCGTGCGGCTTCTGCGTGAATATCATGCAGCGCCGCGCGATCTTCGCCCGGGAAAAACCGGGCGCGCGTGGCCGTCGGCATGGGGTGCGGTGTTACGATTTGCACACGCGGGCCGGTTTTTTCGGTTTCTGCCGCCCAAGATTTCGCTAACGCAATCTGCGCTGTTTTCGTTGCGCCGTAGCTGCCAAAAAACGCAGAACCGCCGCGTGGATCATCGAAAAATATGGCCTTTCCATTCACGCCAAGCAAAGGCGCGACATAGGCGATCAGACGCGATGTCGCGGTGATGTTTATGTCGGTTGATTTGGAAAAATCCTTGGCGTCGATATGACTGGCCGGTGTCAGTGGGGCTGCGTGAATGGCGGTGTGCAGCCATAGATCAAGCCCGCCCCAACGATCATGTATAGAACGACACAGCTGCTGCATCGCCGCGTCAATTTGCACATCCATTGGTGCCAACGTCGCTTCGCCACCCTTGGCTTTGATGCAGTCGTCAATGTCTTCAAGCGCACCTGTTGTGCGGCCCACAGCAATGATGTGAAAATCAGGAGCGAGCGCCTGCGCCAATGCAGCGCCAAGGCCCCGCGATGCGCCTGTAATAAGAGCAGTTTTCATGGCGGTGGTTTAGGCGTCGCGACACGAAATGGCAATGTGTGACAGCAACTGAGTCAGCGCGAAACGGCCCTCGTTCTGTTCCCGCCCTTTATCCGTCAAATCGGACCAGCCCCACAACATCGCATTTGGGTCTCTATTCGGCTGCCGTTTTCATCTGGAAGCCTTTGTCCAGCATGTCAGCTGGTTTGACAGGGTATTCGCCACTGAAACAGGCATCGCAATACTGAGGTGATGCATCATTTCGTTTGGCTTGACCAACAGCGCGGTACAACCCATTGAGACTGATGAATTTAAGGGAGTCTACGCCCAGATGATCGCGCATTTCTTCTTCTGACATGGTTGCCGCCAAAAGTTTCTCGCGCTGCGGCGTGTCCACGCCATAAAAACACGGCCACGCAGTTGGCGGCGACGCAATTCGAAAATGGACTTCGGCAGCGCCTGCATCAAGGATCATCTCTTTGATTTTGCGCGATGTGGTGCCGCGCACCACACTGTCATCCACCAAAATCACCCGTTTGCCTTTGATCAGGGCACGATTAACGTTCAGTTTTAGGCGCACGCCCATATTGCGAATGGATTCTGTCGGTTCGATGAACGTGCGGCCCATATATTGATTTCGAATGATCCCCATCGCGTAAGGTATGCCGGATTGAAGGGAATAACCGATGGCCGCGGGTGTTCCAGAATCTGGGACAGGGCAGACAAGATCGGCTTCGATCGGGTTTTCTTTGGCCAATTCGCGGCCAATGTTCTCGCGGGTTTCATAAACTGAACGACCGCCAAGAATTGAATCCGGACGGCTGAAATACACATGTTCGAAAATGCAAAAACGAGGCTTGGCAGCACGGAAGGGAAAATGGCTTTGCACGCCATCGCCTGTGATCACGACCATTTCGCCCGGATCGATTTCTCGGATGAATGTCGCATTGATTATATCAAGGGCGCAGGTTTCGGATGCCAGCACCCAACCGTCGCCCAGTTGGCCCAGAACCAACGGGCGAACGCCCAATGGATCACGACAGCCGATCAGTTTGGTGCGGGTCATGGCAACAACCGAAAATGCGCCTTCGACCTTACGTAGGGCTTCTTCCATGCGGTCGGGAATGTTCTTTCCCATCGAACGCGCCATAAGGTGAATAATGCATTCGCTGTCTGATGAGCTTTGGAATATCGATCCGCGTTCAATCAATTCGCGACGCAACGCCATTGCGTTCGTAATGTTGCCATTGTGGGCAATTGCTGCCCCACCCATCGAGAATTCGCCGAAGAACGGCTGGACATCGCGGATTTGCGTGGCGCCTTTTGACCCGGCCGTGGAATAGCGCACGTGGCCTATGCCAATGGGGCCAGGTATGGTGGCCAGCGTGTCTTCATCCGTGAAATTGTCCCGCACAAGACCAAAACGACGCGCAGAGCTAAATCCCTGCGGAAAGCTGTGGGTCACGATACCGCCGGCTTCTTGCCCGCGATGCTGTAGTGCGTGCAGTCCAAGGGCCACAATCGACGCGGCGTTATCAACGCCGACGACGCCAAAGACGCCGCATTCTTCCTTGAGTTTATCGTCATCAAAAGGATGGGCGGGCGGCATCCGGTCGCGAAGGCTGTTGGATTGGCTTTGGGACACGATGGCAGCTCCGAATCCGAATATGTGGCGTTTTGTCGGGTTTAACGGTTTGTCGTCAAAGTGTCACGAACCGATGGAGAAGTTTCGTAGACGGCGCGTTAACACTGCGTCAACTCAATGGGTCAACAGGCTACGTGTTCGTATTAGTTTCCGGCGTCTGTCGCCGGTGCGCCACATTCGCCGACAAGCTGCTCATACTGGGTTGTGATCCAGCCAAGCGCGGCTTCGGGGTCACGTTCTTCGATGTTGCCGGTCATATTAGAAAAGACAGCAATCGCACGGGAATTTTCGACCATTTCGATGTCTTGGGATTCCAGCACCGTTTGGTAGACAAAGAATGCGACCGCGACCAACAAGATACCACGCAGCGCGCCGAACAAGAAACCGAGCCCTTGATCAAGTCCGCCGAGCGCAGACCGTTGGATAAGCGATGAAAACAGAGGCGTGAAAATCGATACGATAACAAGAACCACTGCAAAAACGGCAGCAAATGCTGCGATGACAGACAATTCACAGCTGTCGCCGATAAAATCACCGATAACTGGGATTTGTTTAACAAGCGGAGTGACCTGATCTGCGAAGATAAAGGCCATAATGGTGGCGACCACCCATCCAGCAATCGCCAAAGCTTCGCGTACGAAGCCGCGCGAATAGGCCAGCAGTGCTGACAAAACGATAACAATGGCGACCACGCCGTCGATGATTGTGAAATCGCCCATTTTAACTGCCTTGCCCTTTGGGGATTACCGTTCCCCGAATACCTGTTCCACGAACCCCAGCAAATCGGGCATTTCCCGTAAGCTGACGCCGCCGTCCCCACCGCGTTTGGCACGCACCGGAGTGATTGCGGAGGTAAAACCAAGTTTTGACGCTTCTTTCAACCGATTTTCGGTCTGAGGGGCGGGTCGCAGGCCCCCTGACAGGCTGATTTCGCCAAAAACAACACATTCTTTGGGCAGTGCTGCGTCTTCGCGGGCGGAAATCAGCGCAGCAGCGACGGCCAAATCGGCGGCGGGTTCTGATACGCGTAGGCCACCGGCGACGTTAAGGTACACATCCAACCCCGTAAACGGCACTCCGGCGCGGGATTCGAGGACGGCAAGGATCATTGCAAGACGCGAGCCATCCCAGCCAACAACCGTGCGGCGGGGTTGGCTGTGCGGCGACGGCGCGACGAGGGCTTGAAATTCACACAACATCGGGCGCGATCCTTCGATGCCTGCAAACACCACTGACCCAGGTGCCGGATCGCCACGTTCAGATAGAAAAAGGGCGGATGGATTCTTGACCTCAGCCAGACCTTTACCGGTCATCTCAAACACGCCGATTTCGTCGGCAGGGCCAAACCGGTTTTTGACCGCCCGCAGAATGCGGAATTGATGCCCGCGTTCCCCTTCGAAATAAAGCACGGTGTCGACCATGTGTTCGACCACGCGCGGTCCGGCGATGGCGCCTTCTTTGGTGACGTGGCCAACCATTACAATAGCGATGCCGTTTTGTTTTGCGAAAGTGGTAAGTTCATGTGCGGCCGAACGCACCTGGGACACGGACCCCGGGGCGGCCTCGACCGTGTCCAGCCACATGGTTTGAATGGAATCGATGATGACGAAGTCCGGCTTTTCTGCGGCTAAGGTCGTGAGAATATCGCGCAAATTGGTTTCCGAGGCGAGCTTTACAGGGCTTTCGGTGAGCCCAAGACGCCGCGCACGCATCTGGATTTGGCTGTTTGATTCTTCGCCCGATATATAAACAACGTTTAGTCCATTGCGCGCGAACCGCGCGGCGGCCTGCAACAGCAACGTTGATTTGCCGATCCCCGGGTCGCCGCCCACCAATATTGCCGATGCCTTAACCAGACCACCGCCCAATGTGCGGTCCAATTCGCCAACGCCCGATAGGGTGCGTGGAGGCTCTGCCTCAGTTGTTGCTAAATCGGTAAGGGGGATTTTCGCGCCGCGCGCCGCGCCAATCGATTTCTTGGTCTTTGGGCCGCTCGACAGCGGTTTGATTTCTTCGATGGTGTTCCACGCGCCGCAACTGTCGCATTTGCCCGACCATTTGGTCGTGGATGCATTGCACGCCGTGCAGGTGAAGGTGGGTTCTTTCGCCATGTTCACTGTTTGTTTTATTTTGGATCACAACGCAAGAGGCAGTTCAAACCACTGTCGTGCGCAAGAATTCCAACACGGTCGGCGACGTCAGCGCAACAAGGTGGGGATTGCCCGCATCTGAAACGCCTGTCAAATCAACCACGCGAAACCCAATTGCCTCATAACGCGACACATCTTCGGTTGCGCCGACACGGTTCGCCGACTGCGACACAAGTGCGGAAAACCGCAAAGCCGGGTCGTCTTGGGACACAACCAAAAGCGCATTTTTGGGCAATGGAGAAATATCACTGACTTGAGACTGAAAAACGTCTGGCGCGATGTCGGGTTGCAGCAAAACAAGGCCATCTAGAACGACAGGGCGATTTTGCAGACGCATGCGGACCAATGCTTCCATTGTTAACAAACAGCCAAGCGAATGGGCGATGACAGTGATTTGGCCGCTCCAGATCCGGCCAAGGCGTACAAACAGGTCTTCGAGCGCTGAGCGCGCCTGAAGGGCGCTGTCACGATCAAATAAATAGCCACGTGCATTGGCCGCAGACGGCCAAACGAAAGCCAATTGCGGACCGCGCAGCCCAGTGTCGGCAACCATCTGCGCCTGACGATACACAGCTTCGGCGGCGGTGTTGTTAAACCCATGAACCCAGATCACCAGCGGGTCCGAGGTGTCTGAGCCTAAGATGCGTTTCAATTCTCCGTCTGTGCTGACTTGCCGCTGACGGGTCAAAGCAAAGGCATTGTCGCCATCGACGGGGACTTGGCCGGGGATGCGTATGCTGGGAACCGCAACATCAAGATCATAATAGTTAAGTGTTTCAGATCGTTCCGTCGACTGAGGGTTTGCGCGATTTGTCGCCATCAAGATGGGTTGGTTGGTTGACGGGGTGGATACAAGGCTTTGGGTGAACTGTCCCCGTGCGCCGCAGCCTGTAAGCAACGCTGCTGCGCTGGTGGTTAAGAAGAGGCGACGATCCATCACGATGCCGTCTTGAAATGGCGTGCGGTGAGGACCGAAATTACAATCGATGACACAACGCAGGCCGTGAACAGGTATAGACCCCATCCGCCTTCAACAGTGACGCGGCCCGCGCCTTTGACCACCACCACGTAAAGCGCGATTAGAAAAATATCCGCCATCGCCAATTTACCCATGTAACCCAACACCGGCAGCACCTTATCCTTGAGCAGATCAAAATGTATCAAGGCCAGCCCGATGGTTTTCAGGTAGGGTGCAAAGATTGCAAAGGCCGTGACCACGAGCGCAAGAAACACATCGCTGCCCCAAAGGCTTTGCAGGCCTGAGATAACCGAAATTTCATCCATTCCGAAAATCGGCAAAAGGGCTGCGCGCAAGAGTGGCGCGAACCATGCAATCGGAAATAGGATCAAAAGCGATAGATTGGCGATGCGCAGGGCGTTCAACATGGATGATCCTTTTGTCTAGGCCATATTTGGCGGCGCGATCGGCTCGCTGCAAGGATTAGTCGTTTTCACATGGGATTGCATCAGCTGTCTGTGTTCCCAAAACACGATTGAGAAATCCCGCGCCGTCGCGGAGTTGTTGTTCTGCACCATTCCGAAATCTGCGTATCCGCTTGTAAGCAGGTTTTGCCCGCCAATGTGGCTTTTTAATGCTCGGACGTCAGGGCGCTGTTAAGGCACCTCGTGGCATTGGAAAACCGGCGATACTGCGGGCGTCCAAAAGGGCGGAAAGGACGCGCGCGGAATAACAAGCACTCGGTACGCCCCGCGATAGAAGTGACCATCATGCCCAACGTGCGGAATGCACTGAAATGCCTCACTCCCTATGTCTTTGAAAACAAACCTG
>CAYOSK010000028.1:0-22886 GCA_964406585.1 uncultured Octadecabacter sp. | reverse complement strand
ATCAGCAGCCCGAACGGCAGTGTCCATGTCAGTTGCGAACCAAAACCGGATGTCGACCAATGAACGTTCAGGCCTGATTGCGAAAAGAGCAGCCCAACACCAAGCGAAATCAAGATCGATGGGATCACCAGTGATGTTATGATCAGATAAAAAAGGACATTCGATCCAGGAAATTTGTGGCGAAACGCCAGCCCCCCCATCACGGACACCACGACAGTCACCACCATGACCATCAGCCCAAGGATAAAACTGCGCCGAAAGCTGCCCCAGATGTCACCCACGGCCTGTTGCTCAAACAGGTCGCGGAACCAATGCAACGACACACCGCGCATAGGGAACGTCAAGCCACCGCCTTCGCCTTGAAACGACAAGATGCCGATGGTGATCGTTGGCCCATAGAGAAACAGGATGAACACCGCAAAAAACGCGCTGAGGACATAGAAAGACCGAGAACGCGGCTCCATTCTAGAGTTCCTTCCTGATGTCAACAAAACGAAGCATAATGCCGATTGTTATAAGCACCGTGAGCAGCAGTACGATCGCGGTAGCAGAGGCACTGGGGTATTGTAGCAAGGCGATATCATTAGAGATCAGTCGCCCGACGTTGGCGGATTGCGACCCGGACATGAAACGAACTGTGATGAAATCACCCATCACCAATGTGACCACAAAGATGGTACCGATCATGATGCCGGGCTTTGTTAGGGGAATGATAACGTTCCACAGGATTTGGGCACCATTGGCCCCTGCGTCGCGCGCAGCTTCGATCAGGGATTTGTCGATGCGCATCATCGTGTTGAAGATCGGGACGACCATAAACAAGGTGTAAAGATGAACGAAGGCGAGGATCACAGCGAAATCTGAAAACAACAGCCATTCGATCGGTTCGTCAATGACGCCCCACGACATCAGCGTCGAATTGGCGATCCCATTGCGGCCCAAAAACGGTATCCATGAAATCATGCGAATAATGTTGCTGGTCCAGAACGGGATGGTGCACAGCAAGAACAGCGCAATCTGCCATGTCAAAGTTCGGATATGAAAGGCAAGATAATAGGCAACCGTAAAGCCGATCAGCAACGTACAGGCCCATGTGATCAGCGCATATTTGAAGGTGTTGAAAAAGACAGTGTAGGTCACGGATGACCCGAACAAAAATTCGTAGTTGTCCAGTTCAAATGCCGGAATGATTGAAAATTCAGTGGCACGCCAAAAGCTGACAATGACGATCAAGACAATTGGGAGCACCAGAAAAAAGAGCATAACCAAAGCCAGTGGCGACACCATTAGCAGACTAGATACAGCCGGGTTATTGCGGAGATTTTTCATTGGATATTCTTGATATTGGGGGGGAGGTGCGCCACGCAGCGGCGCACCCGATCTTTGTCTTAAGCGGCGATAAATTCGTTCCACTTGCGAACCATGTACTGGTTCTCGTCCATGACTGAGTTCCAGCAGACCACGGACCCCATACGATCCAAGAATGAACCACCATCGCGAACTTCGCCCGGGCCCGCCAGCTTGGCGCCAGTCGGGGAAACGATATCGCCGACGGATTCCTTGCCCTCGTACCAGTAGCCCCATTCGTCTTCGGACATGAATTCTTTGGACGTGTCTGGAACAGCTGAATAATAGCCTTGACGCATCAGGTAACCACCGACCCAACCGGACAGATACCAGTTGATGTATTCATAGGCCGCATCCAGTTCGAGACCAGACAGAGCCGCAGAAATACCAAGGCCGCCGCCCCATGAACGGTAGCCTTCTTCAAGCGGCTGATAAACGCATGGAATGCCTTGCGAACGAACCGCCGTAATCGCGGGCGACCACATGGACTGGATGACAACTTCGCCGGATGCCATCAAGTTCACGGATTCATCGAATGATTTCCAGAACGACCGGAATTGTCCGTTTTTCTTGGCTTCAGTGAAGATGCCCAAGGTCAGGTCGATTTCTTCTTTCGTCATGTTGCCTTTGTCTGGGTATGTATATTCACCCATGGATTCCACGACCAACGCCATGTCCATGATCCCGATGGAAGATATGTCGAGGATCGACGCCTTGCCCTTGAATTCAGGGTTCAGCAGTTCGGACCAGTTGTTGATCGGGCGGCCGATCAGGTCAGGGCGAATGCCAAGCGTGTCCGCATTGTAGATTGTCGGGATCAGGGTCATGTAACCGGATTCTTCTTGAACGAAGTCCGTGCCATTTACGCCAGATGTGAACCCAACGGTGTGGGGCGCTGTACCTTGGGCGATTGTGCTCTCAGGGGTCAACAGGCCACTGCGGAAGGTTCCGGCGATCTTGTCGTAATTGTCGATTTTGGAAGTATCCATCGCCTGCAAGTTGCCTGCGGCCCAGACCTTTTTACAGATAAAGTATTCGATGTCCGCGATGTCAAAGCTGTTGGGCTGTGTTGCGGCGCGTTGTGTCACGCTGTCTGTATCTAGCGCGGTCATTTCAAGCGTGAAACCAAGGTCTTCTTGAACTTTATTCGCCACATCATTGAGGTTGGACACCCCGGTACCGAACTGGCGCAGTGTCACATCTTTGATGTTTTGGGCCCACAGCATTGGTGCGCCAACAGTGGTTGCACCAGCCGCCACAGCGGTTGAGGCTGCACCTTTCAGCAGCGCGCGGCGGCTTAGGCCATTGCGATTTGTGAATTTTGTCATTTGGTCTTCTCCTTGTCGGGGTTTGGAAGGGGCGCCGCCAATTTAGGCGGTCAGTTTGTGTTGCTCGCTCGGGTTCCAGTGCAGACCAATCCGGTCGCCTGGGTATTTTGGTGTGTCAAAAAAGATGGTGTCGGGGATCAGGGCCGTGACCTCTTGATCGCCCGTGATCCGTGCAGACAGCGATACATGGGTGCCTTGGTATTCAATCGCCGTCACATGGCCTTCGATCGCGCCGTTTTGCGGCGCCGTGACAGATACTGCGTCTGTGCGAACAGCGAAATGACCAGCGGGTAGGGCGACGACGTTATGGCCGCCCATAAACTGAGCGACAAATCGCGTTTTCGGCGCATTAAAAACATCGCGTGCAGGCCCTGCCTGTTCAATGACCGCGTTGTTCATCACGATTATGTCGTCCGCCAATGCCAGCGCTTCGTCTTGCCCGTGCGTGACATGAACAAAGCTAATGCCCAGTTCTTTTTGCAGCTTGCGCAGTTCACTGCGCATCCGTACGCGCAAAAACGGGTCAAGCGCAGAAAGCGGTTCATCCAACAGCAAAACTTGTGGGCGCGTGATCAACGCTCGGGCCAGTGCGACCCGCTGCTGTTGACCGCCTGACAACTGGTCCGGCAGCCGATTGGCCAGATCTAAAAGATCAACAAGTTCAAGCATTTCGCGGGCCTGAGCCTGACGCGCGGGTTTGTCAGTGCCGGCCATCTTCAAGCTGAACGCCACGTTGTCGAGCACAGTTAGATGCGGAAAAAGGGCGTAGTTTTGAAACATCATCGCGGTGCCGCGCTTGGCTGGGGGCAGTTCCGAAATATCACGACCTGCCAATACAATTGACCCGTCGCTGACTGTTTCGTGCCCAGCAATCATGCGCAGTGTTGATGATTTTCCACACCCAGATGGACCCAGGAGGCAGGTGTAACTGTCCGGTTTAAAGCGGTAGCTAATTGCATCGACCGCGACGGTTTTGCCGTAGCGTTTTGTCACCGACACCAATTCTAGATCGTTCGCATTTGCGTTCATTGCATCCCCACGTTCTGGGGACCAGCAACGGGCCAAGGCGCAGATCACGCAACTCAAACGCGGGATGTGGTCGGCCTCTTGCGTCAGAATGCTGCTAATTTAAGCTGAATGTGTGCGGGATGATTAAATATTGGACGCAATATTGTATACAAAATGATATTGGATTGCTGATAATTCATGTCCACTTGTGTCCTTAACCCTGCTCTGGCATTTGGTAATCAAGGAGATTGACATGACGCTCACCTCGTCGATGGACACGCCCGTAGCGATGACCGCCGATACCATTTCGACGGCGCTGTCGCTTGCGATCCATGAACACAGATTGGCCCCGGGCACGAAGTTGGGCGAAGATGATCTGTCTGATATCTATGGCGTGTCGCGCACCATCGTTCGCACTGCCCTGCAATCCCTTGCGCACCAGCAGATTGTCGAAATCATCCGCCATCGGGGTGCTTTCGTTGCAAAGCCAAGCCTAAAAGAAGCCCAAGAGGTATTTGAGGCCCGCGAACTGCTGGAACCGCGCATTGCCAAAATCGCCGCCTTGCACGCCACTGCTGAAGATGTGGCTTTATTGAAAGACCACATAGAACAAGAACATGCGGCGGTTGACGCCGGTGATCGCGGGCGCGCCCTTTATCTTTCCGGTCAATTTCACCTTGAAATCGCGCGCATGGCCGGACAACACACCATCGCTGCGATGATCAACACGCTTATTGCGCGATCGTCATTGATTATCGCGTTATATTGGCGCCGCGAAAGTGCGCTGTGCGAAAGCCAAGCCCATCATGCGTTGATCAAGGCCATCGCTGACAACGACGGCCCGTTGTCCGAAGAATTGATGCAAAGCCACCTTGTTGATCTGCATTCCGCGCTTAATCTTCACGAAATACCGGCCCGTGAACAGAACCTGCGTGCCATGTTGTTAGGGGGCGCAGAAAGACTGTAATAGCAGCGTCTGGGCCGCGCTGAGGGACCAAAAGACGATCAGGTGAACAGTGCCTTGGGCCGTGTTCCAAAGCGATCGAAAACCGTAATAATCAATAACGTGTTGTTGCATTGTCATTGGATCTGACATGCTCCACCACAGGGTCAAATCAATCAGAGCGGAGCCTAAACAATGCGCGCAGCAGATGTCGTCGCCAAACGTCTTTACGATGCCGGATGTCGGTGGGCCTTTGGGCTGCCGGGCGGCGAAGTTCTGACCTTGCTTGATGCCTTGGAAAATGCAGGCATTACCTTTGTGCTGTGTAAACACGAAAATGCCGCGGGCTTTATGGCCGAAGGGACGTATCATCGAACGGGTGCGCCGGGGATTATGTTGGCAACCGTGGGCCCGGGGGCGCTTAACGGGATCAACGTGGTCGAAAATGCAAATCAGGACCGTGTTCCCATGATTGTGCTGACCGGAAGCGTCGATGCGGATCAGGCCGAAGTGTATACGCACCAAGTTGTGGATCAGCCGCAAGTGTTTCGACCAATTACGAAACGCACATTTACGCTGAATGCCGATGCCAGCCATGTGATCATCGACAAAGCAGTCGCAATTGCGACCGAAGGGCGCCCAGGGCCGGTTCACATTGATGTCCCGATTTCTGTTGCCACGGCCCCGGCAGAAGGGACCGGTATTTTGCGCAGGCCTGCCGCTGTTGTTGCGCCCGCAGGTCCTGATCTTGAAACCGCCCGCGCGGCTTTGGCGACAGCAAAACGTCCGTTGATCGTCGTCGGGCTTGATGCGGTAACACAGGACGCTGCCGATATGGTCAAAACCGCGGCGGAAACGCTCGGCGCTCCTGTGATTACGACGTATAAGGCAAAAGGCCTGTTGGCGGAAAACCATGACTTGTCTTTGGGCGGGGCTGGGCTTTCGCCTGTGGCTGACGCCATCTTGCTACCGCTTGTGGCACAGGCGGATGTGATCCTCGCGATTGGGTACGACCCGATCGAAATGCGCCCGGGATGGCAAAACCCTTGGGATCCGGCAACACAAATGGTGATTGATGTAACCGCTGCACCCAACCACCATTACATGCATCACTCCACACTCAATATAATAGGGGACTGCGCGGCCAGTGTGGCGGCGATCCTTCCTGAACAGGGCCTTACTGATGTTTGGCCCAACGGCGAAATCGGCGCCGTTAAAACCTCGATTGCGGCGGCGTTCCCGACGCCAACAGAATGGGGACCGGCACAAGTCATTGCGACCTGTCAGGATGTTCTCCCGCACGACACGCTGGCAACGGCGGACAGCGGGGCGCACCGCATTTTGCTGTCGCAGATGTGGCGCTGCAATTTCCCGCGCGCACTGACCCAATCGTCTGGATTTTGCACAATGGGATGCGCCGTACCTTTGGCGATGGGTGCCCAGATTGTTGAACCTGACCGAACCGTTGTGTCCTTTTCGGGCGATGCTGGGTTCTTGATGGTGATTGGGGAATTGGCAACGGCTTATGAATTGGGCCTGAAAACGATTTTCGTCGTGTTCGTGGATGCGTCATTGGCGTTGATCGAATTGAAACAACGCCAACGGCAGCTGCCCAATGCAGGCGTTGATTTCGCAAACTTCAACTTTGCGGCAATCGCACAGGCCTTTGGTGGGCAGGGCCATCATGTCCAATCGAACGCAGAACTGAACGCGGCTTTGGCGGCGGCGCAGAATGCTGATACATTCACAGTCATTGCTGCTGAAATTGATCGCGCGTCCTACGATGGGTTTATATAAATGGCTGGCGCCCTCGATGGCCTCTTAGTACTGGACCTGAGTCGTATCCTTGCGGGGCCAACGGCCACCCAGATGCTGGGTGACTTGGGGGCCACGGTGATCAAAATCGAAAACCCCAAAACGGGCGGAGACGATACGCGCGGCTGGGGCCCTCCTTATGCGCAAACACCGGATGGCGGAACCGATCTGAGCGCGTATTTCATGGCGGCCAATCGCAATAAATATTCTGTAGCGGCCGACCTGACGACACCGGAGGGGCTCGCGCTTGTTAAATCAATTGCGACACGTGCGGATGTGATCATCGAGAACTACAAACCCGATGGTTTGATCAAATACGGGCTGGATCACGCAACACTTTGTGCCGCGCGCCCTGATCTCGTGTATTGTTCGATTTCAGGTTTTGGCCAAACCGGACCGGAACGCAACAGGCCCGGTTATGATCTTATGGCGCAGGGATTTGGCGGAATCATGTCACTGACAGGCACACCCGACGGACCGCCCACCAAAGTTGGGGTCGGGATAGCGGATGTGATGTGCGGAATGAACGCGACAATAGGCATATTGGCGGCACTACGACACCGCGATGCAACCGGTGATGGCCAGCATATCGATCTGGCACTTGTGGACAGTCAAATGGCTTGGCTGATCAATGAAGGCACGAATTTTCTCGCGTCGGGGCAAGAACCCATTCGACGCGGCAATGCTCACCCCAATATCGTACCCTATGACGTCTTTGCCACGCAGGACGGACACATCATCCTTGCGGTGGGTAACGACACACAGTTCCAAGCGTTTTGCGACGCTATGGATCGCGCCGATCTGGCGCAAAACCCCGATTACGCAACAAATACCGACCGGATCGCCAACCGCGACGCGGTCTGCCAAGCTGTATCTGAAACACTGTCTGCCCACACCAGTGCAGAAGTGTTGGCAATGTTACAAAAGGTCGGCGTGCCTGCGGGGCCGATTCACACGGTGGGACAGGCATTGCAAAGCGAACAGGCACAGGCGCGCGGCGCTGTTTTGGACGTGCCTCACCCGCAAACTGTTGCAGGCCGTGTTCAATTGCTGGGCAATCCGCTGAAATTTTCAAAGACCCCTGTCAAAGTCACACGCCCACCCCCGCGTTTTGGCGCTGACACACATCAGATCGAAGACATCCTGAGCGCGCATCGCACTGCGTCACCCAAGAAAACCTAAACACGGTTTCGTTACTAAAAATCACGTTTTCTCGCACTGTCGTCTACGTGATGTGTGCTTTGGCGGCCTCCGTTTATGGTGGGGCAAAGCTGGGTAGCGTGCGCGCGAAAGGATGTTAAATGCTGACTGATATTGCAAACAGTGAGGTCAGCCTCACTAATCCCGCGGCGCTAAGGGAATGGAATGGTGTCATTCTTGGGGTGCTGTCACATGGTCAAAGCGCGCCGGTCCACTTGGGCAAATTGCTGGACCTAGCCCCTGAATTCGCGTTGGCTCATGCCCTAAAAGGTATGTCCGCCCTCATGCTTGGGCGTCGCGAACTTTACAGTGTTGCACAAGCCGCATCACAAACCGCGCAAGACATGCTCAAACGCGGCGACGCAACGCAGCGTGAACAGCTTTGGTGCGCCGCCTTGCAAGACTGGTTGGACGGCAAGCCAAGCCATGCAATCGCGCGTATGGAAGATGTTTTGCGGAACAATCCATCCGATACCATCAGCATGAAAATGTCACATGGCATCAGATTTATCCTCGGCGATCAGTTGGGCATGCGCCAATCAATTGAAGCCGTCATAGATGCACATGGCGAAGACCATGCACTGCGCGGCTATGCGCTGGGCTGTCTTGCTTTTGCGATGGAAGAAACGGGCAATTACGCCAAAGCGGAACGGTTTGGTTTGCAAGGTCTTGAATACGCGAGCGATGATGCGTGGGGCTTGCACGCCGTCACCCATGTCTATGACATGACGCACCGGCCCGAAGAAGGTATCGCGCTTATTGATGACAACCGCGGCGCTTGGGGGCACTGCAACAACTTTCGGTTCCACGTGTGGTGGCACAAGGCCCTGTTGTTGCTGGATCAAGGCAAGGTTGATCAGGTTCTTGATCTTTATGACACCCAAATTCGTAGTGATAAAACGGATGATTATCGTGATTTTTCCAACGCTAGTTCGCTTTTGGTGCGCTTGCAGCTGGAAGGGGTCAGTGTGGGGGATCGTTGGGCTGAACTTGCGGATCTTGCGGAAAACCGGACCAATGACGGTTGCCTGACGTTCGCGGACCTTCACTATATGATGGCGCTGGTAGGCGACAAGCGCACCGATGCTGCCACGCGATTGACGGCACGCATCGCGCAGGACGCACGCGCGGATTCTGAACTCTCGGCGATTATGCGTGATCCGGGCGTTGCGGTCACACAGGGTTTGCTTGATTTTTCTGATGGTCACTATGCCAATGCCTTTGCGAACCTCAGTGTGGCGCACCCCAAGTTTCAGTCACTGGGTGGCAGTCATGCCCAACGGGATGTATTTGAACGCATGACAATCGAGGCTGGCTTGCGTGCTGGGGCGTTGTCGGCAACTGAAACCTTGCTTGAACGGCGGATCGCGCAGCGCAAAGGGGCGCAAGATACATTTGCAGAAACACGTTTGCAGATGGTCCGCGATGCGCGTGATCTGCAAGATGCCGTTGCAGCGGAATAACACATACTAAGGTCTTTCACGTGACACAGCCTGATCCGACAGCAGCGATACCAAGTCGCGGTCCAAGCGCGGCCGCACCACGCGTCCGTGATCCGCGGCTGGATTTCTTTCGCGGAATCGCGATGTTCATTATTTTAATCGCGCATGTGCCCGGAAATTGGCTGACGCTTTGGATTCCGGCGCGTTTTGGGTTTTCAGACGCCACGGAAACCTTTGTGTTTTGTTCGGGGATGGCATCTGCGATTGCATTTGGATCGGTGTTTCGCAATCGCGGGCTTATGATGGGAACCGCTCGGATCGCTCATCGAATTTGGCAGGTCTACTGGGCGCATATCGGATTGTTCATCGCAATCGCCGCAACGATGGTCCTTTTGACAATCATTTTTCCAGATGGCCGTGACTATGTCGGGCAGTTGAACTTGCACCCGTTCTTCAACCGGCCTCAAGAAAACCTTCTTGGTCTTTTGACGCTTACGTATGTCCCCAACTACTTTGACATTTTGCCGATGTATTTGGTGATCCTTGCCCTCATCCCTGTGATGGTTGCACTTGCCAAGATACATGTCGCCCTTGCGATGCTGGCATCCGTACTGATCTGGTTGTCCGCCAACGTCCTTGGCTGGAACTTTCCGGCAGAACCGTGGTCCGAACGCCAGTGGTTTTTCAATCCATTGGGCTGGCAGTTGGTGTTTTTCACAGGCTTTGCATTGATGTCAGGCTGGATTCCCGTTCCTCGCGTGAACCGACGTTTGTTTTGGGGGGCTGTCGCAGTTGTCGTGATTTGTGTGCCGTTCGCGTATTTCCGTATCTACCGTGAGTTCGAATTCATCAAAGATCTGCGTGGCGATTGGCGTTTCTTAATCGCGAAAACGGATTTTGGAGTTTTGCGGTATGTCCATTTCCTTGCGACCGCTTATGTTGCGTGGGTTTTGGTCGGTCCCAAAGGTGAAAACATCATGCCGGGCCGGGGCCCTCGTTTTATAGCGGTGCCGTGGTCCTATATTTTGGCCGCAATTATGAAGGTTGGCCAGCAGTCCTTGGCGATTTTCATCTCGTCGATGTTTTTGGCGCGCCTGCTGGGCATGTTGTTTGATCAAGTGGGCAAAACCTATGTGTCAATGGCTTGGGTGAACGCGCTGGGTTTCGCCCTGGTGATCGCCATCGCTTATGCAGTGGGCTGGTTCAAATCTAACCCTTGGAAGA
Organism: uncultured Octadecabacter sp.; assembly: GCA_964406585.1. Classification (GTDB taxonomy): domain Bacteria; phylum Pseudomonadota; class Alphaproteobacteria; order Rhodobacterales; family Rhodobacteraceae; genus Octadecabacter. The sequence goes on along the minus strand of CAYOSK010000028.1, from coordinate 12,579 downwards.
CGAGGGCATAGGGGATGTTGCGGCGTGATGTCCTCAAAAGCCTGCTGGCGTTGGCCGCGACCCCTGCGATGGGCCAGGAAGCCGATTCCGCTGAGCCAGGCTTGCAGCTTGGTGACGCAACGGGGTTTGATCCAACCTTCGTCATTGAAAAGGCGCGCGCCTTGTCCGCGCAACCATTTGAACCGCCGGTTCGGTTTCCGGACGCATGGAGCAATATCGATTATGATGACTATGTGTCCATTTGGTTTGATGCACGCAATGCCCTTTGGAACGATGCACCCGATACGCCCCTAAAGGTCGATGTGTTTGCACCCGGGCTATATTATCCCCACCCAGTCGATCTGTGGGTTGTAGATGACAACCGCGCGCAGCCGATCAGGTTCGATCTCGACGTTTTTGACAGAACCGATAAGTTTCCTGACCTGCCGATTGATGACACGCTTGGGTATTCAGGACTGCGTTTGCGGGGCGAACTGGAACAATCTGGCGTTCACACGGAATTTGCGGTTTTCCAAGGCGCATCCTATTTCCGCGCGATCGGCACGGGGGATATATACGGTCTGTCTGCCCGTGGGCTTGCCATTGATACGGCCGAACCCAGCGGCGAGGAATTTCCCGAATTTCGCGCCTTCTGGATCGAACGTGCTGCGCCGGGTGCCAAAACATTTATTGTTCATGCTTTGTTGGATAGCCCAAGCTGTTCTGGGGCCTACACGTTCACAATTACCCATGGGCAACCCTTGGTTATGGACGTTCAGGCCACGGTATTTCCGCGCGTTGACATGGCCCATGTCGGTATTGGGCCGCTTACGTCCATGTTTCAGTTTGATGAAACGAACCGCGATCGATTTTCTGATTTCCGGCCCGCGGTCCATGATAGCGATGGCCTACTGATCGAAAACGGCGCGGGCGAAACGATTTGGCGGCCTTTGGCCAATCCCAAAGGGTTGCAGGTGTCAGCGTTTCGCGACGAAAACCCCAAAGGTTTTGGGCTCATGCAACGGGCACGTGACTTCAGCGATTTTGCCGATTTGTTTGCACTGTATCATCGCCGTCCCGGTGTTTGGGTCGAACCGGGCGAAGGCTGGGGGGCGGGCGCTGTTACGCTGGTTGAAATCCCAACGGATTCAGAAATCTACGATAACATCGTCGCCTATTGGCGGCCTGATGGCGGGTTGAATGCCGGGCAAGAACATCAAATGACCTATCGCCTGACATGGGGTGAAGATGACGCGTTTGGCAGTGGGCTGCGTGTGCTGAACACCCGTATCGGCAATGCGTTTGAAACGGGCATCATCGTCGCCATCGATTTTGAGGCCAGCCCCGAAATACCACAAGATCTAAGCCGCATCGAACGGGTGGTGCGTGCCAGCGCCGGCGAGGTTGATAGCGGTATCTTGCAACGCAACCCAGAAACCGGCGGCATTCGTTTGGCGTTTAAATTTGTTCCCGGCGATGTGGGACTGATCGAATTTCGCGCGCAACTGCGGCTGGATGGGGCACCGTTAAGTGAAACATGGCTTTATCGGTGGACACCATGACCGAGCCGCCCTTTGCTGTAATGCCAGACAAAGCCCCCCTTGAAATGGCAGAACAGGACTTTGGGCAGGCGCCGCCACGCCAATTGGCGCCCTTGCAGAGCACCAAAACCGATTACCTTTGGCGGCTGGCCGCGTTTGGCCCCGCGATCCTGCTGACTGGGCTGTTGGCCATTGCGATTGCGAATTGGTTGTCGCGCGGCAGCTTTACCAACCTCGAAATTCTGGTTGTCGGGCTGGTGACATTGACGTTTAGCTGGGTGTCTTTGTCGGTCGGAACGGCCGTTCTGGGACTGGTTCAAAGGGCGCTGAACCCGTGCTTTGCCAGCCACAAAGGAACCAGAGGTGCGGCGCAGAACGTTGCGTTGCTTGTGCCAATTTACAACGAAGTGCCGTGGGATGTTTTTGGAAACGCCTCAGCCATGATCGCGCAGCTGGCCCAAGGCCCATGCAAAGACAGATTTACGGTGTTTATCCTAAGCGACACCACCGATCCGGACATTGCTGATCAAGAACGCAAAGCATTCTTGGCGCTGCGATCCGAAACCCAACCTGATTTCGAAATCTATTATCGCCGCCGGGCGCGCAACACCGACAAAAAGACGGGCAATCTGACCGATTGGATTGAAAACTGGGGTGCGAACTACGAAGCCATGCTGGTCTTGGATGCCGACAGCCTCATGAGCGGTGCCGCCATCCGTCAGCTCGCCCATGAATTATCGGCGCGTCCCGAAGCCGGGCTAATCCAAAGTTTTCCAAATCTGATTGGCGCTGAAACCCTGTTTGGTCGCATGCAGCAATTTTCCAATGCTGTATATGGTTGGCTCTTGGCCGAAGGTTTGGCTGTCTGGGCGCAAAGCGAAGGAAACTACTGGGGGCATAACGCGATCATTCGCACCCGCGCCTTTGCCCAAAGCGCGCGGTTGCCCCATCTGCGGGGGCTACGTGGGCGTCGCGATCTTGTCCTCAGTCATGATTTCGTTGAGGCCGGCATGTTGCGGCGCGCGGGATGGTCGGTGCGGTTTTTGCCAAGGGCAGGGGGGTCGTTCGAAGAAACGCCACAAACCTTGATTGATTACGCTTTGCGTGACCGACGCTGGTGTCAGGGGAATTTGCAACATTTGCGTATCCTCACCGCGCGGGGGTTTCACCCAATGTCGCGCTTTCATCTTCTTCAAGGGGCGGTGGCGTTTTTGCTATCACCTGCGTGGTTTGTCGTCATCCTGATTTGGTCGCTGATCGGGGCAATGCCATCCGATACGGTGTCTTATTTCAATGTTGCGAACCCTTTGCGTCCCATATGGCCGGGTGCCGAACGAATGGATGGGCTGTTCGTTCTGGTGTTCATTTACACGATGCTATTGGTTCCTAAAATTATTGGCACATGTGTGTTGGGCGCGCGCCGCCGAACCCGTGCGGATTATGGCGGATGGTCTAAACTGCTCGGCTCGGCCCTGTTCGAGATTGTGTGTTCAATCTTATATGCGCCGGTGATGATGGTGCAGCAAACCATTGCGGTCGTGCGCTCGGTGTTCGGACTGTCGCGTGCTTGGGTTCCGCAGAACCGGTCCCAATCAGGCTACAGCTGGTCGCAAGTGTTTAGATTTCACAGCGTGGAAACCGCCACGGGTATTGGGATGGTTGCAGGGATCGGTATGGGGGGCGTATCCGTCTGGCTTGCGCCGATTGCTTTCAGCCTTCTTATCGCGGCGCCACTGTCAAAGCTGAGCGCGTTGAATGTGTCACGCAACGCTATTGGTGTTTTGCGCCTTGAGAGTCCGCAAAACCTGCGCGAACCGCGGATCGTGGCGCGCGCCCGTGCGGAACGGGCGCGGTTCAAAGACATTGTTCTTGCGTCTGATCAGACAGACATTGTGGCGATCGCTGCCGAATAGGCGGCAAAGATCACAGCGCTTCGTACCAATCCAACACCAAGCCGGACCAACCGTTCGGAATGACATGACCACCGGGAAACAACGCGAAATCCAATCTGCTGCCTTGGGCGCATTGCGTCCAACTGCGGATCATGAACGGGCCTGTTGTGGCAAAGCTGTCTGGTTTTAGTTGGTAACAGGCATTCGCGTCGCGCCAAATTGAGAGGGCATGAAACACATCACCCTGCATCAATGCGGCGGGGTCGCGGCTGTCCTCCCCGCGCAGCACGCGGCCTTCCAGCGGAACAGTCCCATCGGTCCAGCCGTGAGTGTGCAGCATGCGCACGGGGCCAACGCAGCCCTCGGGGTGATCGCGCCAAAAATTCCCGCCCAATGGGGCATAAGCAGAAAAGGCGTCGGGTGCCGCGCACGCCAGATAGGCCGTCATCGATCCACCGATAGAAAAGCCTGACAGAAGAATATGATCCGGATCAAGTCCATGTTTGGCAATTGCGTCGTCACGCACTGACGTCAGAAAAGCAATCTCATCGCGCGCTTGTGCCCGATCGGGATGAAAGGACCATGACCCGCCATTGCCAGTTGTTCTTTGAAGACCCGATGGCGCGATAACGGCGTAGCCTCGATCCGTAAAGGCCTGCACCATTCCTGTGTTGCGCAAGACACCTGGCCCGCTGCCGCCGAACCCATGCACGAACATTACCGCGGGTTTGCTTGGCGTATCATTATCGGGAAGGGCGATCACATATTCGCCCGTTTCGACCACGCAAGCGCTTTGGTCAGAACAGGCCTGCGCTGTGCTGCCCAACCCTAAACCCGTTAGAATGCAGGCGGTTAGGAGTGCTCTTTTTGAGTCAACCATTTGTATTTTCCAATTCATAAACCGGCAGACCTTGTTTGATCCATCCCGGACCGGCGAAAGATCCAAGCATGCCTTCGGGCACATCAATAATCGGGGAAAGTCCAGCCTCGGTCAGCAAACGTGTCACCCGCGCAGAGCGCACACCACGCGCGCAAATTAACGCAATCGGTTGGGTCGGCGCATAACGGGCCGCAATAACAGTTTGCGTAAAATCATCGCGTCGCATGTCAATGGGCACCGCGCCTTGGGCAATGCCGGTGCGCGCCCATTCATCAGGGCGGCGAATATCTACGAATAAAATGTCACCTGCTTGAGCCGCTTGAAAAGCCTCAGTTGGTGTCAGCGTCGCACCTTCGGCCGCGGATGGTCGCAGCAAAAAGGCCGCCGAACCAAGGGCCGTGGCCCCGACCGCTCCGGTCAGGACCACACGTCGTGAAATATGTGCCACGATTTATTGAATAGGGGCAGGGGAAGAATACTGCGGAATTGCACGCCCTGATGCGCCATCGGATTCAATGTTCACCCAATTGCCATCGGCCAGTGAAATGTTTCCGGGAATGTCTTCTTCCCAGAATCCCACCACATTTTCAGTGATATTCAAGAACAATTCACCATCTACGATGCGCCAAAGGTTCGGGTTTCCGGGCACTTTGCCGCCCTTTGCGACACCGTAGGCGCAATGCCCATCAAACTGTGGCACAAAGCTATCGGGGGCGGCGATAAACCGGTCGCGGTTTTCTTCCGTTGAAAACGCAAACGTTGCGCCGTTATGTTCGGCCGTTATGTCCGCACGGCCGGGGACAGCAGCCGTTTGTGGCGTGCCAATTTCGGACTGGGGCAAATCGAAATAGGCAACGACGTCGAACCCGGACACCGCAAAGCCTGTGTCGTCAATATATTGTTCGCCTGCAAAACTGGCGGTCGCGCCGAAAGCAAGAACCAGCGCGAGCGGCGCGGAGCGGAGAAACATTTTCATTTAAAGTATCCTTCTGAGACAGTGGTGATTGATCGCAACCTACAACCAATATTTCTGTCAAACATCCCACCTCGCGGTGGTGTGATCAAAGGTGTTTGCCCTTTGATCCGATTGCCCTGTGCCGCGTACGAAAAGCCGACCCAACGTTATGGTGCGCGCGTATTGGTCTGGGCGATCCCAACCGCGATGACACACAGAACGAGAGGTTCCAATTGAAAGGTGGACTGTTCGCGCCGTTGCCTGTTTGATAGGGATACACCCCTCGAAAGCAGCTTTTATGATTGATAAATTGGAAATGTTCATCGCCCTTGCGCGCGAGGAACACTTCGGACGTGCGGCACTGGCCCAAGGGGTCACGCAACCAACCTTGTCGGCGGCCATAAAACAGCTGGAAGATCAGCTCGGGGTGATGTTGGTGTGGCGCGGGTCGCGGTATCGCGGGCTGACACCTGAAGGTCAACGCGCGTTGGATTGGGCCCGCCGAATAGTTGGAGACGCACGTTCACTGCGACAAGAGATGCGAGAGGCCCGCGAAGGTTTGTCAGGCGATATTCGCATCGCCGCGATCCCAACCGCATTAACCGTCGTCAGCGATTTGACGGCAGGTTATGGTGATGCCCATCCTAACGTGCGGTTTTCCGTGCAATCCAAAACCTCTGTCGAAATACTGGCAATGCTCGAAAATCTCGAAATTGATGCAGGCCTGACCTATCTGGACAACGAACCATTGGGCCGCGTTACAACGGTGCCTCTATATGCGGAACGGTATGTCTTGGTCGCTAAGGCCGACCATCCTTTGCTGAAAGGCCCCGTGAAATGGGGCGATTTGGGGGATGTGCCGCTGTGCCTTTTGACGCCGGATATGCAAAACCGTCGCATCATCAATCAACACCTGAGTGAAGCCGGAATTTCCGTCGCACCGCAGATCGAAGCATCGTCTGTGGTGGTGTTGGTAAGCCACGTTCTGCGATCTAATTGGGCTACGATTCTTCCGATCCGTGCGGCCGAGATTTTCTTAAAAGGCGAAGACCTCGGGTCGGTCCCGCTGATCAAACCCGATGCCAGTCATGTTGTCGGACTTGTTGCGCCGCATCGTGAACCGTTTACGCCCGTCCTTGCGACGCTTTTGGAACGTGCAAAGACGCTTTCGGAACTCCGGAGCAATTGATAGATAAAATCTATCGTTTGACGATTTAACGATATTGAATACCCGCGTGAATTGGGCGACATATCTCTTAAGAACAAGGGAGACGCCGAGATGGCTGACGCGCAGACAAAACAAACCATGCAAGCGATCCTCGCCCAGCACCGTGGGCAAGAAGGCCCGCTGTTGCCGATTTTGCATAGCGTTCAGGCTGAATTCGGATTCATTCCCGGCGATGTGGTCCAGATTATTGCGGATCATCTGAATATTACCCGCGCCGAAGTGCATGGCGTGATTACGTTTTATCACGATTTTCGCGATGCGCCCGCAGGCAAACATGTGGTCAAGATTTGCCGCGCCGAGGCGTGTCAGGCGGTTGGCGCAAATGCGCTGTCCCAGCGTGCCTTTGATAAACTGGGTGTTGATTGGCACGGCACAACCGCAAATGGGAATGTCACGCTAGAACCAGTTTATTGCCTTGGTCTGTGTGCCTGTGGTCCTGCTGCCATGATTGATGGCAAAGTTGTCGGGCGGATTGATGACGCGAAACTCGACGCCCTTCTCGAAGGAGTGGGCGCATGAAAATTTTCGTTCCCCTCGACAGTGCGGCGTTGGCGCTGGGCGCTAACGATGTGGCCGATGCGATCAAGGCCGAGGCGGCGACGCGCGGTCTGGATGTGGAAATCGTACGCAATGGCACGCGTGGCATGATTTGGCTTGAACCGTTGGTCGAAGTTGAAACGGAAAGCGGGCGGATCGGATACGGCGCGATGAACGTCGGCGATGTTGCGGCGATGCTGGATGGCAAGCTGACAAGCCTTGGGTTGGTTGAACAACTTGACTGGATGAAGGGCCAAACCCGTCTGACATTTCAACGCTGCGGCGTGATCGACCCGCTCGATCTGGCGGATTACGAAGCCCACGGTGGTTTGGCCGGCCTGCGCCGCGCCATCACCATGACGGCGGCTGATGTGGTTGAAGAGGTCACGACATCCGGTTTGCGCGGTCGCGGTGGGGCCGGTTTTCCCACGGGCATTAAGTGGAACACGGTTCTGGGTGCGCAAGCGGATCAGAAATACATTGTATGCAACGCAGATGAAGGCGACAGCGGGACCTTTGCGGACCGTATGATCATGGAGGGCGATCCCTTTACGTTGATCGAAGGTATGATCATTGCGGGTTTGGCGGTTGAAGCGACCAAAGGGTATGTCTATCTGCGCTCTGAGTATCCAGATGCTATTGAAATCATGGACAAAGCCGTTGTCTTGGCGCGGAATGCGGGCATTTTGGGCGCGGATGTTTTGGGTTCTGGTCGCGCGTTTGATATGGAAATCCGAGTGGGTGCGGGCGCCTACGTGTGCGGCGAAGAAACATCTTTGCTGAACTCACTTGAAGGAAAGCGCGGCGTCGTGCGCGCGAAACCTCCGCTGCCGGCCCTAGAAGGGTTTCTTGGCAAGCCGACTGTCGTAAATAACGTTATTTCGTTGGCCACGGTGCCTGTGATCCTTGAAAAAGGCGCGCAACACTATGCCGATTTCGGGCTTGGCCGGTCCAAAGGCACAATCCCGATCCAGATCGCTGGGAACGTTAAATTTGGCGGGCTGTATGAAACTGCATTTGGAATGCCGCTGGGAGAATTGGTGGACGGTGTTGCGGGCGGCACATTGTCTGGCGCGCCTGTGAAGGCTGTGCAAGTTGGTGGACCTTTGGGCGCCTATATGCCGCGTGGGAAATTCGATACGCCGTTTGGCTACGAAGAATTCGACGGGCAGGGCGGGTTGATTGGTCATGCGGGTCTGGTTGTGTTTGATGACACCGCGGACATGCTTGGTATGGCGCGTTTTGCGATGGAATTTTGTGCCGTGGAAAGTTGCGGCAAATGCACGCCATGCCGGATCGGGGCCGTGCGTGGGGTCGAAACCATTGACCGGATCGGTGCGGGCGATGTGGAAGCTGTCGAGCTTTTGGAAGATCTGTGTGAAACCATGAAAGACGGCTCGCTTTGTGCGTTGGGCGGGTTTACGCCCTATCCGGTTCTCAGCGCGTTGCAGAACTTTCCAGATGATTTCGCCACCCAGAAAGAGGCAGCGGAATGAGATTGATGTCGAATTTACTGCGTAAATCCGATCCGCGCGGCTGCGCCGCGCAAAACGGGGGCGCTGCCCCCAGCGCTGCGCGCATCCCCCGAAGTATTTTGGAACCAAAGAAGCAAAGGTGCCTGCCATGAAGGACTTTATTCTGCCGACCCGCCTTGCCAATGGTGACATTGATATGGGCACGCCTGCATCTAAATCCGATGTGATGGTGACGCTGCAAATCGATGGGTTTGATGTGACGGTTCCCGAGGGGACGAGCGTGATGCGGGCCTCTGCGGAGGCGGGCATTCAGGTGCCCAAGTTGTGTGCCTCTGATAATCTAGAGGCCTTTGGGTCGTGTCGTTTGTGCGTTGTCGAAATCGAAGGGCGGCGGGGAACACCTGCATCCTGCACGACGCCCGTGATGGATGGCATGGTTGTGAAAACGCAATCTTCTAAGGTCAAAAAGATTCGAAAAGGGGTGATGGAATTGTATATTTCCGATCATCCCTTGGATTGTTTGACCTGTGCGGCGAATGGCGATTGCGAATTGCAAGATATGGCGGGCATGGTTGGGTTGCGCGATGTACGCTACGAGGCTGTTGCGAACCATTTTGAACCCCGGTCCGATGCCGGGGCACCGAATGCGCAATTCATTCCCAAAGACGACAGCAATCCCTATTTCACCTATGATCCGGCCAAATGCATCGTCTGTTCGCGTTGTGTGCGCGCCTGTGAAGAGGTGCAGGGCACGTTTGCGCTGACCATCGAAGGGTCGGGCTTCAATTCTCGCGTGTCTGCCGGGGCTGCAGGCGATGATTTTCTGACGTCGGATTGCGTGTCTTGCGGGGCCTGCGTGCAGGCCTGTCCCACCGCAACACTGCAAGAAAAATCCGTGATTGAAATGGGAACGCCGGAGCGGTCCGTTGTGACGACCTGCGCCTATTGCGGGGTGGGCTGTTCGTTCAAGGCGGAACTAAATGGGGATGAATTGGTGCGTATGACACCCTACAAACACGGTGAGGCCAACCGCGGGCATTCATGTGTTAAGGGGCGGTTTGCATGGGGCTATGCCAATCACAGTGATCGCATTCTCAACCCGATGATCCGCGAGAACGTAACAGATCCTTGGCAAGAAGTGTCATGGGACGAGGCGATTGCCTATACCGCCAAAAAACTGCGCGATCTTCAAAGCAAGCACGGGATCAAATCCATTGGTGGCATCACATCGTCGCGCTGCACCAACGAAGAAACATACCTCGTTCAAAAGATGATCCGATCCACATTTGGTAACAACAACACCGACACCTGCGCGCGCGTTTGCCATTCGCCGACCGGGTATGGATTGAAGACAACATTCGGAACCTCGGCTGGGACGCAAAATTTTGATTCCGTTGAAGAAACAGATGTTGTCATTATCATCGGGGCGAACCCAACAGATGGCCACCCTGTCTTTGCCAGCAGGCTGAAAAAGCGTCTGCGCCAAGGTGCGAAGTTGATTGTGATTGACCCGCGTCGCACCGACATCGTGCGCAGCGCACATATCCAAGCCCAGCATCACCTGCCGCTTTTGCCGGGAACAAACGTGGCTGTGCTCAGCTCGATTGCCCATGTGATCGTGACCGATGGGTTGATGGATGAAGACTTTATTCGCACACGGTGCGATTGGGATGAATTCGCCCATTACGCGGAGTTCATATCCGATCCACGCCATTCGCCCGAAGCGACCGCTTTGTTGACAGGTGTAGACGCAGCAGAACTGCGCGCTGCGGCAAGACTGTTTGCAACGGGTGGCAATGGGTCCATCTATTATGGGCTTGGCGTGACGGAACATTCCCAAGGTTCCACGACGGTGATGGCCATCGCGAACCTTGCGATGATGACCGGAAATTTGGGCAAAAACGGCGTGGGCGTGAACCCGCTTCGTGGCCAAAACAACGTGCAAGGCGCGTGTGATATGGGATCTTTCCCGCACGAGCTGCCGGGCTATCGCCACGTGTCTGATGACGCGACCCGCGAAGTGTTCGAAGCCATTTGGGGGGGTAAGATTGACCCAGAGCCCGGCCTGCGCATTCCCAATATGCTGGACGCAGCGGTTGATGGCACGTTCAAGGGCATCTACATTCAGGGCGAGGATATTTTGCAATCCGATCCTGACACCAAACACGTCAAAGCGGGGCTTGAGGCGATGGAATGCGTGATCGTGCATGACCTGTTCCTCAACGAAACGGCCAATTACGCGCATGTATTTTTGCCCGGGTCCACTTTCCTGGAAAAGGACGGCACATTTACCAATGCTGAACGTCGCATCAACCGTGTGCGCAAAGTCATGGCGCCTAAGAATGGCTATGCTGACTGGGAAATTACGATGATGTTGGCCAACGCGATGGACTCTGGCTGGACCTACACGCACCCAAGCCAGATCATGGATGAAATTGCCGCGACGACCCCCGGTTTTGCCAACGTGAACTACGAAATGCTCGAAACCCGCGGGTCCGTTCAATGGCCGTGCAATGATGATAAACCCGATGGGTCTCCGATCATGCACATCGACGGATTTACGCGTGGTAAGGGGCAGTTCATTATCACCGAATATGTGGCGACAGATGAAAAAACGGGTCCACGTTTCCCGCTTTTGCTCACGACGGGGCGTATTTTGTCGCAGTATAATGTTGGTGCGCAGACACGGCGCACCGAAAACACCGTTTGGCACGAAGAAGATTTGCTCGAAATCCATGCCCATGACGCCGAAGTGCGTGGTATTCGTGACGGGCAGTATGTGCGTCTCGCATCACGGGCGGGTGAAACCCAGTTGCGCGCCCAGATCACAGACCGTGTATCGCCCGGTGTTGTCTATACCACCTTCCACCACCCCGATACGCAAGCCAACGTCATCACCACGGATTATTCCGATTGGGCGACGAACTGCCCGGAATATAAGGTGACAGCAGTGCAGGTGGCCTTGTCCAACGGTCCATCTGATTGGCAAGAAGACTATAACGCACAGGCCGAACAATCGCGGCGCATTCTTCCGGCTGCGGAATAGTGACAGGCGCGCGGGCCATATCTGCTCATGTCGTGAGCAACGGGCGCGCGGTCACTGCTTTGCGCGCGCTGCCCCAAGAGGTGCCTGTCGCATTGGTCTACAATGGCACCACGCAAGCGGTGATGATGGCGACGCCCTGTGACCTCGAAGACTTCGGGCGCGGCTTTACCCGCACCGAAGGCTGGGGTGAGGTCGATAGTCTCGAGGTCGTCACACATGATGCGGGAATAGAAATCCAGATGTGGTTGCCCGAAAACCGCGCCGAGGATCTCGCGACCCGTCGCCGTGCCATGGCGGGGCCTGTTGGGTGTGGGTTGTGCGGGATTGACAGTCTGGATCAGGCCTCGCGGACGTTGCCCTGCGTTACCGCAGATGTCACGTTATCATCAGGGCAGATCACAGCGGCCATGCAGGGCCTGCGCGCGGGTCAAGCTTTGCATGACTTGACCCGCGCGGTGCATGCAGCAGCATTCGTATCACCAGATCAAGGGCTTACAGAAATTCGCGAAGACGTTGGGCGGCACAATGCACTGGATAAACTCATCGGGGCGACGCCCGATTGCAGCACAGGCGCTGTTGTTTTGACTTCGCGGGTGTCTGTTGAAATGGTCCAGAAATCCGCGATGGCCGGCGCACCGATCATTCTAGCAGTGTCTGCGCCAACCACCCTCGCAGTTCAGACGGCCCAGGCGGCAAACATCACGCTGGTCGCTTTGGCGCGTGATGACACATTTGAAATCTTCACCCATCCCGATCGTATCCAAACCGAGGAAGCCACCGATGTCGCCTGATAAAATCACCCGTATGGCCAACCAAATCGCAACTTTCTTTGAAACCCAACCTGACGCGGACAGGGCAGGGCGTGTGGCAGATCATTTGCGCGAATTCTGGGAACCGCGCATGCTTGATCACTTGGCCCAACATGTGCAGAACGGTGGCGATGGTCTCAGCCCGCTGGCGTTGGAAGGGTGCCAGCGCGTGCTCGCACAACCTGCGTAGGCTCGCGTCTTTGCTTTGGCGCCCGTAGGGCGCCCCCCCGCCCGCCG
>CAYOSK010000027.1:15230-23375 GCA_964406585.1 uncultured Octadecabacter sp. | reverse complement strand
CTGTCGCACGTCAGGAATCCGAATTTCGCACAGATGCAGGCAGCAGCGTTGGTGCGCTTGGTCTAATGCAATTGATGCCCGCCACCGCACAGGACGTCGCCGGTTGGCTTGATATGCCCTATAACCGCGGGCGGCTAACCTCCGATTGGCAATACAACGCAACACTTGGGTCTGAATACCTTGCCTATCTCACCCGTGAATTTGGCGAGTCCCCGGTGATGATCGCCGCTGGCTATAACGCAGGCCCTAGCCGCCCAAAAACATGGATGAACGATCGCGGTGATCCGCGGCGCGGTTTTGGTAACGCTGATCCCGTGGACGTTGTGGATTGGATCGAACACATCCCGTTCCGCGAAACCCGTAACTATACAATGCGCGTCACCGAAGGCATGGCTGTGTACCGCGCACGCCTAAGTGGACGCATCGGGCCAGTTCGTTTCACTGATCTTCTTGTCGGTGAATTGCCGATCATTCGCCCTGTGGCCCGCCCAAACACCCTGCAAACAGCAATTCCGCCAACCGTTCGCAGCGCGGGTGAACAGGCACCTACGTCACCGGCCGGTCCGCAATCCATTCGCCCTGTTTCGCGCGCGGGCGACTAGGCCGCACGTTGCGCCCTCCACAATGTGAACACGCCCGCCGCGACAACAATCAAAGCGCCTGTGACCACGTTCGGCGCTAAGGTTTCGTGGAATACCGTCAGCCCGATGACGCTGACGAACACGAGTTGGAGATAAGCAAAAGGCTGTACCGCGCTGGCCTCAGCGACTTCGTAGGTCTTGATAAGCAACCAATGTCCGGTCACCCCTGTCACACACAGCGCGGCCATCCAGCCCCAATCGTGCGCACTCATCGGTTCCCAAGCCCACAGGCCCAACGGCGTCATGACAACCGCGCCAACTGCGCCGGTCCAGAAAAACGATGTCGCGGTGCTGTCGCGGCGCGCGGCATACCGCGTCAACAACCCATAAAGCGCAAACATGAAGGCAGACACCAGCGGCACAATTGCGGCAATGCTGAAAACCGCAACACCTGGTTGTAGAATGATCAAAACCCCAATGAATCCGACGCCAATCGCACTCCAGCGTCGCCAACCCACAGATTCACCCAGCACGGGCCCAGACAATGCGGCCACAAGCAATGGATAACAGGTGAACACCGCGTGCGCTTCTACAAGGCCGAGCAACACGAATGCCCAGACCATCACGCAAATCTCGCTGGCCAATAACGCCCCGCGGGCAATTTGCAACAACGGTTGCGTCGTCGCCGCTGCTGCGCGGATAGACCCAACCTGACGACGCGCAATTGCCACAACAAACGCAGCAAAGAACCAATAGCGGATCATAACAATCATCAAGACATTGTATTCACCTGCAAGATGTCGGCTTATGCCGTCTTGCACAGCGAATACAAACGTTGTCGCGATCATTAACGCGACCCCAAGGTTCATCGCAAAACACCCCGCGTCATATGCCGTTTGCGCCCAAATCCCTGTACACGTTCGATTTCAAACCCCGCAGCCTCAAGGCCACGGCGCACAAATCCTGCCGCTGTGTATGTTGCCACTGTGCCACCCCGCGCGGTATGATGGCCGACGTGCGCCAACAGGTCTTCGCCCCAAAGTTCTGGGTTCTTTGCCGGTGAAAACCCATCCAAGAACCATGCGTCTGCTTTGCCATTCCAAGTTGGCAGCGTGGTGCGTGCGTCACCAATCACGACCCGCAATTCGAAATCTGGACCAATCAAATGTTCTGGGAAAATGTCACCAAACACCTGCGGTAAGCCGTCAAACGCCGACACAGCGCGCGCAATTTCGCTAATATCCATAGGAAAGGCTTCAAAACTTGTGAACCGCAACGTGCCAGCAACGCCCAATGTGCGCCATGCAGCCAGCGTCACCAGAAAATTTAGCCCTGTTCCAAACCCCAGTTCAGCAACATGAAACCCATCCCGAAACCGCGCAGGAATGTCATTGCCGCCAAGAAAAACGTGGCGGGTTTCCGCAACGCCGTCTTCCAGTGAATAGTAAGGGTCGTCGAAATGTATAGAGACAGGCACGCCGCTGTCTCGCCATTCCACATCCGCGCGCTGGTTTGTCATGCTCGTTTGCCCTATCTCGTTGCGAGAACAATGAAATCAGGCGGCGGTAATGGCAACGGTCGATGTGACAATTCGCGGGGCGGGAATTGCGGGCCTTTCTACCGCTTGGGCGTGTCTAAGGGCAGGTGCAAAGGTGCGCGTTATTGACCCCGCGGGCGTTGGCCGTGGCGCGTCGGGGGGTATTGTCGGGGCTTTGGCCCCTCACGTGCCTGAACAGTGGAACCCCAAAAAGGCATTTCAGTTTGAAAGCCTTATACTGTCACAACACTGGTGGGCCGCCGTCGAAACGGCTGGCAGCGAACACAGTGGCTATGGACGCACAGGCCGCATTCAACCCGTAGCAGACGGCGGCGAGGCCCTTGCCCAGTCGCGGGCAAAGGGCGCACAAACCCATTGGCAGGGCCAAGCGGTATGGGAGGTAATAGATTCACCACCCCCCTTGGCGCCCAATTCTGAAACCGGCCGTTGGATATACGATTCACTAAGCGCGCGCATTCATCCCGCCCAAGCCTGCAACGCGCTTGCCGCTGCGATACGTTCGTGCGGTGGGGACATCACCGAAAACGCTAGTTTGGCGGATGAGGGTGCGGTGGTACAGGCGGCTGGGTTTCTCGGACTTGAACAGCTGACTGAACAGCACAGTCGTTTGGTCGGTGCCGGCATCAAAGGTCAGGCCGTATTGCTGGAATATGATGCCCGCGATCAGCCCCAAGTTTTTGTGGATGGCCTGCATATCATTCCACACGCTGACGGGACCACGGCCATTGGATCCACCACCGAACGTGAATTTGATGACGCGACACAAACCGACGCGCAATGTGATACGCTTCTGGAACGGGCCCGCGCGCTTGTGCCCGCCTTAGCGCAGGCCCGCGAACTTCGGCGCTGGGCAGGCGCACGCCCCCGTGCGCGCACCCGCGCACCTATGCTGGGGGAACATCCGTTTCACAAAGGACAGTTTATCAACAATGGTGGCTTCAAAATTGGTTTCGGCATGGCCCCTTTGTGCGCCGAACGCCTTGCCGCATTGATCCTTACAGGCGACGATTTGATCCCTGCAGAATTTGCTCCTGCGGCCAGTCTTTAGCGCAGTGTCATGATCATGCATTGCGCGCCATCTGGTCCGCGCACCCATGCGGTGCCATCGGCCCAACACAATGTCGCTGTCTGGGGCAGGGTCAGCGGAGCGGTGGCGCGATATGTCACCTCATCTAACGGTCGGCCCATCTGACGCAGCCCCATCAACATCAAATGTTGCGCCAAGAGAGGGCCGTGGATCACAAGCCCGCCATAACCTTCAACATCACGCGCATAATCCGCATCATAGTGAATGCGGTGCCCGTTCATCGTAAGCGCAGAATACCGAAAGAGTAGCGTTTCATCGAACGTCACAGGTTCGGCAAATGTCTCATCTGTTCGTGCATCTGGCCGTTCGGGTGCCGATCCCCCCGCGCCACGATAGACTAAATCCTGCCATTCGCTCAAAACCACTGCGCCGCGCTGTTTGATGTCATGGCGCAGTCGAACGAACGCCAATGGCCCAGATCGCCCATCTTTGCGCGTCACGCCTTCCAGAACGCTTGTCTTTTCAGCCAAGATTCCGGCCTTTAGCGGGGCATGAAACAGCAATCGCCCAGCCGCCCACATGCGCCGCGGCGTGCGCAGATCGGGCCCCATGTCAGGTACGAACCCACCCAAGGCTGGATGCCCGTCAGGGCCAAGGTCACTGGGTGGCAACGGGTCCCAGAAATATAGGTGATGAAAAAACGGCGGTAGCGCATCCCCAATATTTATTGTTTGGGCCAATCCCAACGCGACCAATAACGCCCGCGCCCGCGCAGGATCCATTGTATCGCCTAAGGTTTGCATCTGTGTCATAATTCAGACGTTAACATCCAAACCGGAGCCGACAAGTGCCAAGCCTTTCTTCACTCGATCACCTTGTCCTGAACGTCTGGTCCATCTCACGCACCGTCGAATTCTATGAAACCGTCCTCGGCATGGTCCCAGAGAGGTTCGATGCAGCGGATGGAACAATGCGCACGGCGCTCAAATTCGGTGGGCAAAAGATAAATTTACACCAATCGGGCGCAGAATTTGCGCCGCACGCAAAATCGCCCGCCCCCGGAACGGCCGATCTGTGTTTTCTAACCGACACACCTGTCTTGGATTGGGTTGCCCACCTTGCTGCGTTGGATCTTGGGATCGAAGAAGGGCCCGTTTCGCGCACGGGTGCAACGGGGCCAATCGTATCAATCTATATCCGTGACCCTGACGGAAACCTGATCGAAATATCGAACCCCGTCTAGGTCAGCGCGCGCAGGTTTTTCATCAACTCATCGAGCAGTTCTTGCGTGTGACTATCGTTGAGAGAACCCGCATCATCGAACGCATTCATGCTTGCTGCGACCAACATTTCAGGCCCCTGCAAGATCTGAGTTCGAAACGGGACCATACACAAACGCAGATCAAACTGCGCACGTTCCCCGCCAGCGCGCCCCGCTGTCGCTGACATAATCGCGACAGGTTTCCCTGCCCAAGGCGATCCTGTGGTGCGGCTGACCCAATCCAGCGCATTCTTTAAAACGCCTGGAATACCTTTGTTATATTCAGGCGTTGCAATGATGACGGCCTGCGCGCCCGCGATTTGATCAGCAAGGGATTGAACACTGTCTGGCACACCTTCGGATGCTTCCAAGTCGCCATCATACAAAGGCAGTCGAAGATTGCCCTCTTGAAATGCCCCGCCATAAGACGCGGCCGCGGCACGGATCAATTTTGTGTTGGTCGACGCCGCGCGCAAAGATCCTGACAGGCCGAGTAGATAAGACATGGAAATCTCCTGAATAATGTCATTGTAGAAAATAGAGGGTTTGCACCCCGCGACCAGTGGCGCATGTTGGGAATGTTTGGATAAGGGACAGATTATGGACAGACACGGCGGTCAAATCCTTGTTGATCAATTGCTGCGCTTTGGTGTGCGGCGCGTGTTTTCTGTCCCCGGCGAAAGCTTCCTAGCGGCGCTCGATGGGCTTTATGACGCCGGAATCGACAACATTGTTTGTCGTCAGGAAGGCGGCGTCGCGATGATGGCCGAAGCTTACGGCAAGATGACGGGGCAACCCGGCGTTGCCTTTGTGACCCGTGGGCCCGGGGCGACGAATGCCAGCGCGGGTATTCACATCGCCCACCAGGATAGCACGCCATTGGTGCTGTTTGTTGGTCAGATCCGCGCACAGGACCGTGACCGCGAAGCGTTCCAAGAGGTAGATTATAAACAAATGTTCGGCGGCAGTGCCAAATGGGTGGCCGAGGTCAACCAAACGGACCGCTTGCCTGAATATATCGCGCGTGCCTTTACGGTTGCGACGGCTGGCCGCCCTGGCCCAGTGGTGTTGGCACTGCCCGAAGATATGTTGTCTGCCAGCGCAGATGTCGCAGATGTGTCAGGCCCGATTGTCGAATTCGCACCGACCCTTCAAACCGTCGCAGAAGACGCCTTGCACTGGCTAAGAGGATTCGACCGCCCACTTGTGATCGTAGGGGGGCCACATTGGTCGGCCCAAGCTTCTGCGGATTTGGGCACCTTCGCGACCAAACAGAACCTACCTGTCGCGTTGGGGTTCCGGCGGCAGGATTACCTTGACAATCGTCACCCGAATTACGCCGGTGATCTCAATGTCGGCATCAATCCAAAACTTGCTCAACGGGTTCGCGACGCAGATGCACTTTTCGTGATTGGATCGCGTTTGGGGGACATTGAAACCCAAGGCTACACGCTGCTTGATCCCGCCGCTCCGCACTGCGCGCTTCTACACATCCACGCTGATCCAAATGAACCCGGTCATGTCTATCAACCTGACATTGCCATCACGACGGACGCCGTGTCGATGACCCGTGCGCTTTCCCGTTTGCCGGCCTGCAAGCGGGATTGGTCAGACTGGACAACGAAAGCGCGTGCCGATTATGACGCCTGGAAAACACCGCATGAAACACCCGGTGATGTGAAACTAGAACAAATCATCGCGTGGCTGTCAGACAACATGCCTGAAGATGCGATCTTGACCAATGGCGCTGGCAATTACGCGGCCTTTCTACATCGCTATTTCGTTTACAAGAACCATGGCACCCAGCTTGCGCCGACGTCTGGTTCGATGGGGTACGGGTTTCCCGCAGCTGTGTCGGCATCCCTTGAACACCCGGACCGAACGGTCGTTTGCCTTGCAGGCGACGGGTGTTTCCAAATGACCCTGAATGAATTGTCCACCGCCGCCCAACACGGCGCGACCCCGATTGTTATCGTCGTGAACAACGGCCGCTACGGTACAATTCGAATGCATCAGGAAAAGCACTATCCCGGACGTGTCTCTGGTACGCAATTGGCTAACCCCGATTTTGCCGCCCTTGCGCGGGCTTATGGTGGCCACGGCGAAACCGTGACCGACACCCAAGACTTCGAAGCCGCGTTTGCGCGGGCGCGTGCCAGCGGAACCTTTGCGGTGATCGAAGTGCAGGTGTCAACAGATGCGCTTTCAACCAGCTTAACGCTGAGTTCCATGAAAACGACCTAGCGGCTTCTTGGGTGAGATAAACCGCATTAGGGCATATTTCAGCGGGCCAAAACATCGCGCAGAGTCGCGCCGACCTCATCGATATGGGCCTGCGTGATCGTCAGCGGTGGTGACATGGCCAGCGTATCGCCGATCGGGCGCACAATCAGCCCCGCATCCCATAGCGCAGCGTGGGCTGCACGCCCTGCGTCGCCAACGGCGCCTTTTTCGCGCAGTTGAACCGCGCCCACGATCCCGCAGTTGCGCACGTCAATCACACCGTCAATATCGGCAAGACCGTGCAGCATGTCTTGCCATGGGCTGGCCATGGCGGCGGCATTGGTGAAGATGCCATCGTCGCGATAAGCATCCAGCGTCGCAATACAGGCCGCCGATGCAAGAGGATGGCCCGAATAGGTATAGCCGTGGAACAAATCAGGCATCTTGGACGGTGCTTGCCTGAAGGCTTCACGCACTTCGTTTGTCGCCAATACACCGCCCATTGGAACGGTTGCGTTGGTTATGCCCTTGGCGCAGGTCACGAGGTCCGGTTGCACACCGAAGGCTTCAAAGGCGAACGGTGTTCCCATACGTCCAAAACCTGTGATGACTTCATCAAAAATCAGCAAGATGCCGTTGGCGTCGCAAATTTCGCGAAGACGCTGCAAATAGCCGACAGGGGGCGGGTAAACGCCGCCGGCGCCGGACACAGGTTCCACGATCACCGCAGCGATCGTATGTCCGCCATGCAGATCGCATAGTCGTTGCAGATCATCGGCCAGCTCGACGCCATGTTGTGGCATCCCGCGCGCAAATGCGTTTTCTGGCAGCCACGTATGCCGCATATGGGCGACCGATGGATAAAGCGCGCCAAACTGCCCTTTGTTCAAACCGATACCGCCAACGGACAAGCCACCAAAATTTATCCCGTGATAGGCCTTTTCACGCCCTATCAACATCCGACGTTGTCCGTCCCCCCGCGCATGATGATACGCCAACGCAATCTTAAGCGCGGTATCCACGGCCTCGGACCCTGAATTGGTGAAAAACACATGGTCCATCCCCGGCGCAAGGTCCACAACACGCGCCGCTGCCTCAAAGGCAATCGGATGACCCTGTCCAAAGTTGTGGGCAAAATCCAGATCGGCGGCTTGATCCTGAATGGCCTTCACAATGCGGGGATGGTTATGCCCCGCATTGCAACACCACAACCCGCCTGTACCATCGAACATCTTTCGGCCATCTACGGTGGTATAATACACGCCGTCGGCCTTATGGATCATCCGTGGCGCATCCTGAAACGCGCGGCTTGGGGTGAACGGCATCCAGAAACTGTCCAAATCATTGGGCACACGCACGGTGTCAGGCATTCGATGTCTCCTTAATGTTGCCGGGGCAAAAACGCCTCGATTGCGGCGGATGCAATGACGATGGTGTTCCCGTTGTCTGGATTTGTCACGTTCAATCCACCCTTCACGGCGCAAACGCTGGCGCG
>CAYOSK010000027.1:0-15130 GCA_964406585.1 uncultured Octadecabacter sp. | reverse complement strand
TCATGCGTCCAACTCCAATGCGACGGACAGGGCGACATTGGCAATCACTGTCGGCACCCCGTCCGCACGCGGCACATCAAGGCCGCCATGAACAACCAAAAACTCCAGTTGCCCGTATGGAAAAATATCCGCCAACGCACTGGTATCCACTTGGTCGGGTTCTTGGACACCAATTTCAACAGTAATTTGCATGGCCTCTTTGGGTTTGCCGTATAGCTCTGCCAGATTGATGGAATTGTGCCATAAGGCGTCCTGCAAGGCACGGCGCGCCGCCTGCGTGTAGTCTTGTCGGCGCAATGACGTGCCCATGCCAAATTCGGTCAACAAACGCGTCGGCATCAGAATTCCACCCCGATCTGGGCCTTGATGCCGGATCGGAATGGATGTTTTACCAATTCCATCTCTGTGACCAGATCAGCAATTTCGATCAAATCATCATGGGCGTTGCGGCCGGTTAAAACGACGTGGGTCATGGCCGGTTTTTCGTCGATCAAAAATTGCACGACATCAGCAATTGGAACATAGTCATAACGGATCGCGATATTGATTTCGTCCAATAGAACCATCGAATTACTGTCGTCGCGGATCAGTTCCTTTGCCTTTTCCCAAGCGGCAAGCGCCATTTCGGTGTCGCGGGTTTTGTCCTGAGTTTCCCAGGTAAACCCTTCGCCCATCGTGTGAAACGCACATTCATCTGCGAATTTCCCAAGGATCAAATCGCGTTCGCCAGTCGACATACCGCCCTTAATGAACTGAACAACTGCGCATTTCATCCCGTGCGCGATATGACGAAAAATCATTCCAAACGCCGCGGATGATTTCCCTTTGCCCTTTCCAGTGTGAACGATGATCAGACCCTTTTGGTCGGTCTTCGTCGCCATGATCTTATCGCGAGCGGCCTTCTTCTTAGCCATCTTCATAGCGTGGCGGTCGGCATCTGCGGTGTCTTCGCTCATAACGTGTCCTCGTGGAGTTGTGTGGTCGGGGCTGATAATGAGCTGCGTGAACCGTCGCGTCGCAACTCATCTTTGGGTTTAGGGTTTCTTTGTTTGGTCTTTCCCCTCACGCCCCACCGTAAATTGCGACACAACGTTTTGGAAGGGGATGATCAATGCGTTTGTTTTCACTAGTTCTTATGGTTTCGTATCTTGGCGTTGCTGCATTCGCGGCAGGGCTCTAACGCTTATCATTTCCTTCACTATCTAAGCCCTGAAGTGCGCTATTATGTTTGGACAACTTGTCGTCCGGTACTGCTCACTTCAGGCCTTCGATCCTTTGGTGCCGTTGTTGTAATTTAAACGCGCCAACAGCATCGAACCGCGCACTACGTCCACCGCTACGCTTCTATGACAAAAGGCCGGTAATCCGCGCGCGCGCAGAATTGCTACGGGGCGTCCACAAATCACGATCTATGGCTTCTTGAAACCTTTGGGCGATCTCGCGCAGGGCAGGGGCGTTGTGGTCAGCGATAAATTCGCGGGTGGTTTCATCGGCTAAAAAGGCCTCTTCGACAAGGTCGAAATGGTGGTTGCGCACAGCACCTGTCGTGGCGGCAAAGGCGAACAGATAATCAACCGTCGCGGCCATCTCAAAGGCGCCTTTGTAGCCATGGCGTTTGACACCTTCTATCCATTTCGGGTTCACCACGCGGGACCGAATGACACGGCCGATTTCGTCATCCAGCGTACGAATAAGTGGCCGTTCAGGACGGGAATGATCGTTGTGATAGATGGGGCGATCTTTGCCTTGCAGTGTGGCGACCGCGGCGGCGGCACCACCTTCAAATTGATAGTAGTCGTCGCTGTCCAAGATGTCGTGTTCACGATTGTCTTGGTTTTGCACGATACCATCCACTTGTCCCAGCCGGGATTCGAAACCGCCACGATCGCGGGTTCCTTGTGTGCCTGATCCGTACGCATAGCCACCCCATTCAAGATAGGCATCGGCCAGGTCGGCGCGGTCCGTCCACAGACGTTCATCGATCATGGCCTGAAGACCCGCGCCGTAGGCTCCGGGCTTTGCCCCGTAAACCCGCGCGTGCCCTTCGCCGCTCCGTGTGCGGGCGGCTGCAGGGTTTTGATCATCGGACTCATCTAGGGCCTGAACGGCCCGCGCTGCGCTGTCAAAGAGAGCAATAAGCTGCGGGAAGGCATCACGAAAGAACCCGCTGATGCGCAAAGTTACGTCAACACGCGGACGGCCCAAAACAGTTTCGGGCAGGATTTCGAAGCCCGTCACGCGACGGTTGGCAGCATCCCATTTCGGTTTTACGCCCATAAGGGCCATGGCCTGTGCTATGTCGTCCCCGCCGGTGCGCATATTGGCAGTGCCCCATGCCGTAACCAAAAGGGCGCGCGGCCAGTCGCCGTGATCTTGTAGGTGCTTTTCGATCAACAGATTGGCCGAAGTCCAGCCGAGTTTCCATGCGGTTGGTGTTGGCACAGCCCGCGCATCCACAGAGTAGAAATTCCCCCCCGTTGGCAAGACATCCAATCGTCCGCGGGTGGGCGCGCCGGAGGGCGCCGGGGCGACGAAGTGTCCTGCAAGGCCGCTGAGGAGCCCCGCCCCCTCGCGTGGTCCGCAGGCGCGCAGTGTTGGAAGAATGACGTCTTTGATGTTATTAAGGACCGGTTGTGACGCTCGTGGAGCGAGCTCCACATCGCCCCACCCCCCGTCCCAAACAAGAGATTGGCACAACACTTCCAGCCGTTCGATCGTATCGCCCAATGTGCGCCAGCTGTCCGTGCTTTGGGTGCGCAGCAGATCGGGTTTTTCAGTGGCTTGTGCCGCCATGTCGCAGTCAAGGGGGTCAATCGTAAGGCCCAGATCAGAGGCAACTGCGCGCAAGAGGGATGCGTCTTTGCCCGTTCCATCCCCGCGTGGCACGCGGGCCAGAGCAATGGCCAGATCACGTTCAAGCGTTCCGGTTGGCGATTGACCGAACACATGGAGGCCGTCGCGAATTTGGGCTTCTTTGAGTTCGCATAAATAGGCGTCAAGTTTCGCCAGATCACTGTCAGCATCGCCAACAAATCCGGCGTCTTTTGCCAAGCCTGTCACATCGGACAGCGACAGGATTTCGCGACGCAGAAGATCAATGCGCCGAGGGTCAACCCCTGCGGCTTCATAGTATTCATCTACCAAAGCTTCGAGGTCGCGCAGTGGGCCGTAGGTTTCGGCACGTGTCAAAGGCGGGGTCAAATGATCGATGATGACGGCAGCTGCGCGGCGTTTGGCCTGTGTGCCCTCACCGGGATCATTGACAATGAATGGATAGATGTGGGGCGTCGGACCAAGGACGACCTCGGGCCAACAGGTGTCGGACAGGGCGGTCGCTTTGCCGGGGAGCCATTCCAAGTTGCCGTGTTTGCCCATATGAACGATCGCGTCCGCACCCCAATGGTGGCGCAGCCAGAAATAGAACGCGAGGTAATTGTGAGGGGGCACCAGATCGGGCGAATGGTAGGTGTCTGTCGGATCAATGTTATAGCCCCGTGCGGGTTGCAGGGCGACAACGGCGTTGCCGTGGCGATGAATTGAAAGCGCGAAGCCTGCTGAGCGTTGCTGACCCTCCGGTTGGAGTATTTCTGAACCAAAGAAGGGATCGTCCTCGGGTGCGCCCCAGCGGTCTATAATTTGATCACGGACAGTTAATGGCAGCGCCGCGAAGTGATGTTGGTAAATATCCAAAGGAAGGTATTCGCCGCCGTCGCGTTCGGCCCGATCCGTGAGCCAGTTCGTTGGTCCAGCCATAATGGTATCCATCAGGGCCTTTGAGTCCTTTGGAATTTGAACTTGATAGCCAGAATCCCGAAGAAGCTTAAGCACATGGACAGTGGCAGCCGGCGTGTCGAGACCGACGCCATTGGCAAGCCGGCCGTCTTTGTTGGGGTAGTTGGCAAGCACCAGCGCGACTTTTTTGTCTTGGGTTTTCCGAGTGCGCAAATGTGCCCAATTGGCAGCAAGCTGCGCAACCCATGCGACGCGGTCGCCCACGGCGCGGTATGTCGCGATGGGGCATTGGGTGGCGTCGTCGAAATAGGCTTCGCCTTTGAAGCTGATCGCGCGGGAAAGAACACGCCCATCGACCTCTGGTAGAGCGACATTCATGGCAATGTCGCGTGCGGATAATCCGTTGAGGCCTTCGATCCACGCAGCTTCTGACGAGGCGGCTAAGACGACTTGAAACACGACGGCTTTGTTGGCGCTTGGCGCCGAAAGTGGGTTGGCGGAAATCATATCGTCCGCATATGGGGACCCGACCGCAAAGCTGGTACAATTTAAGATCACGCTGGGGGGGTACGCAGTGAACAGGCTGTCCAAAGTCGCCTGTGACAGTGGATCTTTCAGGGACGCGACAAACACGGGCAGCGGGTTTAGCCCTTTGCGCAATAAGGATTTGACCAAACGATTGATTGGCTGAAGCCCTGCCCCTTGTACCAGCGCGCGGTAAAACACGATCGGCACGACTGGTGCACCCGATATCCATGATCTCTGTGCTGTAGACACATCCGAAACCCCCGATCCGGGCCAATAAACACCTGCCTTCAAAAGCGGGCGTGCGGGTTCTGGAAAGTCGGACCCGTCAAGCATAGCGCGGGTGTAGGCCAGGAAATTCGTTGCGTTTTCTGGTCCACCTTCGACCAAATAAGACCAAAGTGCGTCGTAGTGCGCGGCACCCACCGTTGACAACGCACGCAATTCGGCATCCGGCTTGTCATCGCCGGGCAGCAGGACGAGCTGCACACCCGCCTCGGCCAACCTTGCGGCGTATTGATCGACGCCATAGGTCCAGTATCCGCGCCCTCCCAGAACCCGCGCTATTACCAACCGTGATTTCGTCGCGCATTCATCTAAATGCAAATCGACGGACAGCGGGTGCACCAGATGCATCATGCTGGCCAATCGCAGGGTCGGCGGGTTGTCCATGTCAGCGCGAGCGCTCGACAGGGCAGAAAGTTCCGTGTCTGCCGCGGAAATTACCACAACATCCGCAGGCGTTTGCCCCAGATCTACGGGTTCTTTGCCGTCATCAATTGCACCAGGGGTGGCTGCCAGCAAATGCATCGGCTACACGCCTTTCAAACAGGAGGACGGATCATGGATTACAAAGCCGCAGGCGCGCCTAAGCCGGCAAAGGGACAGCCCCGTCATTCCGAACACAATGCGTATGGCGGCAAGACGGTGCCAGACAAGCGTGCAACCAAGGCACAGCTTCTGGCCCGCATGAAAGCAAACGCCGCGAAGAAAACGCAAACCTAGGATCACAGCGTCTTTTCCATGAAAATGGAATATGGGCTTTCGGTGTAGTTTCCGAAGGCACCGCAGTCTTTGAACCCAAAGCGGTAATAGAGCCGATGGGCCGCGTCCAATCCGATCCCTGTTTCCAAGCGCAATGATGTCATGCCCTCTTCGCGTGCGGTATCTTCGACCATTCGCAAAACGGCCGCCGCGACGCCTTTGCCACGACCCGTTTCGGCCGTGAACATGGATTTAACTTCCCCGTAGTCTTTCATAAGGGCCAAGGCCCCTGTGCCAAGAACCTCTGCACCATCGCGGGCTACGAAAAACCGGATGTTGTCCGCGCATAGGGCGTCCAGATCAAGGTAATGGCAGGCGTCCGCAGGAAAAAGGGCGTTCATCAAAGCGTGGCTTTGGGCCAGCAGAGCCGCGGGCGCAGGGTCCTTTGGATTGGCTGTTTCAACCGTAATCATACTGCTTAGGCGCGCAATGCCGTGTCGATGGCACCGCGATCAAGACCCGCCTGACCAATAACAACAAGGCGCGTTGTTCGCATTGCTGTGCCAAACGGACGGTCAAAATATGTATCCACCCGAGGGCCGACCGCCTGCAATGTCAAACGCATTGGTTTGCCTTGTACAGCCGCAAACCCCTTAAGCCGCAAAATATCGTGGGCGCGGATCACATCGGCGACCTTTTCAGCAAACGCATTTGCGTCACTCACTTCGTCGAGTTCTACAACAAAGGATTCAAATTCATCATGACCATGTGCATGTTCGTGATCATCATGGTGGTGGTCGTCGTCGTGATCATGGTGGTGGTGATGCACTTCATGGCGCGCCTCAAGATCGGATTCGGCGCCGATCCCTTGGCCAAGCAACACATCCACGGGCAGCGCGCCCATTGTGGCGGTCACCACCTGCACCCCTTTGCGGGCCTCGGATTTCAAAACAGCCCGAAGATGGTCAGCTTCGCCATCTGCAAGCAGATCGGCCTTATTGACAACGATCATATCTGCACAAGCGATTTGATCTTCAAACAGCTCAGACAGGGGTGTTTCATGATCAAGATTTTGATCTAACTTGCGTTGCGCATCCACGGCTGCGACGTTGTGCGCAAATTGGCCTGCTGTGACCGCTTTGCCGTCAACAACAGTCACCACACCATCCACGGTGACCTTTGTTGAAATTCCGGGCCAATTAAACGCCCGCACCAAGGGTTGTGGCAAAGCGAGGCCGCTGGTTTCGATCACGATATGATCTGGCGGATTGTCACGACCCAGCAATTTTTCCATGGTCGGGATGAAATCATCGGCGACTGTGCAGCAAATGCAGCCATTGGACAGTTCAACCACATCGTCTTCGGTGCAGGTTTCGATCCCGCACCCTTTCAGGATGTCGCCATCTACTCCGAGATCGCCGAATTCGTTGATGATCAACGCAATCCGTTTGCCCGATGCGTTTTCGAGCATGTGACGGATGAGCGTGGTTTTGCCCGCGCCGAGAAAACCGGTGACGACGGTGGCAGGAATCTTGGCAGCCATGGGGGAAGTCCTTATATCAAGCAGCGCGTATGTGTAGACCAGCATGGTCCAAAGGAGAAGTGCAATGGCCACCAAAGGCGACCGTTTCATCGTATGTACCGGATGCACCGGCGGGGCAGATTTGGCACGGTCCTTAAAAGGCCACGTGCAGGTGGAAACCACCGATTGTATGAACGTGTGCGACAGTCCCGTTAGCCTTGCTGTTCGTGCAGAAGGGAAAGCTGCGTATTTGTTTACCGGCGTTGACCCTGATGCACCCGAAGACGTCGCAGCCTTTGCCAAACTTTATGCCGAAAGCCCCGATGGGCAG
Organism: uncultured Octadecabacter sp.; assembly: GCA_964406585.1. Taxonomy (GTDB): domain Bacteria; phylum Pseudomonadota; class Alphaproteobacteria; order Rhodobacterales; family Rhodobacteraceae; genus Octadecabacter. The sequence goes on along the minus strand of CAYOSK010000027.1, from coordinate 8,036 downwards.
ATCATGGATGCAAGGCCCGCGGGTGCCTTGCGATTTTGTTTGGTAGGCCGCATTCCAGCCTAGTCTTCTCGGGTCCAGAACCAAGCGCACAAAAACCCCAGCGCAGTCCAGCCTGCGGCGGCTGTGCCAAGGCTGAGGGTCGCAAATTCGGCAGATAGCTCTGGCGGTGACACGCCAAAATACGCGTCAAGGTGCGGGGCGCCAATGAAATGGGGTGCCAGTAGCAATGCGATCCCGCACAGCGCGATGGCACCTTTGCCAAATGCGATCACCCAAAGGCCAAGGGCCGACGCCACCAAGGTGCCCAACCACCACATTTGCCGTGGGCCGATTTCCGCTGCGGGTGTGCCAGGCAGTTCAGGGGGCAGGCCAACAGCTGGCGCAAGCTGGATCGCGATGAACCCTGCAACCCCCCAGATTATTCCCTGACGTGCCGTAACCCGTGTCAGCCCGCGCAATTCCGCAAATGCCATTGCGGCCAGCAACAAAAAGCCGAAGCCAACATAAGTGACGATGTTAAATCCAACAGTCATCAAATGCCGGCCCCATTCGCCGCCAAGGCCGGGCGCGCCACGGTCGCTTTCGGGGGATCCATCCACGCCAAAATGCACACGCGCCCCGGTTTCAAACAATTCGCCTTCCAGTAAAGCCGGAATGACAAACATGAATTGCAACGCGGCGGCAATCAGCCCCGCTGCAACACCAGCGAACACAGCGCTGGTCAACAATTTTTGGTTCATGGTTTTATTGTGCCTGCCTTAGTGGCAGGGAAAGGCCATTGCGTGACGCTGATCATGGGCCGCATCGTGCAGCACAGAAGCCTGCGCATAGCCGGACGCGAACAAAAGCATCAGTCCACCGAGAACTGCAAAAGCAATTGGCAAAAGGCTAAGATCGGCGCGGGCTATCGTTTGTGTTTGGGTCGTCATGTGGTCGTCTCCTCATGTCCCGTCATCCCCGACGGGTCGGTTTCATTGCGCATGGCAGGTCTCCTGGCTCGCGGGTCATCGTGGTTTCGCCCCCTTCCCGGTTTCCCAGTGGATATGGACGAATACTCACCGCTTACAGTCGCGGGGGCGGCTGTGGTCTTGTGCCTCCTGATTGGATCGGCGCGCACCACATTCCCTTTTGATCCCGCACGCCAGCTTGGCCGACGTGCAAATGAACCATGCCTGTCTGTTGTGCGCCCGCGCAAAGGCAGCGGTCAAGGCTGATTCCGGCGTGTTTGATCAAGAAGCGACCGATTCTTGCAATCATCGGACCCTCCGGGGGGAGTATTTTGAAACCAAAGAAGCCAAATTTGCGCAATATGTTGTGGGTAAGTCGCCTGTTTTTGCCATATCAGGTGTGCATTCGTTGACTCCCGCGGGCACCATTGAGGACACTGCGGTTTAAAGAATCACAAATGCGAGCAGCCCATGCGGTTTTCCCGCCTACGTCTGAACGGCTTCAAAAGCTTCGTTGACCCGACCGACCTGTTTATTCAGGACGGTTTAACAGGCGTTGTAGGGCCCAATGGCTGCGGTAAATCTAATTTGCTTGAGGCATTGCGGTGGGTCATGGGCGAAAACCGCCCGACTGCAATGCGCGGCGGCGGCATGGAAGATGTCATCTTTGCTGGGGCCGCCACGAGGCCCGCGCGAAACTTTGCCGAAGTTTCGCTGGTGATCGACAACGCGGAGCGCCTTGCCCCCGCGGCGTTCAACGACAGTGATAACCTTGAAATCGTGCGCCGCATTACCCGCGATGTCGGGTCGGCCTATAAGGTGGGTGCGAAAGATGTTCGCGCGCGTGATGTGCAGATGCTGTTTGCGGATGCGTCTACCGGGTCACATTCACCCGCGCTCGTGCGCCAAGGGCAAATCGCGGAACTGATCAATTCCAAACCCAAGGCCCGCCGCCGCATTCTGGAAGAAGCCGCTGGCATTTCGGGCCTGTACCAACGCCGTCACGAGGCGGAGTTGAAGCTGAAAGGGTCTGAACAGAACCTTGCACGGGTTGATGACGTGATCGAACAGCTGGCCAATCAACTTGGCGCGCTTGCGCGTCAGGCCCGCCAGGCCGCGCGCTATCGGGCGATAGGCGAGGATCTACGCCAGTCAGAAGGCTTGTTGCTGTATCGGCGCTGGAAAGAGGCCGATCAGGCCCGAACCGCAGCTGCGGATCAACTGCGCGAACGCACGACGTCGGCGGCATCGGCCGAAACCGCAGCGCGTCAATCCAGCAAATCGCGCCAAGCGGCCGAAGATGCGCTGCCCCCATTGCGCGAAGAAGAAGCGATTGCCGCGGCGGTTCTTCAGCGTCTTCAGGTCCAGCGAGACACGCTGAGTGATCAAGCAACCCGCGCCCAGCAGACCATCGAAACACTGACCAACCGGATTGAGCAGCTTGCCCGTGATATGGCGCGCGAGGCCGAGTTAAACAAAGATGCAGGCGAGACCATTGAACGCCTAGAGTGGGAGGCGCGGGAAATCGCTAAGGCAGGCGAAGGTCATGATGCGCGATTGGAGCAAGCCCGCGCGGCGTCCACCGATGGGGCGCAGATTTTGGCGGACCGAGAAGCGGATCTTGCGCAGCTTACCGAAGACGTCGCGCGCCTTGCAGCCCGTCACCAATCGGCACAACGCCTGATTGACGATTACCGCAAGACGCTTGACAAAAACGAAGCCGAAGCCCAGCGCGCCATTGCCGCCAAGGCAGATGCGACGGCGGCGCTGTCCCGCGCGGCCATTGATTTCGAAGCCGCCCAAGCCGCCGAGGCGGCTGCGCGCGCAACTGCCGAAAAAGCCGAAGCAGTGCTTGCTGAGGCAGAAGCCGCCCGCGCTGACACGCAAGGCCGTGAAGCAGACGCGCGCGCATTGCGTTCCGAGGCTGAGGGCGAGGCGAATGCACTGCGGGCAGAGACCGCGGCTTTGGCTAAATTGGTTGACCGCGACAGTTCTGAAGGCTCGCAAATCCTTGATCAGCTTCGTGTGCAAGGGGGCTATGAAAAGGCGCTCGGTGCGGCGCTGTCCGATGACCTTAAGGCACCGGCTGTGACAGCAGATATGGGGTCAGGCTGGGTTGCGCTGCCCGGTTACAGCCAACCGCAATCTTTGCCTGCTGGCGTCAAAGCGCTGACAAACTACGTGTCCGTGCCCGAGGTTCTTGTGCGCCGTATGGGGCAAGTCGGACTTGTCGATGCGGCCCAAGGCGCGCGTTCGCAAAAAGATCTTGCGCCGGGCCAGCGGCTTGTGTCGGTCGAAGGGGATCTGTGGCGCTGGGATGGGTTTCGCGCAGCCGCCGAAGATGCTCCATCTGCTGCGGCTTTGCGTTTGCAGCAGCTCAACCGCTTGGAGGGGCTGAAAAAAGACCTCAACGATGCGACAGCCAAGGCTGACGGAATGGCGCAGGCCCATGATATGCTGACTGCACGTATGGCGGAATTGACGCAGGCCGACAAAGCCGCCCGCGACGCCCGCCGTTTGGCGGACGGGGCGGTGGGTGATGCCAACCGCGCCCTCAGCCGTGCAGAAGCGGATCGAAATCTTGCCGAAGGTAAATTGGAATCAAGCGGGCTTGCCGTAACGCGTTTCGAAGAAGAAGCGATGGGTGCACGCAAGGCCCTTGCCGAAGCCCAAGCGACGGCAAAAGGGCTCGGTGATCTGGACGAGGCGCGTGGGCAGGTCGAAGACATCAAGATGACTGTCGAAGCGGCCCGAATGACGATGATGTCCAAGCGATCCAGCTACGATGAAGTTCGCCGCGAAGGCGAGGCCCGCACCAAGCGCGCCCAAGAAATAACCAAAGAGGTCAGCGGTTGGAAACACCGCCTTGAAACAGCCAACAAACGTTCGGCTGAATTGGCAGACCGTAAACAGACATCCCAAGATGAACTAACAGCCGCCACTGCCGCCCCTGCCGAAATTGCTGCAAAAGCCGAAGAAATCGCCGATGCCATAGACGAAGCAGAAACACGGCGCAAAGCATCTGCCGACAAACTGGCCGAAGCCGAAACGGCCCTACGGGACGCGACCACAACGGAACGTGATGCAGAACGCGCCGCGTCCGAAGCCCGCGAAGCCCGCGCGCGATCCGAGGCCCGTGCAGATGCCGCGCGCGAAACCGTTGAATACGCCGCGGAACGGATCATGGAAGCGCAAGAAACCACGCCTGATAAGCTGCTTGAACAGCTTGATGTCGATCCTGATAAAATGCCGGATTCAGAGGCCATCGAAAATGATGTGAACCGTCTGAAACGGCAACGTGATGCGTTAGGGGCTGTGAACCTGCGCGCCGAAGAAGACGCCAAAGAGGTGCAAGAAGAACACGACCTTCTGATCACTGAAAAAACCGACCTTGAAGAAGCGATCAAGGCCCTGCGCACGGGTATCGCGTCGTTGAACAAAGAAGGCCGCGAACGCCTGCTCACTGCGTTTGAGCAGGTTAACGAAAGCTTCGGAAATTTGTTCAAACATCTGTTTGGTGGCGGCGAAGCAAAGCTGGTTTTGGTAGAATCCGATGACCCACTCGAAGCGGGTTTGGAAATCATGTGCCAACCGCCCGGCAAAAAGCTGAGCACATTGTCGCTGTTGTCGGGTGGGGAACAGACGCTTACGGCGATGGCACTGATTTTCGCGGTGTTCTTGGCCAATCCTGCTCCAATTTGTGTGTTGGATGAGGTCGACGCCCCGTTGGATGATGCCAACGTGACCCGTTTTTGTGACCTGCTAGACGAGATGACCCGCCGCACAGATACGCGTTTCCTGATCATCACACACCACGCCGTCACGATGTCGCGCATGGACCGATTGTTCGGGGTGACGATGGGTGAACAAGGCGTCAGCCAACTGGTGTCGGTTGATCTAAAAGCGGCAGCAACGCTGGTGGCATAACGTATACGTGACGCGACAAGGAGGCAGGTCTGTGCGACGCTAAGGGTATGAAATACGCCATCCTATTGCTTGCCCTTGCCACACCTGCCACTGCACAAGACTACGCTGTGCGGTCAGGCGATACGATTTTGACCCGTGCAACGTTGTCAGATCAGATAATTGATCGCGACCTTGAATATTTTGACGGGGGGATCAGCCGCTATGATGCAGATGGATCTTATGCCTGGACCTATGCGGACAACAATGGCGGCGGCGTTCATACAGGAATTCATGACATTCGCGACGACGCGATTGTGTGCATTACCTATGATGCTGGGCCGACGCGCTGTGATATGTTCGTTCAATCCAACGGCCGCCTGACCCTTTTGACGGATGACGGACAGCGCTATCCGGTTCGTACAATCCGCTAGAACGGCAAGGCATCGACCTTGGTGCGCAGGTCTAGCGCTGCCTCGACTAGCAATCCTTCATTGTCCAAAGCCGCCAGTAAGGCAGGTGTTGCAATCTGCGTTGCCTCATAAAATGCATTTACATCCGCAGCGCTTGCTTCAGCCAGAAAATCAGCGAGGGGTTCGTTAAACCGATATGCCCCATTAACGGTACGGTGAGGCAAGGCGGTAAGCCACGCGGCTTTGTCTTGTGCGTGAAAGTGCAACACAACGATGTCAGGGTTTACTGGAACACTCAGGGGTGGCGCGTCTTTGCCAAACGCGCCTGCGTGAATTTTCGGGATCAATCCTTCTACGCCAGTTCGAAAGAACGACTTTCCAACCTTATGGCTCAGCATGTTTTTGCGCAGCAGGGCGGTGTAGTCGCCCAAAACAGCCATCTTTCTGGCCGCGGACATGCCATTGGGAAACGGCAGGCGAAACTGTCGCGCAGTGAAAATATCATCTTTCAAACTGGGATCATGCAGCGCTTCGGCAGGGGCGACGCGCATGAACGGAGCATCGCCAAAGCTGTCCAGCACATCTGCAATAACGTGATCTGAATAAAGATATTCATCGACATCCACGTGGGCAATTACGGGCAGTGCCGCCTGCGCGTAAATACGTTGCATGTTGAAACTTTGGCGTGGTTCTTGCCGAGGCGGACGCATCCCAAGGGTGTTCGCCCAATAGGCGTCATCGCACAAAATTGCGGTCACACCGTCAAGCTGGTTCAGCACATGACCCGAAATTTCGTCGGCATCATCAAGATGAATCCAAATATGGGTTGCGCCGATGTGCTGATGCCACGCCACAAAAGCCAACAACTGGGCAAGCGGTGCCTTAGCCGTGCAGCAAACGCCCCACTCCATCCTAAAGCGCGTTCAGCAATGCAGGTGTTGGCCAAGCATCCGCCGCCATTCCGAGGCGCGCTTGTTCCGCCTGCACCGCCGCACGTGTTCGTGCGCCAAGAATACCGTCTGCGCCGCCAACATCATAGCCACGGGCCTCAAGCTTTTGTTGTAACGCCTGAATTTGTTCGCCCGACAACCCCGTTTCTGGTGCTCCGGCGGTGTAGATCGGTGCTCCCTCCAGACGGGTGCCAAAATAGGCCGCCGTCAACACATAGACGAACGACTGGTTCCATTCGAAATAGACATCAAAGTTCGGATAGGCGAGAAACGCAGGCCCTTTGCGACCCATCGGCAAAATCAAGGATGCAGGCAGCGGCGCCAGCGATCCGTTTCGCGCAGATACGCCCATCGCGGCCCAATCAGACGCGGCAAGTTTCGTCTCAGTTCCGCTGAGCGACCAATCCATATCCGATGGAACGCTAACCTCTTGCAGCCACGGCTGGTTTGGCACCCACCCGAGCGACGACAATACCTGCGCCCCAGACAGCAGAGCATCCGGCGGGCTGGTTTTCAGGCTCACCTGACCGTCCCCATCGCCATCACGCCCGTTTTCGATGATGTCACCGGGCAACATTTGCACCATGCCAATTTCCCCGGCCCAAGCGCCTGTTGTGGTGGCAGGGTCAAAATCTCCGCGTTCGTGAAGTTCTAGCGCAGCAAAAACCTGCGGGCGAAACAATTCAGGACGGCGGCAATCATGGGCCAGCGTCACCAGCGCATTCAATGTGTTGAAATCCCCCTGAACCGCACCAAAATCCGTTTCGAATGCCCAAAACGCCAATAGTACACCGCGCGGAATACCCAGTTCAGCCTCGATCTGATCAAATATCCGGTCTTGGCGTTGCCCTTGGGCGCGCCCGTTATCAATCCGGTTTTGTGAAATCAGCCGGCGGGAAAAATCAATAAAATCGCGCTGGAAAAACCCCTGGGATCGATCCGCCCGCAGCACCGCCGCATCTTGGCGCGCGCCGCGTAAAAACGATTGCGCAGCGGCGCGGTCAAATCCAAGCGATACCGCTTCGTCGATCAATCCGGTCTTAAAACTGTCCCAAGACCCACCGCAGCTTTGCGCATAAAGCGGCGTGGCTAACAGCGAAATTGTGATGGCGGTGGCTTTGAACATGGGGCATCCTTTGTGTTGAAGATAGCCTAACGGACGTGAATACAACCGCAAGCGCTCACAATAGCCAAAGCATGGCTATGACACACAGGCAAATCGCCCACGCCCGCCACAAAAGACGCACCGCCCGTTCGATATCACGCGGGCCTGCGTCTTTGCGCCCCTTTGGATGGACCCACGGGAAATCCTGCATCTGCCCGTCATAGCTGCGTGGGCCGGACAACGAAACATTCAGCGCTGGCGCCATCACGGCTTCGGGCCAACCGGCATTGGGGGACCGATGTAGCGCCGCGTCGTGCCGGATGGCGGACCAGGCCCCGCGTTTTGGTGCGGCCACCCAAATGAGGGCCGCAGTTAAGCGGGCAGGGATCAAGTTCAACAGATCATCCAGCCGCGCCGCTGCCCAGCCGAAATTTTCATGCCGTGGGGTGCGATACCCGATCATACTGTCGGCGGTGTTTACGATTTTGTAGATCAACAGCCCCGGCAATCCCGCGACTGCAAACCAAAATACTGGCGCGATCACACCGTCGCTAAGGTTTTCGGCGCCGCTTTCAATAGCGCCCCGCGCGACGGCCGGGCCGTCCATCAGCGACACATCTCGACCGACAATCATCGCCACAGCGCGGCGCGCATCCCCGACAGACAACCACAGCGCGCTGGCCACGGCTGACACGTGTTGAACCAAAGATTTTTGGGC
>CAYOSK010000026.1:0-24415 GCA_964406585.1 uncultured Octadecabacter sp. | reverse complement strand
AAGAGGCGCTGAAAATCGGTGAGGATTTCGGCTATCCGGTGATCATCAAAGCCACAGCAGGTGGTGGCGGTAAGGGTATGAAGGTCGCCAATTCGGCTGACGAAATGAAATCGGCGTTCCAAACCGCCCGCGCCGAAGGCAAATCGAATTTTGGTAACCCTGATGTCTACATTGAAAAATATCTGACAACGCCGCGCCACATCGAAATTCAGGTGTTTGGCGATGGTAAGGGGAACGCCGTGCATTTGGGTGAACGGGATTGTTCGCTTCAGCGCCGTCACCAAAAAGTCTTCGAAGAGGCGCCAGGCCCGTCCATTAGCCCGAAAGAACGCGCCGCGATTGGTAAAATTTGCGCAGATGCCTGTGCGCGCATCAACTACATCGGCGCAGGGACGATCGAATTTCTGTATGAGAACGGTGAGTTTTATTTTATCGAAATGAACACGCGGCTACAGGTCGAACATCCTGTCACAGAAGCGATTTTCGATCAGGATTTGGTCCGCGAACAAATTCGTGTCGCATCGGGCCTGCCAATGTCATTTGGCCAAGATGATCTCCGGATCAAAGGCCACGCCATCGAAGTGCGCATCAACGCCGAAAAGCTTCCGAATTTTTCACCTTGCCCAGGGAAGATCACGCAATTCCATGCCCCCGGTGGGCTTGGCGTGCGCATGGATTCAGCTTTGTACGATGGCTATTCGATACCGCCCTATTACGACAGTTTGATCGGCAAACTGATTGTCCACGGCCGTGATCGCCCCGAAGCATTGGCCCGTTTGGCCCGCGCGCTCGGCGAACTGATCGTTGACGGTGTGGACACAACCGTTCCTCTCTTTCACGCGCTGTTGCAAGAAGATGCCGTCTTAACAGGGGATTACAATATCCACTGGCTTGAACATTGGCTTGAAGAAAACCTTCAGGGATAGACGGATTTAGGCCTGCGGACGCAGCACACAGGTGCCGCGCCGCATGTCTTTTTCGCGATAATAGTCGGATACGCCACGCCGATCATTGGCGTCACGGGCGTCCCAGTCGTGCCATTCGATGTCAAAGGCAAGTGCCTCGGCCATGCGTTCCATCGCCTTGAAGCTCGGGACAGCCTTAACGGCACGTTCCTGCCCGTCGTACTGCGGAATTGCGTTAAGAACATTTGACGTGCGTTCGGTAACAAGCATCATAATCGGCGCTGGTCGCAGCAGAAATTCGCTGTCTACAATCACCAACTTGGGTTTCAAACGCCGCACCAGTTGGAACAGACGGAAATGATCCATGAGATGATATAGAATGCCGAAAACCCCAATGACATCATAGGTTTCGCCATTTTCAATCGCGGCTTCCATGCCGTCGTACAAATCGCCGACACGCAGTTCGATCTTTGATCTGATGGCTTCGTCGGGATAATCGGTGAATTTGTCCACCATTTCCTGACGTCCTTCGATCCCAACGACCGACGCCGCGCCTGCCCCCGCAAAGGCATAGCACCAACGCCCATCGTGAGACGCAAGATCAAGAACGCGCGCACCGGAAATCTCATCCTTGTGCGGTGCGATGAGCGCATCAAACCGCTTGTTCATCCGCGGAACAGGTGCGCTATGATCATGATAATGTGGCAAGTCTGCGATAAAATCGAAAAAGCCCAATGTCTTACCCTTCATTGTGTTTAGGGAATTATTTACGCCCTCGCCGGATCGTGCAACAACGAAGATCGTGAAGGGGATCAAATGACCACAAACCTGACCGCGGAGATGCTTGTGGCTGCTTATGCTGGCGGCATTTTCCCCATGGCAGAACACCGTGGTGATAATGAACTGTTCTGGGTCGATCCCCGCAAACGCGGCGTGCTGCCGTTGAATTCGTTTCATATTTCGCGAAGCCTACGCAAAACACTCAGATCAGAACGATTTCGGGTTACATTTGATGTTGATTTTCACGGCGTTGTCGCCGGGTGTGCCGACCGTGATGAAACATGGATCAACGATATGCTCAGGACGCTGTATGGTCAGCTCAGCCTGACCGGACTGGCCCGCTCGATCGAGGTTTGGGAAGATGGACAACTTGTCGGCGGTTGCTTTGGTATTACCCTTGGCGGCGCATTTTTTGGTGAAAGCATGTTCAGCACCCGAACCGATGCGTCCAAGGTCGCGTTGTCTTATTTGGTGGATCGTCTTCGGGTCGGTGGGTTCGCACTGTTTGATACCCAGTTCATAACACCGCACTTAGAAAGCCTAGGAGCCGTCGAAATTCCCAGAGCGACCTATCGTGCGCGCCTTACCGAAGCCTTAGGATTGGATGCCAATTTCGATCGTCAAGGCGATGTCGCGGACGTTCATTCACTGCTACAGCGCAACGCCCAAACATCATAGCGTGGATGATCTAGCGCATTAAGCGCGGGGGCAGATGCAACCATCCAACCGCGAAACACAGGGTCAGCCGCATTGTTGTAGACAATTGTAAGCAACGTGTACGCATCACCGGATCGGTTGCCACTTGGGTAGCGGCATTCGCCCAATGTAATCGCCAAAAGACCGACCGATTGGGTCTGCCCGTTGCGAAATTCGATGTCTTGGGTCCGTCCGGTGATCTTATCCAGAACCCGCAACGTCCCGCCCGGCGCAGTCGTGGCCTGTTGGGCCTGCACCGGTAAAACCGCACACATCAAAAGGGCCGCTAGGATCAGTTTCACGCCCCGTCCCCGCCTACGAATTTCAACAATAACTGGATTAGGCTAACCGCGCCTTGGGTGTCTTCAATCACGTCACCATCGCTGTACATGTCAAACGAACCACCCGGAACGAGTTCAACAAACGTGCCGCCAAGCAGCCCCTCGGATGCAACAACAGCGGAACTGTCATTAGGAACGCCAACACCTTCGTCAATCGTGAACGTAGCCTCGGCGCGGTAGGTTTCGAGATTGAGTTCGAGGGCGCTAACCGTTCCGACTGAAACGCCAGCCAAGCGCACATCAGTGCCAACGCTGACCCCTTCGGCTGATCGAAAGTTTGCTCTTAGGTCCACGCCTGCCGCGGCCCCGCTTAACCCCGTTGCGGACATGATATACCATAGAAATGCGACGGCCGCGGCCAGAACGGCGGCGCCAACGACGACTTCTGTGGTGTTCTCACGCATGGATCGTCGCGCCCTTATTCCGGCGTCCAGGCTTCGTAATCCGCACGCGCAGCCGGATCAGCCCGACGCAGGGATCCCGCGGGCGCATAGGCTGCTGCTGTGCCCGTGAGGTTTTGAGTATGCGGCTTTTCCCAAGCCTTATGCGCCAAAGGTTGATCACCGGGATGTTCATCGAACGTGTGATGCAACCAACCATGCCAATCGGGGCTGACGCGGCTGCCTTCGACTTCGCCGTTGTAAATCACCCATCGGCGCGTTTTGTCAGCGTTGGTGTAATATACGTTACCCAGATCATCTTCGCCAACCTTGGTGCCCTTGCGCCATGTCCACAATTGCGTGCCGATGGTTTGCCCATCCCACCATGTGAAAATCCGTTTGATAAAATTGAAAACGCCCATGATCACGGCTCCGGTTATGTCAGGCCCGTCATGCCTGATATTGCTTGCTTCGTCCAGAGGTCGGATCGCGATGCGGCATTAACCCGCGAGTGCGGTAACCTCGATCTCAATACGGAATTTAGGATCAATCAGATTGCATTCGATCATCGTTGCAGCGGGTGGGTTTTCGCCAAATGCTGCCCGTAGTGTTGGCCAGCACGGTTCAAATTCCGCCGCATCCGGAAGGTAGTATACAACGCGCACCACCTTATCGAAACCAGACCCTGCGTCCGTCAATGCCTTTTCTATGACCGCAATCGCAGAAGCACATTGTTCAACAACCGTATCGCCCTGCCCGACCGTACCGGCCACGTGCACAAAACCGCCTGCAACGACCGCACGGCAATAGCCGATCTTGGCCTCAAACTCGCCGCCAGAAGATATACGTCTTATTGTCATTATCCTGCCGACGCTGGTTCAGCTTCTTTCTTGGTGTCATCATGGATCATCAAAGGTGCGGCGTCTGGGCCAACGGCCTCTTCATTAACGACCACTTCGGTCACTGTATCCATGCCCGGCAAATCAAACATGGTATCCAGCAAGATGTCTTCCATAATGGATCGCAGACCACGTGCGCCCGTTTTGCGTTCAATCGCCCGTTTTGCAATTGCCTGAAGCGCATCATCTGTGAACGTCAGCTTCACATCTTCAAGTTCAAACAGGCGTTGATACTGCCGCACGAGCGCATTCTTTGGTTTACTAAGGATCGTAACAAGCGCGTCTTCATCGAGATCTTCGAGCGTCGCAATAACAGGCAAACGACCGACAAATTCTGGGATGAGTCCAAATTTCAACAGGTCTTCAGGTTCAAGATCGGTAAAAATCTCACCCACACCTCGATCATCGGGGCCGCGCACTTCAGCGCCAAAGCCCATGCCAGCACCTTTGCCACGCTGCGCAATGATCTTATCAAGCCCTGCAAACGCGCCACCGCACACAAATAAGATGTTTGTGGTGTCCACCTGAAGGAATTCTTGTTGCGGGTGTTTGCGCCCCCCCTGCGGCGGCACGGACGCGACCGTCCCTTCCATAATTTTCAGCAACGCCTGCTGAACGCCTTCGCCCGACACATCACGCGTAATGCTTGGGTTGTCGGATTTTCGGGTAATTTTATCGACTTCATCAATGTAGACGATACCACGCTGCGCACGTTCGACGTTATACTCTGACGCCTGAAGCAATTTGAGAATGATGTTTTCGACATCTTCGCCAACATAGCCGGCCTCGGTAAGGGTCGTGGCGTCCGCCATCGTAAACGGTACATCCAAAATCCGCGCCAGCGTTTGGGCAAGAAGCGTTTTACCACACCCTGTCGGGCCGATGAGCATGATGTTGGATTTGGCCAATTCAATATCGGATTTGTCGGCGTGATTAAGGCGTTTGTAGTGATTGTGAACCGCAACAGATAGAACGCGTTTCGCGTGCGCCTGCCCGATAACGTAGTCGTCCAAAACCTGACAAATCTCTAGCGGGGTTGGCACGCCTTCGGATGCTTTTAACCCGGCCGATTTCGTTTCTTCGCGGATGATGTCCATGCACAGTTCGACGCATTCATCACAAATGAAAACGGTCGGCCCTGCGATAAGTTTGCGGACCTCATGCTGGCTCTTGCCACAGAAGCTGCAATACAAGGTGTTTTTGCTGTCGCCACCAGACGCGTTCGCCATGTTGTTTTTCCCTTGGCTGACCCAATGAAACGAGGGTCGAATATGTTTCGGGCTGCTTTGGATCACATCCTAGGGCAGCCCGAATTGGTCCACAACGTCAAAATCGCCGCGATTGTTTAGTCTTCGTCTGCCATCTTGCCGCGGGATTCCACGATCTCATCGATATGGCCCCATTCTTTCGCTTCTTCTGGTGTCATCCAGCTGTCGCGATCCAACGCTTTTTGTACGGCTTTCAATGATTGACCGGTATGTTTCATGTACAATTTGTACATCCGTTCACGGGTCTGTTCGATGTGGTTTGCACGGATCAGAATATCAGACGCCATCCCCTGCGCGCCGCCAGAGGGCTGGTGAACCATGACTTCAGAATTTGGCAACGAAAACCGCATGCCCTTTTCGCCACCAACTGCGATAACGGACCCCATCGACGCAGCCATACCGCAGATCAAGGTTGATACCTTTGGGCGGATGTATTGCATCGTGTCATAGATGCTCATTCCCGAATGAACGGCACCTCCGGGGCTGTTGATATACATCGAAATTTCTTTTTTCGGGTTTTCGGCCTCTAGGTGCAACAATTGCGCGACGATCAACTGGCTCATGCCGTCATGAACAGGACCGTTCACGAACACGATCCGTTCCTTCAAAAGCCGCGAAAAAATGTCATAGGCGCGCTCGCCTCGGCTGGTTTGTTCAACCACCATTGGGACGAGATTCATGTAGGTTTCAACGGGATCTTTCATATGCTCTGCCTCTGTGTGGGGTCGCCGCTTTAGCGCCCATGTACGGGATGTTCGTTAACCAAACCTTAGTGACGCTTTCAGGGGGCTTCAAGGGCACCTAAGCACTGCGGAACGGATGTTTAATAAAAGCGCGGCTTGACCACAATTCAACCACCGCTACTTCGATTTCATGATGTTTGAACCAACACGCGCCGCGGCCCTTCGCCGCCTTTCTGGTTTTGTTCCGTCTGCCGGCAGAAACTACGCCGCACGACGCAACTATGACCGGGCAGATCACCCAAATGTGTCTAGGTTATCACCATATTTACGGCATCGCCTCATTACAGAAGATGAAGTTTTGCACGTCGTTGTCGCCGAACATGGGCCAAACGCCGCTGAAAAGTTCATTCAGGAGGTCTATTGGCGGACCTATTGGAAAGGCTGGCTTGAACAGCGGCCTTCTATCTGGACAGCCTACCGCATGGGTCTTGGCGCTGCGTTGAATCGTGTTCAGACGGAGTCTGGTCTACGTGCCCATTGGGAAGCCGCCTGCGCAGGGGACACCGGGATTGATTGTTTTGATCATTGGGCACGCGAGCTGATCAAAACAGGATATCTGCACAATCACGCGCGCATGTGGTTTGCATCCATTTGGATATTTACGTTGCGACTGCCTTGGGAACTTGGCGCTGATTTCTTTATGCGCCACCTTTTGGATGGCGATCCTGCGTCAAACACATTGGGGTGGCGCTGGGTTGGTGGCTTGCAAACCATCGGCAAAACCTACCTCGCGCGGGCTGACAATATTGCCAAATACACAGATGGTCGGTTTCACCCGTCGGGTTTGGCGACATGGGCAGCCCCGCTGGACGCGAAACCACATCCTGAACGCTCAGAATTGCCTGTAAATGACCTGATCCCAACAGGCAAATGCGGGCTGTTGATCACCGAAGATGATCTATCACCGGAATGGCTACTGGATCAGGTCAAACCTGCGGCAATCGCAACGTTCAACGGGACTACGGCGCGCAGTCCCCTCGCTATTAGCCCAACAGTGCAGGCTTTTTCTGACGCGGCGATTATAGACGCTGCCAGCCGTCTTGGCCCCACAACGCCTGTAAGCAGCCCAAAGGACATCGACAATTGGGCGGCGAACCTCGGACTAGATGCGATTATAACGTCTTACCCGACTGTTGGTGGCACCCCGGATTTGCTTGCGTCGGTACAAACCCCATTGATCAAACGCATCCGCCCCTATGATGCCGCGGCATGGCCCTTTGCGCATGCCGGTTTCTTCAAGTTTAAGGCAAAAATCCCCAACCTTTTGAAACGCTACGACACACAGCTTACATTGCTATGAACGCGATCTTGCGAGGACAACTGATGCTTCATGCGGACAGTTTTCAGCACTTGGCCAGACGAAACCGCCGCCGACTTAAGGTTCACGCAGAGCTTCCTGAGAGCGGTACAGCGGCTTAGTAAGGTATTGCAGCACGGTCTTTGATCCGGTGTGCAATTCAACGTCTGCCTGCATTCCAGGACGAATTTCAATCTGGGATTGGCGTGGGCCAAGGTCCGTTGTGTCAACCCGCAACGTCACCCGGTAATGCGGCGGGGCATTTGGGTCGCGTTCGTCTTCGAATGTGTCAGCAGAAATCAAATGCACTTCACCCGTCAAGGACCCATAAATTGTGTAATCATAGGCGCTTAGTTTTATCGTGGCCGCCTGCCCTGGTATGACGTTGGCAATGTTGGATGGCACAACTTTGGCTTCGACGAACAATTCGTCATCCAGCGGAATAATTTGGAAAATCTCTTCGCCCGGGCGAATGACGCCGCCAATTGTTGTGACCCCTAAATTGTTTACGATACCACGCATGGGCGATGTGATCACCGTGCGCTCAAGACGGTCTTCGGCCACGCGCAAATCTTGGCGCAGCGTTGCCAACGCCGAAAGAACATCTGAATATTCTGACGCGCGTTCAAGTTCTGCCTGTGTCACAATTTCATTGTACGTGTTTTGCGCGTCCGAATTGGATTTGCGCGCGCGGGTCACTTCGATCAACGCCGCGATATCGCGGTTGTACAAATCTTCCATCACAGCCAATTCGCGCCGCGTTTCCGTAACGATGGCCTGTGCCCCATCCGTGCGGCTGACGTAATCGGACTGACGTGCAGACAAAAGTGCGCGCTCGGACGCCACCATATCAGGAAGAAAATCCGCAATGGGTTGTGGAACGTCAAAGCTGAACATGCCTTCAATTTCGGCCTCAAGACGCAGGCGGCGAATTTCAGCGGCAATCACTTGTTCACGAAGATCTGTAACAGAGGTTTCGAATTGCGTACCACGCAGGCGCGCCAACACATCGCCCGGTTCAACGGCATCACCTTCTGCAACCAACAATTCCGCCAGAATACCGCCTTCAAGGTTCTGGATGATTTGCGGGCGCGACGATGAAACGACCGATCCATTCGCCCGCACAATTTCGTCAATCGCAGCAAACTTCGCCCAAAGTATAAACAACAGGACCGTCAGGCCGATCAGCCAAATCAGCAGGCTAGGGCCACGGACTTTGCTTTCGAATTCTTGCTCAATCGTGGCCACTATGCGCTCGCCTTTTTGTTTTTGTTCTGCAAATGCGCGAGAACTTCTTCGCGCGGCCCATCCACGGCCAAACGGCCGTTTTGCAAAATGACAGTACGTTGGGTGAGTTCCAAAATCGGCACGCGGTGCGTTGCAACGATCGCGGTGCGCCCGTTCAACCATGTTTCCAAACGGCTCACCAATGTCGCCTCAAGCGTCTGATCCAGCGCTGCGGTCGGTTCATCCAACAAACAGACCTTTGGGTCTTGTAGCCACAAACGGGCCCACCCGATCGACTGACGCTGCCCGATAGACAGGCCTTCGCCGCCATCGCTGATTTCAAGGTCCAAACCTTTTGGATGATTGCGAACGAACTGACCAAGTCCTGCGAAATCAAGCGATTGCAGCAAACGATCATCATCCCGTTCAAGCAGGGTGAGGTTCAGGTTTTCGCGCAACGTGCCACTGAACAAGCGTACTTCTTGGGACAGATACCCGATTGAGCGGCGCAGATCACGCGGCATGACCTGACCCATATCAACGCCATCCACCAACACACGACCCTTTGTCGGTTTATAGATGCCCGAAAGGATTTTAAGCATCGTGGATTTACCAGATCCGTTGGATCCTAGTACGGCAATGCGCTGCCCCGGTTCAATTTTCAGACCCGGAATATCAAGAGATTGCCCACTGTCTTCGTTGTAGCAGAAAACGATGTCGCGCAGTTCAAACCCGCCCTTCATCTCTTCGCGGCGCAAATAGGTGCGATCTTCTTGTTGGTCTTGTTCGGCATCCGCGATTTCGCCCAAGGCTTCGAGTGCGGCTTTAACGTTGGACCACCGCGCAAGCGTGGATGCCAGTTGGGTCAATGGGCCCAAGGTGCGCGACGTCAGGATACCCACAGCGATGATTGTGCCGACAGTAAACTGCCCCGTAAACACCATGAACGTGCCTGCAACAACAGCCGCAACATAGGTTGCCTGTTGCACACCCTGCGCCCAGAACGTGAGGGTGCTGGCCAATTTGCGTTGTTCTGACGTGGCAAGCGAAGACACCGCAGACAATTCAGACCATAGGCGGCGAAAACGATCTTCGCCGCGCTGCGCTTTGATGGTGTCAGCTTCGTAGATGACTTCGTGCAGCAGCTTATTTGATTTTGCCGATGCACCCTGCGTTTGCTGTGTCAGCGCTATCATTTTCTTTTGCAAGAAGAAGCTGGGCAAAACCATCAAGATGCCCCCAACAAACAAGACCCACACGACATTGCCGCCAATGGACGCGACAAGCGCCAGAAACAACACAATAAAGGGCAAATCTGTCAGTGTGCCGATGGTGGACGCTGTGAAAAATTCACGTACAGACCCAAATTCGCGCACGGCGCTAAACAGACCGGACGGTGATTGCCCGGCCTTGCCGCGCCGCATGCCCAAAAGGCGATCCATCAACAGGCTTTGCACCTTGAGTTCGATCTTACGCCCTGCCCCGTCCATCAGGCGAGCACGAGCAATACGCAATCCAGCCTCTAGCAACATGGCCAAACCGGCACCGATCGCCAAAACCCAAAGGGTCGCTGTGGACTGATGCGGGATCACGCGGTCATAAACCTGCAAGGAAAACAAGGCCACAGCGACCGCCAATAAATTGGCTACGAACGATCCCAGCATGACTTCGGCAATGTGGCGGCGAAACTGAAGCATTTCCCCCCAGAACCAATGGGCTTTCTTGCCTTTGCGGGCGTGTTTCGCGGTCAAATCCTTAACGGCGATGTCGGCGCATAAAATCAGACCGCTAAAATAGGGCATGAAATCTGCGACGGCCACTTCGGTTTGGTTGCCATTGCAGGTGACATCGAAAATCACAAACGCATCGTCTGTTTGTTCCAACACCAACAAAACATGGCCGGACGTCATTTCGACAAGGGCCGGCCATTGATCCGGGGTCGCCTTTGCTTTGGTTTTAATGTTCGCGACCAAACCCGCTTCGTTAAGCGCTTGAGCAATCGCGCGCGGACCGACGTTATCCCCATCCAGCGATGTCATCACCTCAAGCAGGTCAGAACGCACGATGTCCACGCCCATCAACCCAGCATAGGTCGCGGCCAAATCAGCGCGTGCTTTCGCTTTTTCAGAATACCGATCATCCGCGCTTTGTGTGTTCGCAGGCACCGGGCGTTCAGACGCAGCGGTTTGGTCAGGAGCCGGGTTTGCGACCCGCGTGATTTTCCCGCCCTGAGTGGCGTTGATGTCAAATGCGATAACGGGGCCGGTCAAATGTCTTCTCCGTCAACCAAAGTACCATAGATGCGTGCCAATTTGAGTTCTTGGCGCGCCAGATTGTAGCGCAAGGCCACGGCTTCGCGTTCCGCGTCTAGTTTCGTGCGAAACACGCCGACAACTTCGGGTACCGTGCGTTGACCCGCTCGCAGCTGTTCTTCGAACAATGTGTAATTGTCATTGGCCTGCTGAATGATCGTTCCAATGTTGCTTTGCTGGCGTCGCAGGGATGTGATTTCGCCCTGAATAGCAGCAACTTCGCGGGCGCTGTCTTCGCGTTGTTCGGCGACCTGCAATTCAGCGGCCTGCCCCATTGCTTCGATCGCGGCCAAATCTGCGCCGCGTCCAAACCCAAGCCCATTGGGAATACCAACATTTATCCCGGCACTATCGCTTTGCCCGATTGTGCCCGACGCGCTGATGTTTGGGGAATATCCGGCCTGAAGCGCCCGAGCTTCGGCCAAACCACGCGTGCCTTCGGCTTCGACTTTCATGACATCCAAAGGTGCGGCGTTACCAGTGACGTCCCCCAGCGAAGAGACACCGGTTACCCCGTCCAGCGGCGTTGCGGACATAGCAGCCAATTCGGCGCGCGCCGAGGCTGCGTTTTCGCGGTCTTCCAAAATGTCCGACCGCATCTGTGTTAGTTTTTGCTGAACGATCTGCAAATCTGCGCGGTCATTTATGCCGGCATTCACGCGTTCGGACATCACATATTCGAAACGTTCCATGCGGGCGATCCCGCCTTCGTTGACACCTGCACGGGCATTCGATGCTTGCGCCGTCAAATACAGATCCAGCGCCTGATAAACGCGATCATTGGTATCTTGTGCCAAGGCAACAGCGGCGACTTCAACGTCGGCGCGGGCGAATTCACGTTCGGCGCGTTTGGCCCCACCGTCAAACAAGGTCTGTTCTACCAGCAAGCCGGCCACAACAGCACCAAGGGAATTCAAAGAAATAGATGGGCCAAGCGACGGAAGCCAGTTTAACTCTCGGGCTTGGGATCGAAGCATCGCGGCGCGCAATTCGGCCTCTGCGGCGCGCGCGTTGGCCGCCAGAACGCTGCGTGCAACTTGGGTGTAGGGACCGGACGGCAAAACAGATCGCCGGTTGAGCAAATCATCAATCAGGACTGATCGTTCACCATTGGCCAGTTCACCGTCCAGCGCCGCCGCATCCGGATCAGCGACGACCGCTTCGCTCTCTATGCCGATTATACCACCTGCGCGCGACACAAGGTCTTCGCCCATACAGCCTGACAAAACACTGGCTGCACACAACGCCGCCAAAGATGTTTTGATGTTAAATGCCTGTCCCAACTCACTACCCCAGTTCGCTTATATTGTGCGGTGCGGGGGCCGGTTTGTCCGGCCCTCCGCCGTTTTTTGGTCTTGGAAAGGCGTCAGATGGTGACGTTGATATCCTCTTCGATGAAGATCTGCGCGTCATCGCCCATCGTGTAGATATCGTAGGACCGACCATCAATCGTTGTGGACATGCCTGAATTGGCTGCCCCTGTAAGGTTCACCGCGTCATCACTGCCGCCGTGGATTACAAGGTTGTTGTCCGCATCTGACAGACCTTCAAGGCTGGACAGATCCAACGTCAGGTCACTGTCGGACGCAAAACTAAGATCAATCGCGCCAACATCAAAGCTGCCCAAACCGCCCAGATCAACAACATCCGTTCCGGTTTCTTCCATGACCACATATGTGGCGTTGGAGTTACCCGCATCGTCTGTTTCATTGACCACAAGGTGCGATCCATTGGACAACGCCGGATCGAAGTTGAACAGTGTTTCACCCCAAGGCAGGGCAACACCATCGCTGTCATCGGCCAACTGATTGACTTGATGACCAGCCGTAACTTCGCTCACCGTCACATCGTTGTCTGTTGTGTCGATCCCAAGGTATTCAACACCTTCCGATGTCAGGGTAACACTTTCGACGCCGGGCGCTTCTGGTGCGACAGTATCAACGCGGAAAGTATCGGTGATGCTATCGGTGTTGCCATATGCATCCGTGGCCGCAATGGTGATGTTGGCATCATATTCGCCACCCGGAACCTCGCCACCTGCGTATGTCAGCGACCAGTTCCCGTTTGCATCAACTGTTGCATCACGGGTAATCACACCGCCCGGATGGGCAAATGTCACAACCACAGTGGACCCAGCTTCGACCGTACCACCAAGCGTAACGCCTGCTGCGGCCTCTGCCCCATCAACAACGTTGTCGCCAGCAACCGGATCGGTCGTCGTCAATTCGTTGACAATGGTATCCACCTGCACCGTGTCCGTGATCACAGATACGTTGCCGGCTGGGTCCGTCGCCGTTGCGGTCATTGTCGCCGTATATTCAGTGCCACTGATCGCCGAGGCCGGGAAACTTGCGCTCCACGTGCCATCTGCGCCCGCCAAAACAGTAATCGCCTGACCGCCGAATTCGACAACAACGCTTGAACCCGCTTCAACCGTGCCGGACAACACAACCCCATCCGCGGCTTCTGCACCATTGATCACGTTGTCGCCCTCAATCGGAGCCGATGAGAATTCATGCGGTTCAACAACTGTGTCAATCGCCACAGTATCGCTGACTTCGCGGTAGTTGCCCGCCGGATCAGTGATAGACGCCGTGATCGGCGCCGAGTCGGTATCCGCTGGAACCATGCTCGCCGGGAAGTTGACGGACCATGTGCCGTCAGGCTGAGACAGTACATTCAATGTTGAATCACCCAGACCAACCGTCACCACCAAACCCGGTGTCGCCGTACCCGAAATGATCACACCGTCAGACGCTTCGACAAAGTTGACCACATCATCCAGTTCAATCGGGGATGTAGACAGCGCCAGATCGCCCGCAACCGTATCGACGGTCACCGCTTCGGTCAAAGCAGAGGAGTTTCCGGCCATATCCGTCGCGGTGACAACAACTGTTGTATCGTATTCACCGCCCGGCAACGTGCCGCCCGGATAAGTTACGCTCCAATTGCCGCTCGCATCGACGGTCGCGTTCATCACCACACCGTGCAAATTCACACTTACGGTGGATCCGGCCTCTACGGTGCCAGTCATCGTGATGGCCTGTCCGCTTTCGTCGAAGTTCACGACACCATCCGCGCCACCAGCAGAATTGCCAGTAATGCTGAGGTTGTTAACCAATGTATCGACCTCGACCGAACCAGATGCTGTCGCGGTGTTACCCGCAGCGTCGGTTGCCGTGACGTTCACAGGTACATCTAGTTCACCTTCCGGAACCTCTACGGATGTGAAGGAAGATGACCATGTGCCCGCTGCCGTCGCTGTTACCGTGTGGGACACTGTACCAAGCGTGACAACAACAGTCGCACCCGGCTGGGCAGTGCCCGTCAGGGTCACACCACCGGGGTGTTCAGCGCCATTAACAACGCCATCCGCACCGCCGACCGACGCTGTATCAACGGTCACATCGGTAATCGTATCAACCGTGATGGAGGAACTTGCAGACGCCGTGTTGCCCGCCGCATCCGTCGCCGTCACGTTCACTGGCACATCCAACTCGCCTGTCGGAACTTCGGAGGACGTAAACATGGAGGACCAAGTGCCCGCTGCCGTCGCTGTCACAGTGTGGGACACTGTACCAAGCGTGACAACAACTGTTGCGCCGGGTTGGGCTGTGCCCGTCAGCATAACACCGCCTGACTGTTCAGACCCGCCGACGATACCATCCGCACCGCCAACAGCCGATGTATCCACCGTCACATCCGTGATCGTATCAACAACAATGGTGCCTGTAGCGGAAGAAGAGTTGCCCGCAGCATCGGTTGCCGTCACGACAATATCCATGTCGTATTCGCCAGCCGCCAAAACACCAGCCGCAAGATCAAGCGACCACGAACCATCCGTAACGGTCGCGGTGTAGTCTGTTCCGTCAATTGTCACGACAACAGAATCTGCACCTGTCACCGACCCAGTGAGCGTTGTGACACCACCATGTTCCGTTGCGTTGATAACACCATCAACACCACCAACCATTGATGTATCAACAGTCACATCCGCCACTGTATCAACCACTATCGTGCTAGATGTTGAATAGGAATTGCCCGCGGCATCCGTTGACGTCACAACGACGTCCATTTCATATTCACCCGACGCCAGAACACCATCCGCCAAAGCCAGCGACCAGGACGTACCAGACACCACAGCGTCATAATCAACGCCGTCAATGGTTACGACGACCGCGTCACCGCCCGTGACGGTCCCAGTCAGGGTCACACCGCCATCATATTCAGCGAAATTGATGACCCCATCAGCGCCGCCAGACGCCTCAATGTCCGCACCGATAATTGTATCGACAACCAACACATCCGTCACAGTGACAGACCCACCTTCGTTGGTGATGGTCACTGAAACCGGGGTTTCATATTCACCCGTCGCGATTTCGCCAGTGGCGAACAAGACCGACCATGTACCATCATCAGCAACAACAGTCGTATGCGTGACACCGTCGATCAACACATCAACAGTCGCACCGGGTGTACCAGTGCCTGCAATCTCAACACCGTCAGCGTGATCTTGCTGGTTGATTACATCACCCGTTCCCTCAACACCGTCGGTCAAGTTCACTTCTGGCGCCGGAACACCCGGGCCGTCGCCATCAAGGGTCGTTACCAATGCAGCAGCACCCGCGGCCGCAGCACCACCCCAACCAAACAGCGGCGCCATGGCGCCCAACATGCCAACCTGATCGTCCGCCGGCACATATGAATCGGCCAACATCACATCCGCACTGCGCATGAACGTCAGATCATCGTTCAGTGCAAATTTGCCGCCGTTATCCAATTGCAGATAGTTGGCATAATAATCGGCACCCGCCCCTTGGGTAAGGTCAACTTCGGTGGTGTAGCCGTCCGCCGACAAGAATAATTCATTCTCGGAAACGCCCTCCATCGTGAAGAAACCCTCAATCACGATCGTGCGGCCATCGATCAAAGTGATCTCAAGCGCCTGACCCTGACGGGTGTATGAAATAATTTGGCCACGCGTCAGGTTCAGGGAAACATCAGCCCCCGCACCAACGATAAGAGAAGACGGAACGCCCTCTCCGGCCACTGTTCCTCTGGAAATATTGCCCGCAACATCACGGACAACGAAATTAATCGCTGACATGGTACTCGCTCCGCCTCATGATCACGGCTTTTTCGCCGCATTTTTTACATTGCGATAACTATATGTTGATTTATCCACAATTTCTAGGGGGAATATTAAGGTGAGTCGATCATAACACAGTGAAAATATTTCACTATGTTTCACAATGGCTTACGGCGATCCAAAGTGTAGTTCAATGCGCCGCCGAGCAAGATCAGGTATGCGCTTAGATAAAACCAAAACAATAGCGCGATCACCGCACCCAAAGACCCATACACTTCGTTGTAGGTTGCGAAATTCGCGACATAGATGGAAAACCCAGCCGACATCGCGATCCACAATATAACAACGAGCAACGCGCCGGGTGTCACCCAGCCTAAGCGGGCAAACCGCCGATTGGGCCCGTAGCGATATAGCAATCCAAGCCCCGCGAACAAGATCGTTATCGCGACCGCCCATCGAATAATTTCAAGGCCAAGTTCTTCGTTCGGGTTAAACGGAACAACGGCCAGTATAACCGGCGCGACCACCACCATCAAAAGCGCGACAATGGACATCCCCACGAGGCAAACGGTCATGAACAGGGCAACAAAAACATGTCGAATGCTGCCTCTGTTGGGACGCTCAAAGATTGCATTCAACCCCCGAACCAGCGCCGAGACACCCGTTCGCGCCGAAAACAAAGCAAGCCCGATAGACACCAAAGTCGTGAGACCCAAAGTCGCCGTGCCCGCCCCAAGTAGCCCATCGATCTGAGCTTCGAATAGTCGGAACACGCCAGGCGGCATCAGGCCTTTCATAAGGTCAAGCTGACTGTCCACAACGATTGGGTCTGCAAATAAACCGAACAACGAAATGGTTGCCGCAATCCCCGGAAAAATCGCGAACAACCCATAAAACGCAACCCCCGCCGAGATAAGTCCAGCGTTCTTTTCGCCAAGGTCATCAAGAACTTGTCGGGCGATATTAAAGCCGTTCACCCACATAATGTCGCGGGCCTAGTTGGCATATACCGTCACTTCGGGAAGCCCGGTGAGCGGCGCTTCTATCAGACGCATGGCCGCCAATGAAATCTGGCTACCAGATCCCGCAGCGCCACCTGATGGACGCAGTTCAACGTTCACGGATTTTCCATTGTATTCGACCCGCCCTTGCGTGACTTCGCTTACGAGTGGGGTCTTAAACCAAATTCCCGGATCAGTCGGGCTGCCAAGACTTGCGATTGTTGTTCCAAGACGCCGCTCAGCGCCACTTGGCGGTGCGACAGCCTCGGCGCGATCTTCCGCTGTTGTTGTATCAAACTGTTCAACCGTGCGAGCCGTTGGGGGCGGCGGCGGTGGAAAATCTGGCCGTGTTTGCGTGCGATCAAGAACCGGCCGCACAGGTGGCGCAAACGCTTCGCCCCGCGACGGCGACAAATCCGGCGCCTCAGGAACGCGTTCAACTGGCGCAACAACAGCGGGGTCCGCGTTCTGCAATCCAAGTGTTGGAAATGAACCGTCCGTACACGCGGACGCGCCCGCTAAGGCCACAACTGGTAACATGTATTTCATATAGGCAAACTATGGTTGTCGCATTTGCGTGTCGAGGGGGAATTGTTACCGCAATTCCCTTGCGCGGGGGCACGCGCATCCCTACTTTCCCGTCATGGATCACGCAGCCAAAACACCCTTAATCGACCCTTTCGCACGGGCAATCACCTACCTTCGGGTATCGGTGACAGACCGATGTGATTTCCGCTGTGTATACTGCATGTCAGAGAACATGACATTCTTGCCGAAAAAGGACCTTCTTACGCTGGAAGAACTCGATCGGCTTTGCACAAACTTCATCTCTTTAGGTGTTGAAAAACTTAGAATTACTGGCGGTGAACCTCTGGTACGGCGTGGCATCATGGCGTTTTTTGACGCAATGTCTCGCCATCTCGACTCCGGCACCCTGAAGGAACTGACCCTAACGACAAACGGGTCCCAGTTGGAAAAATACGCGGATGATCTTTTTGCAGCAGGCGTGCGCCGGATCAATGTCTCACTAGACACTTTGGACGACGACAAATTTGCCCAGATCACCCGTTGGGGCCGCCTGCCCCAAGTGATCCGCGGTATTGACGCCGCCCAACGCGCAGGCTTGCGCGTCAAAATCAATACTGTCGCGCTTGCGCAGTTTAACGAATCCGAGCTGTTTACGCTTCAGGCGTGGTGCGCTGAACGGGATATGGACCTTACTTTTATCGAAGTCATGCCAATGGGCGACATCGGCAACGAAGACCGTATTACGCAGTACTGGTCCCTAAAGGCCCTGCGCGCACGATTGGCGGAACGGTTCACTGTTTCGGATCTGACCGAACGCACAGGCGGCCCGGCACGCTATATCAGGCTTGAAGAAACTGGCCAAAAAATCGGGCTCATTACGCCGCTTTCCCATAATTTCTGCGAAAGCTGTAACCGGGTGCGCATCACCTGCACTGGCGAAATTTACACGTGCCTCGGTCAGGAAGGTCATTCAGATCTGCGCGCGCCGCTGCGGGCTTCATCAGATGATGATCAGCTTGAAGCAGCCATTCGAACAGCAATTGGCCTTAAGCCAAAAGGGCACGATTTTGACTATTCGCGTCAGTCGGTGGATGGACAAGTTTCCCGCCACATGAGCCACACAGGCGGCTAGTTTACACCCGGTCGTCCGTGTCGAAATCAATGCTCTGAAACATTAAATCTCCGGCGCATACGTCTGTTTTAAATCATAAAATCATGATCTAAAACTCTGCATAATGATTAACCAGCCGGCATCCTTTGCTCAGCGATTTCTGCCCACCAGCTGCATCCTGCCGGAATCGCTTCGTCGGTGAAATTGTACTCAGGGTGGTGGACCATTGCCGTGTCACCATTCCCGACCAAAATGTAGGCACCGGGCCGCTCCTGAAGCATAAAAGCAAAATCCTCCCCGCCCATCACAAGTGGCGCGTCTGCACAGGCTCCCGAAACCGATGCCGCGACTTGCGCTGCAAATGCGGTCTGCTCATCTGAATTGATCATCACAGGATAGCCGCGCATGTAGTCGACCGTCGCTGTCGCCCCGTAGGTGGCACAAACCCCGTTCGCGATTTCGCCCAAACGCCTTTGGGCCAGATCACGCATGTCCGGTGACAATGTGCGCACTGTCCCCTTGAGATGAACACGCTGGGGAATGACGTTATACGCGGTGGACGATGTTTCAAACGACGTGACCGATACAACAATCTGTTCAACCGGATCCGCATTTCGACTCGCGATCGTTTGCAGCGCAACCACCACTTGGGATGCAACAACTGTGCTGTCCACAGTTTCATTGGGTTTTGCCGCATGGCCCCCAACGCCCTCAATCACAATGTCAAACTGGTCTGCTGACGCGAAAAAGGCGCCCGGACGGATCGCAAAAGACCCAACAGGTTTGCCCGGCCAATTGTGCATACCGTACACTTCTTGAATTCCGAACCTGTCCATCATGCCGTCATCACACATTTCTTTGCCGCCACCGCCACCTTCCTCAGCAGGCTGGAAAATAACAACAACCGTGCCATCGAAATTTCGCGTCTCCGCAAGATATTTAGCAGCCCCCAATAACATTGCGGTATGCCCATCATGACCACAGGCATGCATGGCGCCATCCGTCTTAGACGCATAGTCCAAACCGGTCTGCTCATGGATTGGCAACGCGTCCATATCTGCCCGCAAACCAATCACCTTGCCCGATCCGCTTGCTTTGCCCTTGATCACCCCGACAACCCCAGTGCGCCCAATGCCTGTCACAACCTCATCACACCCAAACGCGCCTAGCTTTTGGGCCACAACCTCGGATGTTCGGTGTGTTTCAAACAATATCTCAGGATGTTCATGCAAATCGCGCCGCCACTGCGTTATTTCAGGCAACAGCTCGGCAAATCGGTTTTTTACAGGCATTCGCTTTCTCCTCGTATCATCATTGATCTGGACCGTTGCCGCAAATGGGCAAGCCCTTATTTTGTCTTTGCTTTCTTCAAACTCCGGGGAGCCCGAAGGGCGGGGCAGCGCCCCCCTTTTGCGCGGCGTAGCCGCGCCTGTCGGATTTGGCGCAGCCAAATTCGAAACCTAAACCTAACATATGCTGGTCAGTAGTTTCTCCATGAAACCCTCGCCTGCTTCAAACTGTGCGACAGTTATAAATTCATTTGGCTGATGCGCCTGCGCGATGTCGCCAGGCCCACAAATAACGGCCGAATACCCGCGTTCCTGAAACTGGCCCGCTTCTGTGCCATAGCTGACGACATTCACCGCGTTGTCTCCAGTGATGTTTCGCACCAGCTCTTCGGCCGGGCCTTCAATTTCGGGTTTCAGACCTGGCACATCAAATTTTCGGACATAATCAATGCCTGTTTCAGGATGGATCGCCTTCATCTGGGCCTCAATCTGCTCAACCTTGTCCTCGAACCTTTGAACCCACATGTCCCCTGGCTCGCCCGGAACGGCGCGGAACGTCAGCACGAAATTGCAGTCCTTGGCGGTGATATTGTGTGCGGTGCCGCCAGTGATCATGCCCACGTGTAAGGTTGTGTAAGGCGGCACAAATCCCGCATCCACCGCAAGCGGCGTCTTGGCTGCATTTTCGGCGTTCATTTCGTTGCACCAATCGATCAGCTTTGATCCAAACATGATCGCGTTAACCCCTTGATGAAGAAGGGACGAATGCACTTCGAACCCACGCACATGTACATCAAATCCGATCCCGCCTTTGTGTCCGGTCACAACCTTCATCATTGACGGCTCACCAATGATGGCGGCGCTTGCTCTTGGCATCCCGCTTGCGACCATCGCATCAATCATCGGTGGGGCACCTGTGCATCCCACCTCTTCGTCATAGCTTAGGGCCAATTGCAAAGGTCGCGTCACGCCGCGTTCTTTGGCTTCAACCAGCGCCCATATTGCCAGCGCATCAAACCCCTTCATGTCGCAGGTGCCGCGCCCGAACAGTTTGTCGCCTTTTTGGGTAACTAAAAACGGGTCTGTATCCCAGGCTTGGCCGTCCACTGGCACAACATCTGTGTGCCCGGACAAAACGACCCCGCCGTCCACTTGCGGGCCAACATGCGCATAAAGCGCGGCTTTGGTTCCGCTCGGATCTGGCACGCGGGTTGATTTGATGCCGTGGCTGCTCAGGTAGTTTTCGACAAAATCGATAAGATCAAGGTTGCTGTCCCGGCTCACGGTTGGAAAGCTGATCAAACGATCCATAAGGCTTCGCGCAGTCAGTTTGGCCGTCATGATCCGTCTCCTGCAGGGCTACTCACTCAAAGCGCGAGCGTGAAACGCGCAACTGCCCGGGTCAAGTGCCATATCCTTAAGCATTCAAAAATTTACCAACCGGTAAAATGCTATCGGGGGTTGCGGGCCGAACGTTTACTGTTAACGTTCAGGACAACGCAAAGGATACGCAGATATTCTTGCGACACTCAAAATAAGACCAACTATAACAGGGGGGTCGCCTATGCCCGATGGGGCACAGCCTGTTCTCGATGTTCGGGGGCTAAAGACTGTATTCAAGATCCGCGGCGGAGAAGTTCACGCCGTCAATGACGTTAGCTTTGATCTGCGCGCCGGTGAATTATTGGGCGTTGTGGGCGAAAGTGGGTCGGGCAAATCCGTCACGATGATGTCCCTCCTGGGTCTTCTGCCAACGCCACCCGCCGATATTCAGGCCGGAACGGTCACGTTTGAAGGCGAAGATTTGTTGCAGGTCAGCCCGGAAACTCTGCGCAAGGTACGCGGCGGCAAAATAGGGTTCGTATTTCAAGACCCGATGACGTCGCTGAACCCAGTCTACACAGTTGGCATGCAAATTATGGAACCGCTGCGCAAGCACATGGGCATGTCCAAGCGTGACGCCACATCCCGGGCCAAAGACCTGTTGGAACTGGTTGGCATTCCGGATGCAGAACGCCGCCTTCAGGATTACCCGCATCAGTTTTCCGGCGGTATGCGACAAAGGGTGATGATTGCCATTGCCCTGGCCTGTGACCCTCAGGTTCTAATTGCGGACGAACCGACAACGGCGCTGGACGTCACGATACAAGCGCAAATTCTTGAACTGATGAAGGATTTACAGGAACGTCTGGGCATGGCCGTGATCTGGATCACGCATGATCTGGGTGTCGTTGCCGGGATCGCAGATCGGGTTGTTGTGATGTATGGTGGGCAAATTGTCGAACAGGCCCCGACCCGCGAATTGTTCAAGAACCCCCAACACCCCTATACACGTGCGCTGCTGAAAACCGTGCCCCGTGTTAGTGGCACACGAGACGACAAACTGGCCGTCATCGAAGGCCAGCCCCCAATTCTGGGCGCACCACCGTTGTCGTGCCCGTTCCACGATCGCTGCGATGTCGCGTTTGATCAGTGCGCAAAGGCAAACCCACCGCGTTACGACGTCGGCAATGGCCACGATGCAGCCTGCTTTTTTGATGCAAATAAGGGGGGGCCGCGCGATGTTTGATAGCCCCAAGACCAAAAAGCTGGTTCAGGTCGAAGATCTGAAAATGCATTTCCCGATTCACACTGGACTGTTTCGTCGCCACACGGGCGATGTGAAAGCCGTTGATGGCGTGTCCTTTGACATCTTTGAAGGCGAAACATTGGGCTTGGTTGGTGAATCAGGCTGCGGGAAATCCACCTGCGGGCGCGCGGTTCTTCGGCTCTATGACATCACCAATGGGTCTATCCAAATAGACGGGACCGAGATTGGCGCGACGCCACAAAAGGATCTGCGCACCAAACGCCCCACGATGCAGATGGTGTTCCAAGATCCGCAAGCCTCGCTTAACCCGCGCATGACGGTTCAAGCGATCATTCAGGAACCTTTGGACGAGCACACGACCCTGACGAGCGCGCAAAAGCGGGACAAAGTTCTTGATCTCATGGATCAGGTTGGGTTGAACCGCAAATTTGCGGCCCGCTACCCCCATGCGTTTTCCGGTGGCCAACGCCAACGGATCGGAATTGCGCGTGCGCTCGCGTTGAACCCGAAATTCATTGTTTGCGATGAACCGATTGCAGCCCTTGATGTTTCAATCCAAGCACAAGTTGTGAATTTACTTGAGGATTTACAAAAGGAATTCGGCCTTACCTATTTGTTTATTTCCCATGACCTAAGCATGGTCCGCCATATCGCGACACGCGTGGCCGTTATGTATCTTGGTAAAATCGTTGAACTCGCCCCGCGCGAAGATCTTTATGCTGATCCGCTGCATCCCTACACCAAAGCGCTGTTGTCTGCTGTGCCGGAACCTGACCCCGAAGCGCATGACACAATGGATCGCACGATCCTGACAGGCGATGTGCCATCCCCCGCCAATCCACCGCAGGGTTGCAATTTCTGCACGCGTTGTCCCGCAGTGATGGATATTTGCCGCCAAATTGATCCCGAATACCGCGAAGTGTTGCCCGGCCGTTTTGTCGCCTGCCACCACTATGCCGACGTTACAACGCCTGCCGAAACAACGGCAGCATCAAGAGGCTCCGACATGCAAACCGAGAGCAATAACAATACGAAAACCAACTAGGAGAGACGTCATGAAGAGACTATCAGCCCTTATGGGCGCCACCGCATTGGTGGCCTGTGGCACCGCAGCCCTTGCGGATGGCCACGCAGGCGAGCGGGGCCGTGATGGCCAGCTCAACATCATTTATTGGCAGGCGCCGTCTACACTGAACCCTTATTTATCGGGTGGCACAAAAGAAGTTGAATCCGCCTCTTTGGTTCTGGAATCCCTGGGTCGGTTCGACAACACGGGTGAATTGCTGCCTTGGCTGGCCGCTGAAATCCCGACAGTTGACAACGGCGGCGTCGCCGAAGACCTGACATCGATCACATGGACCTTACAAGAAGGCGTAATGTGGTCTGATGGCACCCCACTGACAGCAAATGACGCTGTATTCACGTGGCAGTATTGCACCGCCGAAGGTGGTGGTTGTGCGCAGGCGTCTTATTTTGACGGTGTTGAATCCGTTGAAGCCGTGGATGATTTGACGATCAAAATCACGTTCGATGCGCCAAAGCCATTCCCATACACAGCGCTGGTCGGGTCTGAATCGCCAATCATTCAAGCCGCTCAGTTCGCAGATTGCCTTGGCGCTGCTGCCCCAACCTGTGTGGACGCCAACTTTGGCCCAATCGGCACCGGCCCGTTTGTGGTTGAAGATTTCAAAGCCAATGACGTGATCCAGTTCTCTGCCAATGAAAACTTCCGCGAAGCAGGCAAGCCTGCATTTGCAACGGTTCTTTTCAAAGGGGGCGGCGACGCGGCTGCGGCGGCGCGTTCGGTTCTGGAAACAGGTGAATTTGATTACGCTTGGAACCTGCAAATTGACCCAACGGTTCTGTCCGACATGGAATCTGCAGGTCTTGGTACTGTTGTCACCGCGTTTGGTACATCTGTTGAACGTCTTCACCTCAACCAGACGAACCCAAGTGCTG
>CAYOSK010000025.1:8550-24682 GCA_964406585.1 uncultured Octadecabacter sp. | reverse complement strand
GAATGCCCGTTTTGCGCAACACCCGTTGTGACGGACACAGGGCTGCATCGCCATATTAAGCCCAAGGGTTTGTTGCCCTTTGCGCTGGACGAAGGACAGGCACGCGCCACCATGACAGATTGGTTGGGCAGCCTGTGGTTTGCCCCCAACGGCTTGCAGGAATACGCCCGCAAAGGGCGCACTTTGTCAGGGATCTATGTGCCCTACTGGACGTTCGACGCTGACACCCAAAGCCAATACACTGGACGGCGCGGCACACATTACTACGAAACCAGAACCGTAATGCGCGATGGCAAACGCAAACAGGTACGCGTGCGCAAAACCCGCTGGCGCAATGCGGCGGGCCGAGTTGCGCGGTTCTTTGATGATGTTCTTGTGCTTGGGTCGCGCAGCCTGCCCAAAAAATACACCGACGCGCTGGAACCTTGGGATTTGTCGGCGATGGAACCTTATCAGCCCGAATACCTCGCCGGGTTTCGCGCCGAAGGCTATCAAGTCGAACTGGAGGACGCATTTAAGGAAGCCCGCGTCTATATGGATCGGGTTATTCACCGCGACGTTAAGTTCGACATCGGGGGCGACGATCAACAAGTCACGACGGTGGATACAAAAATCGGCACGCTGACATTCAAACATGTGCTGCTGCCTGTCTGGATGGCCGCCTATAAATATCGCGGCAAGACATATCGCTTTGTTGTGAACGGGCGCACAGGACGGGTTCAGGGTGAACGCCCCTATTCCGCGTTCAAGATTGCTGTCGCAGTTATTGTAGGCTTGATAATAGCCGGGTGCGTCGGATTTGTTATCGCTAACAGTCAGTGATATGACCGCCCCGAATAAGGGAGTGATGCAATGATTCTGGCCTGCGGCGAAGCGCTGATTGATATGTTGCCACGCGACACCACGCTCGGAGAGGCCGCCTTTGCGCCCTACCCCGGCGGCGCCGTGTTTAACACGGCCATTGGCCTTGGTCGCCTTGGGGTGGACACACAATTTTTGTGCGGAATGTCGTCGGATTTTCTGGGTGATATTTTACGTGACGCCCTAACTGATAGCGGCGTGGATCACAGCCCCTCTCCTCGTCTTGATGCGCCTTGCACGGTTGCCTTTGTTAAACTCGTCAACGGGCAAGCCACCTACGCGTTTTATGATGAAAATTCGGCGATGCGCAGCCTGACAACCGCCCGCGCAGTTGATGCGGACGCCTTGTTTTTTGGCGGAATATCACTTGTCGGGGATGGATGCGGGGACACCTATGAAACCCTGATGCTGCGCGAAGCGCCATCGCGTGTTACCATGATTGACCCCAACATCCGCCCCAGCTTTATTCAGGACGTGGCGACATACCGCGCGCGCATTGATCGGATGATGGCTGCCGCGGACATCGTCAAACTTTCGGACGAAGACCTGCATTGGTTCGAAGGCGAAGGCGATCTAGCTGACCTTGCCCGCGGATTGCTGACCAAAGGGACCAAGATGGTGTGCATCACCAAAGGCGCGGATGGCGTCACCGCATATACCAACCATCACGAAGTTTTTGTCCCCTCCGAACGGGCCGATGTTGTCGATACTGTTGGTGCCGGTGACACGTTTAATGCCGGACTTTTGGCAGGATTAGACCACGCGGGCGTGCTATCAAAACCGGCCATCGCGTCGCTGAGCGAAAATACCATTCGCGCAGCATTGCAGCTTGGCGTGCGCGCTGCGGCCGTCACGGTGTCGCGCGCAGGCGCCAATCCCCCCACGGCGGCAGAGCTGGGCCTGTGAGGGCTCTTATACAGCGTGTGACATCTGCGCAGGTTCACGTTGACGGTACCTTGATCGGGGAATGCGGCGCGGGGGTCTTGGTTCTGGTCTGCGCGATGCAGGATGATCGCGATGATGTCGGTTCGCGGTTGGCCGCCAAAATCGCAAAACTGCGCATTTTTAAAGACGACACCGGACGTATGAACCGATCCTTATTGGATATCGGCGGGCAGGCCTTGGTCATCAGCCAATTCACCCTTGCCGCAGATACGTCACGCGGCAACCGCCCCGGTTTTTCAGCGGCAGCGCCCCCAGCGCAAGGTGAGCAACTGTATGAAGGCTTCGCCGCCGCCTTAGGCGCGATGGTGCCCGTTCAAACGGGACAATTTGGTGCAGATATGGCCGTGTCTTTGGTGAATGACGGACCTGTCACTCTTTGGCTGGACGTCGATTAACCCCCGCGCGACAGCGTTTTTGTAAACAAATGTAAACGGTGCATCGGCGTACTGCCCGCCTTTTTCGCCTGAGCGAGGCTCATGGGGTTTACATCCGCGATCCACGTATTGCCCACAGACGTATATCCAACGGCTTTGGCGTTTTGCATGACGTGGCGCAAGATCACCGGGGTCACACCACGGCCCTGCAAATGCGGCATGATGCCTGCAAAAATCAGGACCGCCCGGGTGTTCGCGGTGCGGTGACGTAGAAAATGCCAAGGCGTTGTAACCCCAATCCGGGACCGGATTTTGCGCAAGAACGGATTCATATCTGGGACACAGATGATACACCCAGCAGGCTCGCCTCGATGATGCAGGACCGCGGAAATACGTTTGTCCATCACCCATTTCATGTCTTTGGCCTGAAACTGGAATTCTTCGGCAGATACCGGCACGAACATCGGATTGTCCGCAAAGGACGCATTCAAAATCACACGCGCCTCTTCTAACCTTTGATCAAGGGTCGCGCGGGTGATCGGGGCGAAGGTAAAATCGGGATCTTTAAGGATTGCGCGATGTTTCCCGCCAAGCACAATTTCAGGCGCAGTTTGCAATTCGTCTGCTTCCATCGTGGCCATCGGAAAGGTCGCGCCATAGCCATTTTCGGTCAGCAATCGCGCTATATGGGGCGGAGAATAGACCTGATCGAGGTAAGGCGCATGTTCAAACCCAGCCGTGACAACACCAATCTGTTGCATGGCCGTCAGGTTAAAATTCCCCGCTATTTCTATCAGCCCACGCGCGCGGCACCAATCTTCGGCGGCGGACAACAGGGCTGTGGCCGCTTGCGGATCATCCGCACAGTCAAAATAACCAAAATAGCCGCGTTTCAGACCATGAATACGATTGGACGCACCATGAACATGGGCGGTGATCCGCCCGATGGGCCTGCCATCTCGGTGGGCGGTGAAATACGTCAGCGCGCCGTCGCCGGCGCCGGACAGCAGCGGGTTCTTCGCCGATAAAAACCGCCTAAGATCACCCTTTAGCGGGGATACATAAGGGCTATCAATGCCGTACGCGACAAAGGGCGCGTCAAAGAACGCGTTGAAATCACCTGTCCTTAGGGTAACGACCATCTGTGTGCCTTTGCAATTTGGATAAGCTTACCGCGCGGGCTATGTTTGGTTCTATGGAAAATATCCCTCCTCTCGCGCTTTCCGTGCGTCAGCCGTGGGCCTGGGCAATTTTGCATGGTGGCAAGGTCATCGAAAACCGAAGTGCAGGTGCCATTCGGGCCGGGCGCATGGATTGCCGCCCGATTGCACTGCACGCAGCCAGCGGCATGAAAGAAGACGAATACCGATGGGGCGCGTGGCGGTTGGACAAACATGGCGTGGCCTGCCCGCGCCCAGATGATTTGGTGCGCGGTGCCATTATCGGTAGTGTAGATGTGGTTGATATTATATCAAAATCTGACAGCGAGTGGTTTGGCGGGCAAATGGGTTTAGTGTTGGAAAACCCCGTGGCCTGTGATCCGATCCCGTGCAGCGGCGCGTTGGGATATTTCAGATGGAGCCCTGCCAAAGACTTTGCGCCCATTGCGCCGTGGATGCGCACCTTTGCACGGCCCAATGGCGATTCACAAACTGCCGATCTGTTCGGGGCAGAAATCCGATTTGCGGCCCCGCCACCTAAACCGTTCCGCACGTCAAAACCGCGATAGACCCGCTGTTAGAAATCAGTTGGCGCGCCGCCCTCAGATTTGCGTCGCGCAACAAAGTCTTCCAATTCGGACCGGATCGCAGCATCCATTGGCGGCTCTTGGAAAGTATTAACAATGTCTTTGAACATGTGGTGTGCGCGTTCCGCTGTCCAAGTGGCCCCCGCAATTTCCCAAGCTTCAAAGTTGCGCCAATCGGATGCGAAGGGTGCATAAAACGCGGATT
The DNA here is from genome assembly GCA_964406585.1 of uncultured Octadecabacter sp. Lineage (GTDB taxonomy): Bacteria > Pseudomonadota > Alphaproteobacteria > Rhodobacterales > Rhodobacteraceae > Octadecabacter. The sequence goes on along the minus strand of CAYOSK010000025.1, from coordinate 20,550 downwards.
CATACCGATCCTGAGTGTGTTGAATGCCAAAGAAATGCCCATTGGGGCCAACTTCGCGTATCGCATCCACCGCAATGTCTTCGGGGGTGGTCGCGGTAATCTGCGGTTCCATATAGCGCTGGATCATCTGCAAGACTTCGCAGTCCATAATGAACTTTTCAGGGCTGGCAATCAGCCCCCCCTCCAGCCATCCCGCCGCGTGGTACACCATATTGGTCCCCGATTGCACCGCCGCCCAAAGCGAATTGGAGGTTTCCCACATCGCTTGACCGTCCGGCACATTGGCGGCGCAAACACCACTAGACCGCATAGGAAGCCCGTAAAAGCGGGCCATTTGTCCGGTCATTTGCGTTGCGCGCATATATTCGGGGGTGCCAAAGGCGGGCGCGCCGGATTTCATATCAACGTTGCTGGTGAACGTGCCAATCACACAGGGCGCGCCGGGGCGCACATATTGGAACAACGCAATGGCCGACAGGGCCTCAGCGATGGACAGTGTGACGGCGCCTGACATCGTGACGGGGGCCATCGCACCTGCCAATGTGAACGGCGTCACCACGACCGCCTGACCACGGCGAATGCAACGCAAGCACCCATCGATCATCGGCACATCATGCTTGAGCGGCGACGTTGAATTGATGTTGGTGTACATTTTCGGACTGGATTGAAACTCTTCCTCGGTCCAGCCACCGGAAATACGCACCATTTCCATGACGTCTTCAACACGTTCTTTGCCCAGACTATAGGCGTGCATGGCCTTGTCTGTCAGGGTCAGTTTATCAAACACTACGTCCAGATGGCGGACCGACGCGTGGATATCCACGGGTTCCACCGGATAACCGCCCGCAAAATGGATGCAGTTAAAATGCTGGGTCAAACGCAACAAATCGGCACATTGTTTGCGATTACCGCTGACCTTTTTGCCGATCTCAAGATCAAAATAATTCGGCGGCGACGACACATTCCCAAACAGGATGTGATTGCCGCCTATGGTGATTTTCCGGTCTGGGTTACGCGGCAACACATCGAACTGTGCAGGGGCTTTGGCGATCATTTCCATAACCCAGTCACGGCCCATTTTGACGTTGGTGCCATCCACGGTGCAGCCGGCCTGTTTAAACAGCGCCACGGCTTCTTCGTTCAGAAATTCAATGCCGATCTCTTCAAGGATGCGCATTGCACCATCATGGATCGCCTGAACGCCGTCTTCATATAACGGTTCTGTCGGGCGATCCGTATTCAGCGGAATGCGCCACGGCATTTGATCCATCTGTGCCGTTTGGCGTTTGGCGGTGTTTGCGGCGCGGCCACCGGAACGACGACGGCGGGGTGCGGGATCAGACATGGCGGCGGTCCTTATGTGGTCACATCCAGACTGACACGACCCGCGCATCCTGCGGCATGATTTGCGACATGTTCTGTCGCGAACGGCCCAATCCCCCTACAGCCCAAGCCACGCCGGAAGATCTGCAATAGATGCAAAGACATGATCGGCATAGGGTTGCAGATCATCGCGCGTCGCGACCCCTGTCAGCACGCCCACAGTCGTCATCCCCGCAGCGCGGCCTGCGTGCAAATCATGCGTACTGTCCCCGATCATAACACACACCGACGGTGCCAAACCTGTGGCATCACAAAATCCATGCAACTGGCCAGGGGCTGGTTTACCGCCAAAACCAGAATCAAATCCGGCGATAAAATCAAAATAATCTTCGACACCAACGCTTTGCAGATTGCCGCGCGCAGGCACTTCGGCGTCATTGGTGGCAATGCCAAGCGTGAAACCTGCCGTGCGCAATTGGGAAAATAGGGGCGCAAGGGGCGTCACCTCGATCTGCGGCGCAGTCATAGATGCTGTTTTGAACCGATCCAACAGCGCCGCCGCCGACGTTTCGGGCACAAAGGGCAGCGTTGCGGCAACAACCTCGTCCGCGGTTCCAGCAATCACCAAACTGTCTTTGCGAAAGGTCCCCGTCGCCAAATCAAACCCCAAAGCATCCGCTAACGGCACAAGCCTTTCGGGCACATCCTTGGTTTCGTTTCGCAAAAGCCGCGCGGTAAAGCCGCCCCATGTCGCGTTAAAATCGAACAGGCAGCCGTCTTTGTCAAAGATCAGGCCTTTGAGCGCGGCGGTCATGTCCAATGCACCGCTTGCGCGCCAGGCAAAGCATAACGGGCCTGCAAGGGTTCTTCATATTTGACGTTATTTTCATCGCAAAATGAGACCACCCACGCATCGTCCATTGTCACAAATTCGAGAACAGATCCCAAAAAAGCGGGGTTTTCCGCCTGCACCCTTAGATCATCTGCATTTGCGCCCGAAGCCCCTAAAAACACAGGGAAAAGTTCTTCGTTCCCTGCCAGCCAAAGCAGGGCGGAAACAGCGATTTGTTCGGCGCGTTCAGGACTCATTTACTTGGGTTATCCTCGTAGAAAGATTTTCTTAACCATTTATGTCCCAAAGTCACGATACGAGACTGGGGAAAAGCTCGGAAGGAACTCTAATGGCCGGCGATATACTCGTCATAGATGGTGTAGCGACAAATCGCATCGTGTTGAAGGTTAAGCTATTGGCGGCGCAATATCGCGTGCGACTTTGTGCCAATTTAGCTGAAGCTGAACACGAAATCGCGAATTCACTGCCCGATCTGATTATGATTGATACCGCACTGGATGATGCGGCATTTTGTGGATTTTGCGCGCAGCTGAAAAAGGACGCGCGAACCAGTTTGACACCCGTGATCGCAACGGGGTGTTTCCCCACCCCAAGGGACCGTGTGGCAGCGCTTGAAGCCGGGGCGGACGACGTGTTGACAAAGCCGTTTGATGATCAGGTTTTGCAAGCCCGCATTCGCAGCTTGCTACGGGCGCGTGATGCGCGGGCGGAGTTGCGCATGCGCGAAGGAACACGCACCGCCCTTGGGTTTAGCGAAGTTGGCGCACAATTTGTCGAAGCGGCCAGCGTTGTAATTGCTACGCCGACAGGGGACTTGGCGGCCGATCTAATGCCTGTCGGGACTGACATCGACAATTGCCAAATAACAACAACGGCCATCGAAGATCTATCAAGCCCAATGCGCCCGCAGGGTCCGGTTGATGTCTATGTCGTTGATTTCAGATCTGGACTTGACGACGAAGCTGCCCTTTTTCGGCTTTTGGCCGAAATGCGCAGTCAATCGAGATCACGCCATTCAGGTCTTTTGGTTTTGCTGCCTCCCTCTGCACGACAGGCCGCCGCGATGGCGTTGGATTTGGGGGCGAATGATATTGTTTGCTCGCCCGTTGACGGTATCGAAATTCGCCATCGTTGTGCCGTCCTCGTGCGCGCAAAACACGAAGCCGATGCCTTGCGCCGCACCGTCGAAACCGGGCTCGAGGCGGCGATCACTGATCCACTAACGGGATTGTTTAACCGCCGCTATGCCCTGCCTCATCTGTCGCGGCTGTCCGCCGAAAGCCATAAAGCACACCGCGAATTTGCGATAATGGTGCTTGATTTAGATCATTTCAAAACAATCAACGATACCCACGGGCACAAAGCCGGGGATGAAATTTTATGTCAGGTTGCATCCCGTCTTAAGGGAAATTTACGCGCGGTTGATTTGCTGGCGCGCATTGGCGGCGAAGAATTTCTCGTGGCGATTCCGAACAGTGATGTCATTCATGCCCGCACCGCCGCCGAACGACTATGCCGTTTGATCGCCGACACCCCCTTTTACGTCGGCGATGGACATGACGAAATTGGCGTGACCATGTCTGTGGGTGTGTCCCTAAGCGGAGGACAAAAAATGCAAGATGTCGTTGATGATTTAGAAAGCCTCGTAAACGCGGCTGATACGGCCCTTTATGACGCCAAGAATACCGGCCGCAATAAAGTCAGCCTTGCAGCCGCATAATCGTCACCGCAATTGGCGCGGTTGTGGCCCGCGACGGCGCTGTTCTTCCAACCGATCCGCAAAGGCCGCGCGTTCATCTGCTGACATATCCGCAATAATGTCCGTCACCGCGTCAACCGCCGCGTCTTGTACCGTTTGCAACCTCCCACGCTGACGTATCAGCGTTTCGCGAAATTCATTTTTATTAAACTCGGGCGCGCGTAAAGCCGCAGCCATAGCGATCATGTCGCGACGAATGTCAGATCGATTCGCTCGTTCAAAAGCTCCGCTGTCTCGCAAGGCGGTTCGCAAAGCATCGCGTTGGGATGCGTCCATTGCGCGGGTTAAAGGGCCGACCGATAAATCAAATCGCTGGGCCCCTGATTTTGGCCCTCCCTTAAATGCAACACCTGCAACAATCCCGACAACGACCAGATTTAAGGCAAGAGACACGACCAGAACGATACGGATCCAGTTGCGCGGTTCTTTATGCGTTTTAGTCATAGTCTTAGCCTTCCAAACCAGCGAACACATCGCTTTCTAGCAGCGGAACCTCGTAGGTATTGCCCCAAAACGACGCGGAAAGATCGCCCAGTGCCGCAGGTTGCATGACGCCGATCCACAGCCCCGCAAACGTCGCTGCGGCCAATCCGCCCAATGATGGCCAGCCTCCGATGGCATCCAAAAACCTCAGCCCAATCGTGGCCTTTGGCCGCTCATAGGGCGATGCTGCAGCCAAAACGTTGTCGGCATCCATCATAATCCGGTCAAACAGATCATCGGACGGTGCCACATCATCCGCACGCAACTGTGCAAACGTTTCGGTCAACAATTCTTCTTCGCGGTCACGGGTCATCAACATATCCCAATTCTACTTTGCGTCCTGATAGTCGCGCAATCAGGGCCTTTTTGCCACGCGCGATCAGGCTTTCGACAGTGCGCACATTGGTTTCCATAATGTTGGCAATCTCGGGATTGCCAAGCGCTTCGAGGTGACGCAGCGATACCGCTTGCGCTTGGCGTTCTGGCAAATCGGCCAAGGCCGCTCGCAGCGCACCCACCCGTTGTGTGTCTTGCATCTGTTGCACCACTGACGGCGCCCCATCCCCGGGATCTTGGACACCGTCGAGCGCAACAGTGCGCCCGCGTTTGCGCAACTGGTCTGTGCATAAATTCGCGACAACACGATACAGCCATGTTGTCACCTGCGCGCGATCGGCGTCCCAATCGGGCGCGATTTTCCACAAGCGCATCATTGCTTCCTGCGCGACATCCTCTGCTTGCGCCCGGTCGCCCAGCATGCGGTATGCTTGCCCCATAACGCGCGGCGTCAACCGATGGGTCAGCGTCAATGCAGCCCCTCGGTCCCCGCCCGCAAACGCGGCGAGCAATAGTGCATCGCTTGGGGATTGATCGGCGCTCATGTTGTGTGGTGCTACCCATAACTGTCCAGTCAGGCAAGGCGGCGCACGAAAACCCCGCGCGCCGCCCAACACCTTAGTTGTCGCGACGGCCGTGGTCACGGCGATCCTGCATACGGTCCAGCACGGCTGCATATTCTTGCGCACTTAAGCTGCCATTATCATCCGCATCAAAACGATTGAACAAACGGTCGGGGTTTGCACCGCGACGATTGCCCATTTGCGCCCGAAGCTCTTCTGCTTGCAGCACGCCATCACCGTTCGCATCCGCCTTTTCAATGCGATCCGCAATTCGATCAGCCATACGGCTTGCCCGCTGTCCTTCCGCTTGCGCGATCATTTCTTCGGCCGAAAGCGCCCCGTCGCCATTGGTGTCAACAGCTTCAAAACGCGCCAAGGCCTGCGCCTGCATCGCCGCTGTGATCTCCTCGGATGTCACTGCGCCGTCACTGTTTGCGTCGATTTCTTCGAAGGCGGGCATTTCAAACCGCGCTCCGCCATCACGCGCCTGTGCGCCTGCTGCCAACGTCATGCCAGCCGCGATTGCTGCTATAAGGAGTGTCGTTTTCATGTTCTTTCCTTTTTATGTCCTTCATCAAACGCCTTTTCTTAGGCGCCAATGATCATAAAACGCGCCCCGCCCATTTTTCCGTCGCGCAATTTCCAAAAAAATTTTTCGAAGCTTGGGGCGTTCCGTCGCAGCGGCACTTTTGCCCCTGTTCTTAATCGCCGAAGACGCGCACAAGGAACCCAACGACACATGAGGCCTCAATGCTCGACACTGTCCCAGATCGCGAAACCAAGCCGGCCATGTTGCGTGGCCTGCGCCGCAAATGTCCAAATTGCGGGGAAGGTATGTTGTTTAGCGGCTACCTGAAGGTCAAAGACACCTGCACAGTGTGCGGCGAAGAATTACATCATCACCGCGCAGATGACGGGCCCGCCTATCTAACAATCCTGATCGTGGCGCATGTTCTCGGGGTCCTGATGCACGTCGCCTTTGTTCATCTTCGACCAAACCCGCTGGTTCTTGCGGTGTCGCTAACCATTGTATGTGTCGCGTTGTCTTTGTACCTTTTGCCTCGACTAAAAGGGATGATCGTGGCCATACAATGGGCACGCCGTATGCACGGGTTCGGGGCCACCGCCTGACCCGAAAGGGTTAAATGACGCCATCAAACACATTGGACATTCGCGATGCTGCCACCGTGATCGTCATGCGCGATCACGACGTGCGCCCGCGCGTCTTGATGGGGCAGCGGGGGGCAAATGCTGCATTCCTGCCCAATAAATTCGTTTTCCCCGGCGGCGCAGTTGACCCAACGGACAGCGGTATAAAAACGGATATGCGCCCTGACGTCGACACAAATCTGCGCGAAGACAGCACCTGCCCCGCCCGCACGTTGGCGGCCGCCGCCATACGCGAACTGTGGGAAGAAACCGGACAAATTCTTGGGACAAGGGCGCCATGGGCTAACGCCCCGCACGGCTGGCGCGGCTTTGCCGATACGGGCCATATGCCAGATGCCACCCATCTAGATTTCGTATTCCGCGCCGTCACCCCAGCCGGTCGTCCGCGCCGCTTTGATGCGCGGTTTTTCCTTGTGGATGCAGCACATTTGGCCAGTGATCCAGATGATTTCACGCAAGCAGACGATGAACTCAGCCATTTGCAATGGGTGACGCTCGATGATGCCCGCGGCCTGAATCTGCCGTTCATCACAAAAGTCGTGCTGGCGGAAATAAACGCCCGTCTTCAAGGAACAGCCCCCAACACTGTGCCCTTTTTTCGCAACGACACCGCCGCGCATGTGGTGACGCGGTTGGGTGCCCGCCCGCTAGGCCAATAGGATCAGCGCCAAAATCGAAATCATCAACACCACGCCGCCCTGGACCTCTCGGCGCGTAATCTGCTCGCGAAAGACAAACACCGTCAATCCCAACGAAAACAACACCTCCACCTGCCCCAATGCGTTGACATAGGCGACATTTTGCATGCTGAACGCGATGAACCAACAGGTCGAACCAATCATGCTCGCGATCCCGACAAGCCCCGCGATACGCCAGGCTGTCAGAACGCGGCTGACTTCGCCGGGTTCGCGCACACGCATCCACACGGCCATCGCCACTGTCTGCAATGCTGTGGCACAGGCCAATGAAAACAGTGCGCGGAACACCGGATCAATTTCTCCCATGTCCAAAACCGCACCACGATACCCCACGCCCGCCAAAGCAAACAACACCCCCGCAGCCAACCCCAACCCGGTTGCCGGATTGCCAATGCGGCGCACAAATCCCGCACTGCTGTCGCTCGGTATGTCCGATAAAATTATGACACCCACGAAGCCAATGAAAATCGCAACGATCCCCCAAACACTCGCCGTATCGCCCAATAACATCCATCCCAAAGGAACCGCCATCAGAACGGTGGTCTTGGTGAACGCAATACCGACGGAAAAATTGCGCCGCGCAAACAATCCCATCATGCACACGGTCGCCAAAATCTGCGTCCCACCCCCGAGCACCAAATATCCCCAGAACGCCGTGTTTAAATCAGGCCAGCCTTGCTCAATGATCCCAGCATAAATGATGGCACCTGCAGCGGCCAAAGGCATGGAATATAAATATCGCGCCAACGTCGCCCCGGTGGATGACAGTCGGGTCGTCTTCAATTGCCGTTGCAGGCCAAAACGTAACGTTTGCGCAAGCGCTGCGAGTATCGTGACAGGGATCCAAAGTTCCATTCCCCTTCATGCCTGCCAAATGCCATAGGTGCCAGCCCCCGCGCTGCAATACACACGGCGCCGTCACATCTTCTTTGGTTTCCAAATACTCCGGGGGAGTCCGCAGGACGGGGGCAGCGCCCCCTCTCGATCGGATTTACACCGTAAATTCGATCGACGTTACGGTTTTGGGTCGGGGTTTTCGGTATGCCCGTCTACGGCAATCACTTGCCCCGACACGCGCCGCGCCCCGTCCGAGGCCAGAAAAACAGCCATATCTGCAATGTCGCGCGCCTCCACAAAAGTACGCATCGACGTTCCGGCCGCGTAACCGTCATAGACCGCTTCGCGCGTCATACCCTTGGCGGCAGCCTCGCGGGACAATACCCCGTCCATGCGCGGGCCCTCTACCGCGCCGGGGCAGATGGCGTTGGCCCGTACGCCAAATGGCCCAAGCTCCATCGCCAATGTCTTCATCAATCCAATCACACCCCACTTTGCCGCCGAGTAGGGTGCGCGGTTGGGGTAGCCAAACTGCCCAGCGGTCGATGACGTGATGATCATTGCACCGCCGCCTGCGGCTTTCATCAAAGGCATGGCGTATTTCGCCGTCAAAAACGCGCCACCAAGGGTGACATTCACGCAGTCTTGCCAGTCGCCCCACGCCACATCCTCAAGCGGGGCTGTGGGGCCCGCAACGCCTGCATTGGCACAAACCGCGTCCACGCCGCCTGCGGTGGCCAGTTCTTGAAAGACATTGCGCATCCCCTGATCTGAGGTCACATCGACACGTCGGGTGGTCCAATGCGGAGGGCATTGCGCAAGCGTATCAGCGTTTATATCCGTCACCCAAACATCATATCCGGCACCGTCAAACCCATCGGCCATGGCCAGACCAATACCCGACGCGCCCGCGGTGATAAGAACCCGTTTCATCGCACCCCCACAGCCGCACCCGCGCCGTTGGGATTTGACAGATGCCCATGGGCGGCGGCCAATTGGGCCAGCGGTTGCGCAACACTTGGCGCAGGATCGCTGGCCTTTCGCGTTGCCAGATCAACGTGGATCAACATGTGCTCGCCCGTAGCCAACAATCGATCTCCATCATACATGTGATGAAACAGGTGCAATTTTTTCCCGTCGCCCAACAACACCTGCGTGTCCACATGGATCACCGTACCCGCATGCACTTCATCTACATGGCGGATATGGGTTTCAGCCGTAAAATAGCTGCCGCCCGACGCAATATAATCTGGCGTGCACCCAATGATGAGCATCAGTCGGTCCGTGGCATCGCCGAACGCCTGTAAATAACGTGCTTCGTTCATGTGACCATTATAGTCCGTCCAATCAATCGGAACGGCGCGTTCCAGCGTCTTGATGGGTCGGGTCGGATCCGCGACGTCAGCCAACCGATCGGCAATGCGACCCGTTTGGTTCAACGTTTTGTCGTGCAGGTTCAACACTGCCCCCGCCCCCCAATCGCGCGCCTTCAGCGTGCGCATCATCCCAACAAGGTTCGCATCGCGGTGCCGTTCCAGATCCCGTATGGAATACTGGCCGGATTGCGCATCTGATTGACCGGCAATTTGATCAATCAAATCCTCCGTTAGCTCCGGCACATCCATCAGTTTTGTCCAAGGCCATTCCAGACAGGGGCCAAACTGTTCAATGAAATGACGCATCCCCGCCTCACCGCCCGCAATGCGGTAGGTTTCAAACAGCCCCATCTGGGCCCAGCGCAGCCCGAAACCCATACGAATGGCTTCGTCAATTTCGCTCGTGGTCGCGATGCCGTCCTTGATCAGCCAAAGCGCCTCGCGCCATACCGCTTCCAGAAAACGATCCGCAATATGGGCGTCGATTTCTTTTTTGACCATCAAAGGGTACATGCCAATGCCACGCAGCATGTCTTCAACCCCGCCGATCATATCCATGTTCACATCGGTGCCGACAACTTCGATCAATGGCAGCAGATACACAGGGTTGAACGGATGACAAACAACAATCTGTTCTGGGCGCGCAGCACCGTCTTGTAACTCTGACGGTTTGAAACCAGACGTCGATGACGCAATAATCGCGTCAAGATCGCAATGATCTTGCAAGGAGCGATATACGGCGTGTTTTACGTCCAAACGTTCTGGAACGCTTTCTTGGATCCACGCAGCACCCTTTACGGCATCTGAAATCGTGCTGTGAAACGTCAGGGACCCTTCACGGGGCAGCGCCATATCATACAGGCCGGGCAGCGACGCGCGCGCATTTTTCAGCACTTCGCCGATCTTTCGCTCCGCCTCTGGGTCAGGGTCAAAAACCCGAACGTTCCACCCATTTAACAAAAACCGCGCGGCCCAACCGCCGCCAATCACGCCACCCCCGATGATCGCTGCACTCTGTGTCAAATCCGTTTCTCCCAAACCAAAAAGACCCCGCAAAGCGAGGCCTGTTTTGGTCCGTCAAGTCAAGGATAACTTAGCCTTCGGTCACAGCATCTGCGATCGCTTCGACCTGCGGAACAGGGCTGCCGGGATGGTCGAATTCATTGGCCGGAACCGGTTCACGGCGCACGCGCGGATCACAGGCCACCATCGGGCTGCCCTGATCACTGATAATGATTCCGCCGCGCGACCGGCATTCTTCAAACGACATAGACGAACCCAAAACGAGATATTCGTTAAATCCACCGCTCGCCGCTGGCAAATTTCCGCCGGTATCCCCGCCCAAAAGCCCACCTGTCGGCAATGCCACATCATCACACGCGGCCAGTGCCAGAATCACACCAAATCCAAAAACCATTCTTTTCATGGGCTTACCTCATTTAGTTGGGAAACAGCATACCCGAACCATTCCATAATGTCCCGCGCCGCGACGATGCGATCCCCCCCGCCACGTCGATTTTTATCGACAATCCAACCGAATTCACCAGATGGCGTCCCGAAAGCCGCTGTACGACTGTCAAAATCCATCCACATCACCCAAAGATCGCGATCAAACACACCATTTGGTGGATCAATAGGCCGCCACCGGCCCGGCCCTGATGCCTTCAAAAGCACAAGAACCGCTTGCATGTCATCGCACGGGATGGCGGCGCAATTGCCCCTCGGCAGGGTGAGTTGCAAATCACCCCCCGGAAGCACGGACAAATCAAACATCACCCCGATGCCGCCACCCGCACCGAACCGCTGGCGAACATACCACGTCCCTGCCATGCGATCCGCTGTGACATCCGTTTGCGACGCGATCTGCGCAGATGTATCGCGAAATACAGGCACGGGCATTTCAACGTCGGCAACAGGCGGCGCGCAGCCAAACAACACCGCGCAGCCCAGCGCGGCGATCATTGGTCTTAGGCGTGCGCTACCCGCCTTGGCAAAAAAATGTACCATCCGGCCCCATCACGATTTCCCCACCGCGCCCAATGCAGGTGGTTTCTTCGACCATTGTCACACCGAACGGTTCAGGCGCAGGGGAAATTGCGCAGCCCGATATCATAAATATGGCAAGCCACCTCACCCCTTGGGTGCCTGCTTTACCAACCCTAGGTTTTCGCGGACCTGTTCAGGCCCGATCACTGTCGCGCCAAGGTTTTCAACAATTCCAACAGCACGTTCCACCAGCTGTGCATTGGTCGCAAGAACACCGCGATCCAACATCAAATTGTCCTCAAGCCCGACGCGCACATTACCGCCCGCCAACACGCTGGCCGCCACGAAAGGCATCTGCGAGCGCCCCAAACCAAACGCGCTAAAGCTCCAATCTGATGGCACATTGTTAACCATCGCCATAAAGGTGTTCAGATCATCCGGCGCACCCCACGGCACCCCCATACACAATTGAACCAAAGCATCAGGTTTCAAAATCCCCTCTGCCACAAGTTGCTTTGCAAACCACAAATGGCCCGTGTCAAACGCCTCGATCTCGGGCTTCACGCCCAGATCGGTCATCATTCGGCCCATCGCAACCAGCATCCCCGGGGTATTG
>CAYOSK010000025.1:0-8540 GCA_964406585.1 uncultured Octadecabacter sp. | reverse complement strand
CGCCTCAGCGAAATTCATCGTGCCGCAATCCAATGTGCAGATCTCAGGCAGACACTCCGCCACATGGGCCATGCGTTCCGTCGCACCCACCATATCTGTGCCCGCGACAGTCGGCAAAGGTGCCTCCACACCCCCAAACACGATGTCCCCGCCCATGCCAGCCGTCAGGTTCAGCACAACATCCACGTCCGATGCCCGGATCCGATCCGTCACCTCACGGTACAATTCCAAGCGTCGGCTTGGCACACCTGTTTCAGGATCACGCACATGACAATGCACCACCGCCGCCCCCGCCTGGGCCGCCTCGATCGCCGCATCCGCAATCTCACGCGGCGAGCGCGGCACATGCGGGCTTTTCTCCTGCGTGCTGCCCGATCCGGTGATCGCCGCAGTGATAAACACAGAACGGTTCATTTCTAATGGCATGCTGCCCTCCCCTTTTTGGTGACCCTTTCGCAACCCGCCTTGACACGCAACCCCGCAAAGCCTCTGACTTGGGACATGAACGCTACACCCCACATCCGGTGGGCCCGCCACACCGATCTGCCAGATCTGCTGGCAATGATCACAGCTCTGTCCGCCTTTCACGATGACACAGCAACCATCAGTCAGTCGCAGTTGCAGAAAGCCGTCTTCGGTCCAAATCCAACATGCGCCATTCTGATCGCTACGCGGCAAACAAAGCCTGTTGGATATGCTGGGCTGGTTACATCTTTCGTGATCCATAGCAATGAAACCCGCCTCGACATCCACCACCTGTTTGTCCAGCCCCAAAGCCGCCGCAGGGGCGTGGCGACCGCCTTGATCAAGACCACGAGCGATCACGCCCACCACATTGGCGCCACGCGCTTGACCATTGGCACAATTCCAAACAACGCCACGGCCATCGCCACCTACCGCGCGATGTGTGGGCTCAGCGAAATCACCACCCAAGGCCCACAATTCACAATTACACTAGACGACTGACAACAGTTCTCGCGTCTTTGCTTTTTCAAACTCCCGCCGGAGGCATGCCCCCTTCTACACGCGCGACCTATGCACTGGCGCGCAGGCCGCACCACAGGCTAGGCCCTAAAACATCATGGGCGGCGCAGCCGCTCAGTAAGGCATCGGATGGGTACGGTGGGTGGCGTCGATGTCTGCCAATGCTGCCGGTGACAATTCAATATCCTTGCCTTCCAACAACTGCGCCAATTGCGCCGATGTCGTCGCACCGAAAATCGCGCTGACCTTGAACGGCCGGCTGCGCTGAAATGCCATCGCCATATGCATCAACGACAGCCCGTGTTTTTTGGCAACCGCGGCATATGCGGCCACCGCGTCATGGGCGCGGGGCTGATTGCGCCCGCCAAGCTGCGGCCCAAATGACATGCGGGACGCCTCAGGTACGGCACCATCCGCGTATTTGCCGGTCAAAAGCCCTGCCGCCAACGGCGAAAACGAAAAACACAGCACGTCTTCGTTGACCGACACTTCGGCCATATCGGTGTCATACAGTCGGCACAGCAATGAGTATTCATTTTGCACAGATGCCACACGCGGAGCCCCAATTTGTTCGGCAACATCGATCCACTTTGTCGTTCCCCATGCGGATTCATTAGACAAGCCAAAGGCCCGAATTTTTCCATCCGACTGTGCTTGTTTCAACGCCTCCAACACGCCCGCCATGTGATCCAAGGTACGTGCGCGGTCTTGGCCACTGGGATCAAACCCCCAGTTCTGGCGGAACATATAAGATCCCCGCATCGGCCAATGCAGCTGATACAAATCAATGTAATCCGTGCCTAGTCGTTTCAGGTTTCCCTCCAACACGTCCATAATATTGTCGCCCGAAAACCCCTCGCCGTTGCGGGCAAGTTCCATATCGCCTGATGCTTTGGTTGCGATCACAACATCATCGCGACGCCCTGTTCGGGCCAGCCATGCCCCGATGCAGCGTTCGCTGTCGCCCACCGTTTCAGCCAAAATCGGGTTCACCGGATACATTTCCGCCGTATCGATAAAATTGATACCAGCCTCAAGGCACATATCAATTTGGCGGTGCGCGTCATCTTGTGGGGTCTGGCGCGCATAAGTCATCGTTCCAAGACACCAATCGCTGACCTCAATTCCTGTCCGCCCGAGTTCTATCCGTTTCATCAACAATGCCCTTTCAACGTGGTCCATCAAACCATATCCGACGCGAACGGCTGCACAAGCCCAGCGCAGTGGCTATACTGAACATATGGATCAACGTAACGAAAGCACGCATGACCGTCTAAACCGCGAATTGCGCCGCAGGAACCTGCGCGATCGCGGGGTGTGGGCGGGCTGGGCCGTCGCAATGGGAGCGTTGGCAATTTTCGGGTTCGTGTCGCTGAATGTTCCCATAAATGCGCGCTATGTCGAAGGAATCGCAGGGCAAACCATGTCTCTGCCCACAGAAGACACAATACGGCTTATGCTACGGGTGCAGGTTGAAGGCCGAATGCACGACGTGACGCTGGCGTCGCAATTGGTTCATCCCGCGCCGGGTGATCCTGTGTGCCTTCGTGCATCACAGTATCGGTTCACCGGTCACACCGCGTATCACATTGCATCACAGTCTTTGTGTAATCGTCCAACCGCGACACAAAACGTCGATTAAGTCCAAGCTGCCCTGATCAAATCCCCGTTTACCCACACTATGCGGATGTTAATTTCCTTTGCGGCCCTTTTGTTATCGGTGATGCTGTTGCAGCTGTCTTCGGGCGCTGTTGGTCCGCTGGATGCGCTCACGGGTTTGGGTGGCGGGTTCAGCCGTGGGGATGTCGGGTTCCTCGGTTCGATGCACTTTCTGGGCTTCTTTATCGGGTGTTGGTGGGCGCCGCGGTTGATGGGGGACGTTGGCCATTCACGCGCGTTTGCCGTGTTCACTGCCCTTGGGGCCATCGGCATGGCGGGCCATATCTTGATTTTTGATGCAACGGCTTGGGCATTGCTGCGGATCATGTCAGGCATGTGCATTGCCGGATGCTACACCGTTGTCGAAAGCTGGCTTCAAGCCAAGGTGACAAACGAAACCAGAGGCCGCGCCATGGGCATGTACCGGGTGATCGATATGGGTGGATCATTGGTGGCCCAACTGATGATCGGATCGCTGGCCTCCGTTGAAACCTATGTCGCCTACACGTTGCTGACGATCATGTGTTGCGCCTCCGTTTTGCCGCTCGCCCTGACACGGGTGCCGCAACCAGCCACACCTGCCGCGCCGCGGCTGCATCCGTTGCTTGCGTGGCGTATGTCACCTTTGGCGGTTGCCGGTGTTTTGGTGGCGGCACTGTCGGGCGCGTCGTTTCGAATGGTCGGTCCGATTTATGGCCAAGAAGTCGGATTGGCCGCCAGTCAAATCGGCTTGTTTCTTGCCGCCTTTGTCGCCGGGGGCGCCGTCGCGCAATTTCCTGCCGGATGGATCGCGGACAAATATGATCGCCGTTGGGTGCTGATCGGATTGTCGGCTGCATCAGTGGTGTCTTGCGCGGTCACGGTCACATTTTCCGGTGGGGGGACGACAGGCATCATGGCATCCGCGGCGTTTTTCGGGTTCACGACATTTCCAGTTTATTCCGTCGCGGCATCCCACGCGCATGATTTTGCGACCAATGATGAACGCATCGAATTATCTGCTGCATTGATGTTTTATTTCGCACTGGGGGCGATTGCTGCGCCTTGGGTCACGTCTGTCTTGATCGATCTATATGGCCCTTCGGCCTTGTTCTATTTTATTTCGTTGGGGCATATCGTGCTGATCGTTTTCGGCCTAAGCCGCATGACCGTGCGCACCACCCGTGAAGACAAAACGCCCTATATCTACGCACCGCGCACGTCCTTTATCATCGGACGCTTGTTGGGCCGATCACGAGACAAATAACGTTCTCTGCCCCCTCGGATGGGGACGCATGGATATGAAATAAGATTGGCCTGTCGGATTATCCGGCTTCGGCGACCCATACCGTAAACCCGTCTTGCAGGATCAAGCGATCCCGCCCGTTTGATTTTGCTTGGTACAAAAGTTCATCAGCACATTTTAAAACTTGTGACGGCTCTTTGTGGATTCGGGTCATCGGTGCCAAACCAATACTGGCCGTCACCCGGATTTCATCCGTCCCCACCTTAATTTTCGCCCCTCGAATACCTTTCAAAAGCCGCTCACAGGCGATCCTTGCCCCCTCAAGCGTGGTTTCTGGAAAGACGACTGCAAATTCTTCACCGCCCAAACGCCCAATAAGATCAATCGTCCGAAATTCCGTGATAAGAAGACCTGAAATTTGGCGCAGGACAGCATCGCCAGCTTCATGGCCAAACGTGTCGTTGACCCGTTTGAAGTTATCCAGATCAATCATCGCAACGGCCAGCGGGTGGGCTTGGGCCCGCGCGCGATCGAATTCTTCGGTCAGGGTGCGCAAAAACGGGCGCCGATTTGACAATTCAGTCAAGGGATCAGTGTTCGCTTCAATCTGTAGAAGCTCGTAGGCTTTGGTGAGTTCGCGAATGCTCACCATGTTCACCAACTTCCCATCTGACACCACGGGCATATGGCGAATGGTATTGGTGTTCATCATGCGCAAAATGTCGGCGATGTCTTCATTCGTGTCACAGGTGATAACCGTGGATGTCATGATGGTTGAGACGGGCCGATCCACCACCCCCGGTGCTGCGCGCGCCACCACATCAACAAGATCTCGTTCCGATACAATACCAAGCAAAACGTCATCATGACCCGAAACGATAAGCGCACTAACCTGCAAATCCAAAAATCTTTGAGCCGTGTCGCGGATAGATGTCTGCGGGGTGACGCGTTGCACCCCCGACAGGGTCTTGTCTGCAATGAGTTGTCGAATTTTCATCGTGTACTTTGCCTCTTGTCGGCTGTGCGATGTCTAGATCACAAAGGTTAACAAAACCCTACGCCCTCCGCATCTTTGGTACAGACACAGGCACACCACTGAATACGCAATAATAACCGCCTCTGGCACTTGCACCCAACAGCCGCTAAATGCGGTGTGAACCAAAGGACAGACAATGGCACGCCACCTTATCACTTCTGCAATTCCCTATATCAACGGGATCAAACACCTCGGCAATCTTGTGGGCAGCCAATTGCCCGCCGATCTTTACGCGCGCTACCTGCGCGGGCGCGGGGATGAGGTTTTGTTTTTGTGCGCAACGGATGAACATGGCACACCTGCCGAATTGGCCGCTGCAAAGGCCGGGAAACCCGTGGATGAATACTGCGCTGAAATGTGGGCCGTGCAAGATCAGCTCGCCAAAGGGTTCGCCTTGTCGTTTGATCACTACGGGCGTTCGTCAAGTGATCAGAACCGCAAACTGACTCAGCATTTCGCGGGTGTGCTGGCCAACAATGGATTGATCGAAGAACGCTTGGAAACACAGATGTATTCCCATGCGGATGGGCGCTATTTGCCCGATCGCTACATCGAAGGCACATGCCCCAACTGCGGGTTCGAAGACGCGCGCGGCGATCAATGTGACAACTGCGGAAAACTGTTGGACCCCGTCGATTTGATTGACCCACGCAGCACCATTTCTGGATCAACCGATCTGGAAATGCGTGACACCAAACATTTGTACCTGCTGCAATCCAAACTGAAAGACGACATCGACCAATGGATCGACAGCCAAAACGACTGGCCTGTTCTGACAACCTCAATCGCTAAAAAATGGCTGCACGACGGTGACGGTTTACAAGACCGTGGAATCACCCGCGATCTGGATTGGGGTGTGCCCGTGATGAAGGGCCAAGACGTTTGGCCGGGCATGGAAGGCAAAGTGTTCTATGTCTGGTTTGACGCCCCCATCGAATACATCGCTTGTTCGCAGGAATGGTCGGATGCCACGGGCGGGGATTGGGCGCGCTGGTGGCGCACCGATCAAGGTGCAGATGATGTGCGCTACACGCAATTCATGGGCAAAGACAACGTCCCGTTTCACACCCTGTCCTTCCCCGCAACGATTATTGGATCGGGCGAGCCGTGGAAACGAGTCGATTACCTGAAATCATTCAACTATCTGAACTATGATGGCGGGCAGTTTTCAACATCGCGCGGCCGCGGCGTGTTCATGGACCAAGCGCTTGAAATTCTTCCGGCGGATTACTGGCGCTGGTGGCTTCTGAGCCGCGCACCAGAGACATCGGATTCCGAATTCACGTGGGACCAGTTCCAGACGGATTGTAACAAAGACCTCGCAGATGTTTTGGGCAACTTTGTCAGCCGCGTTACCAAATTCTGCCGCTCGAAGTTTTCAGAAGACGTGCCCTCGGGCGGTGAATTTGGCGCGGCGGAAACAGCCTTGATCGCGGATCTGCAAAACCGGCTGTCCGCCTATGAAACCGCGATGGACAACATCGAAATCCGCAAAGCCGCTGCTGAACTGCGCGCGATGTGGGCAGCAGGCAACGAATATTTGCAGGCGGCGGCCCCTTGGGCGGTCTTCAAAGAAGATCCAGATCAGGCCGCGGCGCAAATCCGGCTCGCGCTGAACCTGATCCGCATCTACGCAGTCCTGTCTGCACCCTTTATCCCGAACGCATCTGCCAAATTGATGTCGGCGATGAACACGCTGGATATGGAATGGCCGTCAGATATGGCAACCGCGGCGACCGCATTGCCCGCAGGCCATGCCTTTAGCGTCCCAGACAATCTATTTGCGAAAATTAGCGATGAACAGCGCGAAGAGTGGACAGAAAAGTTTGCCGGAACACGGGATTGATTGGGCCAGTCGGTTCGCCGAACCATCGGCAGTGCCGTCGCGCCAAATTATCCTGAATTCCTGACTTAACAGACCTGAAAAACCTGATAGGCTTCGATTAACCATTATATTCGGAGTTTTCTTATGCGTTTTGTCTTAGCTGCCGCCTTTACCGCCCTCGCCGTCCCTGCGCTTGCCGCGCCCTGTGGCAATGACAGCAGCGGATTTGCCGCTTGGAAACAGGCCTTCGCGTCCGAAGCAGCGGCAGCGGGCGTTGGCCCTGCGGGTTTGCAGGCCCTTGCAAACGCACAGTATTCAACCTCCACGATCCGTGCGGATCGCAACCAGACCGGCGTGCGCTACGAATTGAACGATTTCATTCGCATCCGCCTTGGCAGCCTCGATAGCTTTGCCAACCAAATGCGCCGCGAGCAGAACAAGAACCCCCAGTTTTATGCCAATCTGGAACGCGCCTATGGTGTGCCCGCGGGCATTTTGCTGGCCATTCACGGAATGGAAACTGGTTTTGGCCGCACATTGGGCAACACACCCGTCGTCGATAGCATTTCGACCGTCGCCTATGATTGCCGCCGATCCGGCTTTTTTACACCCCACGCGATTGCGGCACTGATCTTGGTCGATCGCGGCGGCCTTTCGCCCAACCAACGCGGCGCTGCACATGGTGAAATGGGGCACACGCAATTCCTACCGGGCAATGCGCTGCGCTACGGCGTGGATGCTGATGGCAATGGACGCGTTGATCTGTACGGACTGGCCGACAGCCTTGCCTCGACCGCGAACTTTCTGCGCCAAAAAGGCTGGCGCCCCGGTGAATCGTTTCAAGAAGGCACCGCCAACTTCCGCGTGTTAAACGAATGGAACGCCGCAACGGTCTACCAACAAGCCATCGCCCTGTCCGCAGCGCGTTTGCAGTAGATCGCCAGACGCACCGAAAGGCAGGTTTGAGCCCATGCTTCCAAACCATGCATCCGCAGAATTCATCTTCTCTGCAGAACAGTTTAGATGTTTGCTGTCTTAGAAAAAAGGAAGCAGCACAACTTATGACATACGAAACTTGGCTGGCGTTTGTTGTTGCAAGCGCGATTGTTGTTCTCATTCCCGGCCCTGCTGTTGTTCTGACCGTGAGCTACGCGATACGCGAGGGTAAACACTCCGGAATGGCGACCGTACCGGGTGTTGTCTTGGGCGCATTCTTTGCAATGTCTTTGTCGCTGGCTGGCGCTGGTGCGGTCTTGGCCACGTCTGCATTTCTGTTCACGCTTCTGAAGTTGATCGGAGCGATCTACTTGATATGGCTTGCTTATTCTCTTTGGACTGCACCAGTAAAGGGAATTTCTGTCGATAGCGCCTCCAGCTCAGAGCCCTTGACAGGCCTTTTTTGGAAGTCATTCCTGATTAGCCTGCTAAACCCAAAGGGCCCGGCTTTTTTTATCGCGTTCGTTCCGCAATTCGTTAATCCTGCTGGGCCAATCTTTCAGCAGTTTGCCGTTCTTACGGCGACTTTCTTGGCGGTTGCCACCCTCAACAGCCTGTTCTGGCTCTTCAGTGCGCATGGTTTGCGAACGCAGTTCCGCAAGCCTATCGCAATGCGAATTTTGAACCGCATGGGAGCGAGCTGCCTGTTCATCGCAGGCGTATTCACAGCAAGAGCTTCAAGATCGGCTTAGTCCGCCAAGCAGCCCCTGACCCAATCTCAAACCACTATCTGATCTCGATCATATTCGCTGGTACCCGCGGCCGGACTCGAACCGGCACGGCCATACGGCCAAGAGATTTTAAGTCTCCAGTGT
>CAYOSK010000024.1:0-24993 GCA_964406585.1 uncultured Octadecabacter sp. | reverse complement strand
ACGTCCGCCTTGTAAGTCAGGTCATGGGTGACGATTGTTCCGTTCTTTATGACTTTGCTCATCATCCGTTCCTCATCTTCTTTGGTTCTAAAGTACTCCGGGGGTTTGGGGGCTGGCCCCCAATGTTACCCGACAATCTGCGCCGTTTCTAAAACGGCATGCATCAATACATCCGCACCAGCTGTGGCCCATTCCTGGGATATTTCTTCGGCTTCATGGTGGGATAACCCGTCCACACATGGGCACATGACCATCGCGGTGGGGTACAAATCGTTGATCCAGCAGGCGTCGTGCCCCGCGCCGGAAATGATATCCATGTGGGAATACCCTAACCGTTCGGCCGCGGCGCGCACGGCACCAACGCAGCCTTCGTCAAAGGCAGGCGGGTCAAACTGACCGACGATCTCGCAAGAGAACTCCACGCCGATGTCCTCACAAAGTTTCGGTGCTCGTTCGTTAAACTCGGCCACCATCCCGTTGAGTTTGTCCAGCAAGTGGGTGCGCATATCGACGGTGAACACCACCTTGCCGGGAATCACGTTGCGCGAATTGGGGTAGACGTCGATATGCCCGATTGCCCCGACTGCATTGGGTTGATTGGCCATCGCGATGTCATGGACAAGTTCCGTCACCAGCGCCAAACCACGACCGGCGTTCTTGCGCATATGCATCGGCGTCGATCCGGTATGGCTTTCTTTGCCGGTTACCGTGCATTCAATCCAGCGCAGCCCTTGGCCGTGGGTCACCACGCCAATGTCGCGGTTCTCAGCCTCCAAAATTGGACCCTGTTCGATGTGCAATTCAAAGAACGCGTGCATTTTACGATCACCGACCTTTTCAGGGCCTTTCCAACCGATCCGCTCCAGTTCATCCCCGAAACGTTTACCATCCGCGTCCACGCGGTCATTGGCCCAATCGAGGGTGTGTTTTCCGGCAAAGACACCGGATGCCAGCATGGCGGGCGCGTAGCGTGTGCCTTCCTCATTGGTCCAGTTTGTCACGACAATCGGATGCTTTGTCTTGATGTCGAGGTCATTCATCGTGCGAATAATCTCAAGCCCACCCAGAACGCCCAAAACACCATCGTACTTTCCGCCCGTAGGCTGCGTGTCCAAATGCGACCCGACATAGACGGGCAGGGCATCTGGATCCGTTCCTTCGCGGCGCGCAAACATATTGCCGATTTCATCGACGCCCATCGTGCAACCCGCGGCTTCGCACCAGTTTTGAAAAAGATGACGGCCTTCGCTGTCTTCATCCGTCAACGTTTGGCGATTATTACCGCCGGCCACACCGGGGCCGATTTTCGCCATTTCCATCAGGCTGTCCCAAAGGCGGCCACCGTCTATACGTAGATTTTCACCGGCTGATGGCATCGTGATGTCCCCCGATTGATGATCGATATTTTGACCAACTGGTCAAAGAGAGGCTAACAGAGGTCAAAGGTCAGTCAAGGATTTTGCTTAACCTTAGGTCCGCCAACGGCTAGACGTCGTGCCAAGTCTGGGCCATTTGCTCAATTGTTGTTCAAAGTGCAAAGTGATCTCGATGAAAAAGACGCCTGCCAAAACCGCCCCGGACACGGGGACCCGCATACAAAAGAAGAACCAAGCGGCTATTTTGGCGGCAGGTTTGGTCGTGTTTTCTCAGTATGGATTTCGCGGATCGACCTTGGATCAGGTCGCCGAAGAGGCCGGATTATCCAAACCGAACCTCCTTTACTACTTCCGTTCAAAGGATGCGATTTACACCGCTTTACTCGAACGGTTGCTGGAAAATTGGCTTGAACCATTGCGCGAAATTGATGCAGATGGCGATCCGGTCGAAGAACTTCTTGCCTACGCAAAACGCAAACTGGACATGTCACAACACTTTCCTCGGGAAAGCCGCTTGTTTGCCAATGAGATTATTCAAGGTGCCCCGCGTATGGGCGAGGTCCTGAGCGGAGAGCTGCGCGACCTGGTTGACGACATATCCGTGATTATCAACGACTGGGTTGCCAAAGGGCGTATCAAACCCGTCGATCCGCGCCACCTGATTTTTTCGATCTGGGCACAGACCCAGCACTACGCCGATTTCGACGTACAAGTGCGCGCCATATTGGGCGATGTTGATCCCTTTGACGGCGCGGAAGCCTATCTAGAGGCGATGCTGCGCGGGCTTTTGACGGTTTAAGGCGACTTGGCGAAGCGCCGAATTCTACTCCGCTGCGGTGGCTGATGGGTTGTTGGGGTGCGTCGTCCAGTTCGCATATTCTTTTTCAACCACTTTGCCCGTCCGCGGATCGACGGTACCTGGTTCCATCGCGACCATTGTGATGCAGTCCTCAACAGGGCAGACATCAACGCATAGGTTGCAGGCGACGCATTCCGCATCAATCACACTAAATGTGCGATCATCTGACATTGCAATCGCCTGGTGGGACGTATCTTCGCAGGCCGCATAACAACGCCCACAGGATATGCAGGCGTCTTGATCGATTTTGGCTTTAGCGATGTAATTGAGGTTAAGGTATTGCCAATCCGTTGTGTTCGGCACCGCCGCGCCCTTAAAATCATCAATACTGGTATGGCCTTTTTCATCCATCCATTGGGACAAACCGCTGATCATTTCTTGCACGATCTTGAACCCATAGGTCATTGCTGCCGTGCAGACTTGAACGTTGCCACACCCCAGCGTGATATACTCTGCCGCGTCTCGCCATGTGGACACCCCGCCGATACCAGAAATAGGAAGGCCATTGGTTTCAGGGTTTCGCGCGATTTCAGATACCATTGACATGGCAATCGGTTTCACTGCGGGCCCGCAATATCCCCCGTGGGTGCCTTTGCCATCAATGCTGGGTTCGGGTGACATGGTATCGAGATTCACCGAGGTGATGGAATTGATCGTATTGATCAGGCTAACGGCATCCGCCCCGCCGCGCATGGCTGCAGCCGCAGGCTTGCGGATGTCAGTGATGTTGGGCGTCAGTTTCACGATAACGGGCTTTGAATAATACTGCTTGCACCAGCGGGTCACCATTTCGATATATTCTGGCACTTGGCCCACGGCGGCCCCCATGCCGCGCTCGCTCATGCCATGCGGACAGCCGAAGTTCAGCTCGATGCCATCCGCTCCGGTGTCTTCGACCAGCGGCAGGATCGCTTTCCAAGCGTCTTCTTCACAGGGAACCATGATGGAAACGATGATCGCGCGGTCCGGATAGTCTGCCTTTACGCGTTTGATTTCTTGGAGGTTGGTATGCAAATCACGGTCGGTGATGAGCTCAATGTTATTGATACCCAATACGCGCCGATCGGCGCCATAGATCACCCCGTATCGCGGGCCGTTCACGTTGACGACGGGTGGACCTTCTTCACCGAGTGTTTTCCAAACCACGCCGCCCCAACCAGCCTCAAACGCGCGGCGCACGTTGTATTCTTTGTCAGTGGGTGGCGCGGACGCCAACCAAAAAGGATTGGGGCTTTGGATGCCCAAGAAGTTCGTCGTTAGGTCAGCCATTTATGCATCCCCCATCAATGTCGCGTGAATATCCATCGCCGCATCGCGGCCCTCCGCAACGGCAGTGACTGTCAGGTCATCCCCGCCTGCCGCGCAATCCCCGCCGGCCCAAACGCCTTTGCGGCTGGTTTGGCCCGCGCCTGTCACAGCAATCTTGCGTCCATCCAGTGTCAGCCCCGCATCTGAAACCAACGTCTGGCCAATGGCTCGGAATACCTGATCTGCAGGAAGCCGCATCACTTCACCAGTTCCGGTGAGTTTTCCATTCTTGGTGGTTGTGTATTCCAACTTGATTTCAGCCGCCGATCCGTTGCCATCGATTTCGATGGGCAAGACGTTGAACAGCAACTTCACGCCATGGGATGCTGCAAGGTCCTGTTCGTACCGGCTTGCGCCCATGGCATCGCGCCCGCGTCGATAGGCGATCGTGACGTTGTCTGCACCAAGCAGTTTGGATTGCACGGCGGCATCTACCGCCGTCATCCCACCCCCGATCACGACAACGTTGCGACCAACAGCGAGCGTGGTCAGATCATCTGCCTGTCGCAAATCTTCAATGAACGAGACGGCATCAGCAACGCCGTTTTTGTCATCACCGCTGACGGACAGTGCATTCACACCGCCAAGGCCAACCGAAAGGAATACGGCAGGAAAACACCCAGTCAAATCATCGATGGATAGATCGTCACCCAACGTGAAACCATGCTTGATCTCAATCCCACCGATCGAGCATAGCCATTCCACTTCGCGGGCCGCAAAATCGTCTGTCGATTTATAGGCCGCAATCCCAAACTCGTTCAATCCGCCCGCCTTTGAACGCGCATCATACACTGTTACGTCATGACCCAGCATGGCCAGTCGATGCGCACATGAAAGCCCGGCGGGACCGGCGCCGACAACGGCAACCTTGTGGCCAGTTGGTTCGGCCCGATCGAACGGCATCACACCCTTGCCCATTACGCTGTCGGTCGCGAACCGCTGAAGCCGACCAATTTCTACGGGCTTTCCTTCGGCCAATTCACGCACACAGGCCTGTTCACACAGATCCTCAGTTGGGCAAACGCGCGCGCACATGCCCCCCAGAATATTCATGTCAAAAATGGTTTCAGCGGCCGCCTCTGGCGTGCCCGTTGCGATCTGGCGAATAAACAAGGGTATGTCGATGTCGGTCGGGCACGCGGTGATGCATGGCGCGTCATAGCAAAAATAACAGCGGTCTGCTGCAACGGCGGCTTCGTGGCGATCAAGCGGCGCATGCAGATCAGCGAAGTTCTCGGCGATGGTCTCTGGGTCGAGACGCTGCGGGGCAATTCCAGGGGTAAAGGGCGAATTCATGTCGGCTCCCGTTGTCGATGGATGAAGATACCCTGACACAGAAAAAAATTTTATCAAACGGTAAAATAATACGACGTCTGAATTCGATGAAATTGGTTAGGTTTCAGTAGACCGCGCCCTGTGTTTGCCTAAGATGCGGGCAGATCATCAATACCGGAGCCTGATATGACCGCCTATGCCGTTGTCCAAGTGGACGTGAAAGATGCAGATGAATACGCGAAATATGCCGCGCTTGCCGGTCCTGCGGTGACCAAATTTGGGGGCGAGTTTCTTGCCCGCGGCGGAGCCGTCGAGGTGATGGAAGGCACGACACGCGACCGATGTGTTATCGTGAAATTCGCAGATATGGAGACAGCGCGCAGGTTTTATCATTCGCCAGAATATCAAGAAGCCCTGTCTTACGCGTTGCCTGTGTCGGACCGGGATTACAAATTCGTAGAAGGTTTATAACCTATGAAAGTCGATGGGCAGCATTACAGATCCCTGTGGTGGGACGATGACGCGGATGCGTTACGGATCATTGATCAACGCTGGCTGCCCCACGATTTTCGCACCCACACCGTCGATACATTGCAGGATTTCGCAGACGCTATCGTGCAGATGCGTGTGCGCGGTGCCCCATTGATTGGGGCAACTGCGGCTTACGGGATGGCCTTGGCGATGCGGATAGATCCGTCAGATGGGCATATGGATAAGGCATGGGAATTCCTTCACAACACACGTCCAACGGCGATCAATTTGCGCTGGGCGTTGGATCGGTGCCGCAGCGCGTTGCGGCCTTTGCCGGAACCACAACGGGCCGCCGCTGCGCTACAACTGGCACACGACATTGCGGATGAAGATGTGGAAATCAACCGCCAGATTGGGCTGCACGGGCTGGCGATCATCAAAGACATCGCGGCCCAGAAAAACGGCGAACCGGTGCGTCTATTGACCCATTGCAACGCAGGTTGGATTGCCACGGTCGATTGGGGTACCGCTACCAGCCCGATGTATCATGCCCATGATGCTGGCGTTCCATTGCATGTTTGGGTCGATGAAACACGCCCGCGCAATCAGGGTGCGCTGACGTCTTGGGAACTGGGTGCGCACGGCATTTCACATACCTATATTACCGACAATGCTGGCGGCCATCTGATGCAGCACGGGCAAGTCGATATGGTGATCACCGGAACAGATCGCACGACGCGGTCGGGCGATGTCTGCAACAAGATCGGCACGTATTTGAAGGCCTTGGCAGCCCACGACAACGGGGTGCCGTTTTACGTCGCACTGCCTTCGCCAACGATTGATTGGACTGTGTCTGACGGCGTCACGGAGATCCCGATCGAGGATCGCGGTGGGCGCGAGGTTACACATATTCAGGGCCGCGATGATACGGGCGAAATTGTACAGGTTCAGGTCACACCAGACGGAACACCGGGGGGGAACCCTGCGTTTGATGTCACGCCCGCGCGTCTTGTGACCGGCCTGATTACGGAACGCGGCGTCTGTCCCGCAACCGAGGCGGCGCTTTGTGCCATGTTCCCCGATCTGGCGCACCCCTCATGAAAGATACAACAGCAGCACGCCAATCAATCATCGACGGCTGCCTTTGGATGGGTCAGGTCGGATTGAACCAAGGCACATCTGGAAATATCTCGGTATGCGTAGACGACGGGGTTTTAATCACCCCAAGCGCCACGCCATATGCGGACATGACACCGGAGATGATCGTAAAACTGCCATTGTCTGGTGCGCCGTCGCCGGATCAGAACCCGTCGACAGAATGGCATTTTCACCAAGCGGTCTATCAAACGCGCCCCGATGTCAAAGCGGTTGTTCACGCACACCCTGCCCACGCCACCGCCATTGCAATTCAACGGCGTGCCATTCCAGCGGTTCACTACATGATCGCCGCCTTCGGTGGGGCAGATGTGCCGTGCGCAGGCTATGCCAGATACGGAACGGTCGCCTTGTCCGAACACGTTACGTCTGTTGTGCAGGACAGGGATGGATGTCTTATGGCGAACCATGGCGCCCTGACTTTGGGGGCATCATTGGACAAGGCCTTGTGGCGGATGCAAGAGTTGGAAAATCTTGCTCGTGTCATGCTACTAGCGGAACAATCGGGGACACCGTTTATTCTTTCAGATGATGAAATTGCCGACACGCTAGACGGCTTTGGATCCTATGGGCTGCGCGCCGCACCGAAAACCGACGAACGTTAGCGCAAAACCCGCGAAAATCGTATGATTTCTGTCGGTTTCTCTTGAGACCGACCTAAATCTACACCAAATAGGTCGGAACCTTTTTCGGCCCTTATGATCAGGAGTTCGCGTGTCCCTCTTCCTTATCGTCGCCTTACCTTTTTTTGGGGCGTTGCTGCCCGGCCTCATGAATTCTGCGGGCCGTCAGGCCGTAGGAGGCGTGACGTTCACGGTCACGCTGACTGCTTTTATTGGATTGCTTACAAATTTACCTGCCGTCCTTGCAGGCGACGTGGTTCAGGCTGGTTTTAGCTGGCTTCCCGAACTCGGGTTAAATGTCACTCTGATGCTGGATGGGCTCGGGTTCTTTTTCGCGCTTTTGATACTTGGTATTGGGCTGCTGATCATCACTTACGCGCGCTTTTACCTCGCTCGCGAAGACAATATGGGCGAATTTTTCACCTACTTATTGCTGTTTCAGGGCGCGATGGTGGGAATTGTCTTGTCCGATAACATTTTGCTTTTGCTTATCTTCTGGGAATTGACGTCGTTGTCGTCTTTTCTGCTGATCGGATACTGGAAACATCTTGAGGCCGGGCGCCAAGGCGCGCGTATGGCGTTGACCGTCACGGGGATGGGCGGATTGGCGATGATCGGCGGGATGTTGTTGTTGGGCAATATCGTGGGGTCCTATGACCTGTCCGTGATCTTGCAGAACCGCGATGTGATCCAGGCAGATCCGATGTATGTGCCGGCATTGTTGTTGATTTTGCTGGGTGCCTTCACAAAGTCGGCGCAATTTCCGTTCCATTTCTGGCTGCCCCACGCAATGGCGGCCCCGACGCCCGTGTCTGCCTATTTGCATAGCGCCACGATGGTCAAAGCGGGAATTTTCCTGATGGCGCGCATGTGGCCGGTGCTGTCAGGCACGCCTGAATGGTTCTACATCGTCACTACGGCAGGATTGATAACCATGGTATTGGGTGCGGTTATCGCGCTTTTCAAACACGATCTGAAGGCCCTTTTGGCATTTTCTACAGTATCTCATCTTGGTCTGATCACCATGTTGCTGGGCACAGGAACCGCGTTCGGCGCCTTTGCCGCCGTGTTCCACATCATGAACCATGCCACGTTCAAGGCGGCGCTGTTTATGTCGGCAGGTATTGTCGATCACGAAACCAAAACCCGCGATATTCGTATTCTCGGCGGATTGCGCCACCTCATGCCGATCACCTTTGCGATCGCGACCCTTGCGGCGCTGTCGATGGCGGGCATTCCGTTCCTGAACGGGTTCTTGAGCAAAGAAATGATGCTTGAGGAAATGAACCATACATACCTGTTCGGTCCTGACTGGCTGGTTCCTGCATTGGCTACGTTCGGGTCTTTGTTTTCCGCGGCCTATTGTTTCAGGCTGATTGGCCACACGTTTTTGGGTAAGAAACGCGATCCCGAAACCTATCCCGCCAAGCCGCATGATCCCGGTGCGGGGCTTTGGTTGCCGCCTGCAATTCTGGTGGTGTTGGTTGTGGTGATCGGTGTGGCGCCGTTCCTCGTGCAGGATTTTGTTATCCTTATCGCCAAATCCGTTATCGGTGGCGTGGCCGAACTTGACGTAAAATACATCAAAATCTGGCATGGATTGGTGCCTGCGCTGTATATGTCCATCGCGGCGGTTATTGGCGGGCTGATTGTCTTAGCCCTTTTCAAACCGCTGTCGCGGCTTTGGGAATCCACCCCGCGTCCCGAAGCGAAAATCATCTTTGAAAACATTATTGCGGCGTTTTTGATGTATGCTCGCGGGTTGATCCATCCGTTGCATAACGGGGCTTTCACCCGCTATGCGATGATCCTTGCCGTCACGGTGGTCGCCGTGGCCTATCATGCATGGATCAGCGGAACCATTGGCGCCGCGACCCGCGAAGTTCAGCCAGTTGGGTTGGTTGAAGTCGCCGGTTGGATCATGCTGGTCGCCGCGACAGTGGGGCTGGCCGCAATGCACCACAATCGCCTTTTGGCGCTGGTCCTGATCGGCATTGTTGGGTTGATCGTGTCCATTGGGTTTGTGTTCTTGTCCGCGCCTGATCTTGCGATGACCCAAATCACTGTCGAAGTTGTAACGATTATCCTGCTTCTGTTGGCCCTGAATTTCTTGCCCAACCAAACCCCAGTGGAAAGTTCTTTGGTGCGGCGTATTCGCGATGTTGTCGTTGCAGGGGCTGCGGGTCTGGCGACAATGGCGCTGAGCTATCACTACCTTTTGCGCGATGCCGTCGGAGCGCCGATTTCAGAATTCCACCTCGCCAATTCCTACAAAGGTGGCGGTGGCACGAACGTTGTTAATGTGATCCTCGTTGATTTTCGTGGCTTTGATACCTTCGGTGAAATCATCGTTCTGGGGATTGCCGCGCTGTTGATCTATGCGTTGACCGAAGCGCTGTTGCATGGTCCCGTACGGGCACGCCTGTTGAACCGGGTGCCCGATAAACCGCTGTCGGGCACTCAACATCCGATGATGATGGTTGTGATGACCCGCGTGATTATGCCGGTGGTGTTGATGGTTGGTTTCTACATCTTCTTGCGCGGGCACAACGAACCGGGCGGAGGGTTCATCGCAGGGTTGGTCGTGTCGATTGGCGTCGTGATGCAATACATGGCCAGCGGATTTAACTGGGCAACGGATCGTGTTCGGTTCCCGTATCACGGGGTTATTGGCGCGGGGGTCTTGATCGCCGGATTGACTGGGATCGGATCATGGTTCGTCGCCAAACCGTTCCTGACATCCGATTTTGCCTATGTACGCATTCCGCCATTCGAAAAGTTCGAATTGGCTACTGCAGCGTTGTTTGACGTGGGCGTGTTCCTTGCGGTGGTTGGCGCCGTGATGTTGTCGCTTGAAAGCTTTTCACGATTGGCGCGACGTGCCCATCAGAAGGATCCTGATTTACCCATGGATGTAGACCCGTCTTTGCCACGTGCCGAACCAGTGAAGGAGGGCGTGTAACATGGAAGTCCTCGTCGCCTCTGCAATTGGCATTTTAACCGCCGCCGGCATGTATCTGGTGCTGCGTCTGCGCACCTTTCCGGTCATTCTTGGAGTGTCTTTGCTGACATATGCGGTCAACGTATTTCTGTTTGCGTCTGGCCGTCTCACTGTCGGGTCCGCCCCGATCCTGCGTGATGGGGTTGAGGTATACGCCGATCCGTTGCCTCAGGCCTTGGTACTGACGGCGATTGTGATTTCGTTTGGCATGACAGCCGTTGTCGTAATGATCGCGCTGGGATCCTACCTTGGGTCAAATGACGATCACGTCGATGACCCGGCCGAGGAGGACGCGACATGACCCATTGGTTGATCGCCCCCGTCATTTTGCCAGCGATGTTGGCACCGTTTATTGTCTTGGCGGCGCGGTATCACATCACGATCCAGCGGGCATTTTCCCTTGCCGGTGTTTTTGCTCTGATTGCAATAACTGCTGGCCTTGCGTGGGGGGCCTCTGATGGCACTATCTTGATCTATCAACTCGGCGATTGGGCCGCGCCGTTTGGGATCATCCTTGTTGGTGACATGTTGTCTACGTTGATGGTTCTGCTGACGGCGGTTCTTGCGCTGTTTGTCCTGCTTTATGCGATTGGATCGGGCTGGGATGAACGTGGTTGGCATTTCCATGCGTTATTTCAATTTCAGCTTATGGGGATCATGGGCGCATTTCTGACGGGTGATTTGTTCAACCTGTTCGTCTTCTTCGAAGTGCTGCTGATCGCATCCTATGGGCTGATGATACATGCGGGCGGAAATGAGCGCCTGCGCGCGGGTGTGCAATACGTGTTGTTCAATTTGCTTGGTTCAACCCTGTTTTTGTTCGCGCTCGGGTCGATTTACGCTGAAACGGGGACGCTGAATATGGCCGATCTTGCGGCGCGTGCCGAACTTATCGGGCCAGACGCGACGGTCGGCATTCGGGTTGCCAGCGTCTTGTTGCTGATGGTGTTCGCGATCAAGGCGGCCCTTGTGCCGCTGCATTTTTGGCTGCCCAGCAGCTACGCTGAGGCCCCGGGACCCGTTGCAGCGTTGTTCGCGATCATGACCAAGGTCGGGGCCTATGCGATCATCCGTGTCTACACCATGATCTTCCCACCTGACCTAGACGTCACCGCAGGTTTACACGATCTATGGCTGCTGCCCGCGGCTTTGGTGTCGCTGGCACTTGGTGCCATTGGAATACTTGCTGCCAAGAAACTCGACCGATTGGTTGCTTTTGCGGTGATTGGATCAATGGGCACGGTGATGGTTGCAATATCGATTTTCACACCCGATAGCATCGCGGCTGCCTTGTATTATATCGTGCATTCCACGCTGGCGGGTGCCGCTTTGTTCTTGATCGTTGATCTTGTAAAATCTGCGCGTCCGTCGCTGGCTTTGGTTGCGATGCCGCCAATCGGGGGGGCCGCCTTAACGGCTGGATTGTTCTTTGCGGCGGCCATTGCCATGGCGGGCTTGCCGCCTTTGTCAGGGTTCCTAGGGAAACTTCTGGTACTAGATGCCGCCCGTGAGAGCGATCTTTCGGTTTGGGTTTGGACAATTATCCTGTGTGCGTCTTTGGTTTCTGTCGTCGGTTTTGCGCGGGCGGGCAGTATTGTGTTTTGGAAGGCCAATGGCGTTGATCAAACACAGGATGCAGACGTCCCAGACACGCCACGCCCTATGGCCTACGGTGCCGTGGGTGGGTTAATCGCTTTACTGGCGGCGCACACGATTTTCGCAGGGTATGCGCATGATTATACAATTGCTGTGTCCCAACAGCTGTTCGCGCCTGAACCTTACGTGTCCACGGTTTTGGATACGCCCGGCAAATTGAGCGATGCCAAAACGGAGGAGCATTGATATGATCCGCGCATTCAATTGGCTTTTTCCACATCCATTGGTGACGCTGCTTTTGGCTGTCGTCTGGGTGCTGTTGCAAAACGACGTATCGGCAGGGATGGCTGTATTTGGTCTTATTCTTGGGATTGTCATCCCGCGCCTCACGGCGGCGTGGTGGCCGGATCGCCCGCGCGGGTTTCGGATGGGGCGCATGATCGCTTATGCGTTGTTAGTGATTTGGGATATCATCGTCGCCAACATACAAGTTGCATGGATTGTTCTGACGCGCCGCAATAAGAATTTGCGCCCCGCATGGGTCGTCATCCCGCTTGATCTGCGCCAACCCGAAGCCATCACCGTTCTCGCGGGCACCATAACACTCACCCCCGGCACGGTGTCCGCTGACATGTCCGATACGGGCCATTGTCTTTTGGTTCATGCGCTGGATGCGCCGGATCCGGATGCTGTGCGCGATGACATCAAGCAACGCTATGAAGCCCGACTGAAGGAGATTTTCGTATGATGCCTGCTGCTGAATTGCTCGATTGGGCGCTGATTATTGCGTTCGCTGCGGTCGCGGTGTCGCAAATGATGGCGATGCTGCGTTTGATCATCGGCCCCGGAACAGGGGATCGCATCCTTGCGCTGGATACGATGGTTGTGAACGCCATTGGTTTGATCGTCTTGCTGGGGATCTATCAAGGCACGCGGCTTTATTTCGAAGCTGCGTTGATCATTGCTATGTTGGGGTTTGTTTCAACTGTTGCCTATGCACGGTTCGTTTTGCGGGGGGACATCATCGAATGAATTGGGCCGAGATTGGAACCTATGCGATCGCAATATTTCTGCTCATTGGCGCCGTTTTCACTTTTGTGGGCGCGATTGGTCTTGTGAAGCTGCCGGATGCGATGACCCGTCTTCACGCACCAACCAAAGTGGGCACGATGGGGATCGGCGCGCTCTTGCTTGCGTCCATGACAAGCGCTTATGTCAATCATGATGGGTCATTCCATGAACTGTTGATTATGGGTTTCCTGTTCATTACGGCGCCGATTTCCGCGAATTTCATGAGCAAAGTGAACATTCACTTGCAAAATTGCGATACAACGCCCGAAGCACCTGGGGATCAGGCGTGGTCAACTCTCGGGTCTGGTAAAGCAAGTGAAACGGGCGACATCAAAGACGCGTCTTAGTCTTGCAATAAGCTCGCAAGATCGTTGGATGCTGCGCGAAGGTCTGGCAAATATTCCAGCGCATCCTGCGTGCTAAACCGCACTGTCGGCGCATGGAACGACAAGGTCGCCACAAGCCGCTTGTTTTGATCCATAATAGGCACGGCAAGCGCGATCATGCCTTCCATGAATTCTTCGTTGTCCATGGCATAGCCGTTTTTGCGAACATCACTGATTTCTTGAATAAGCTGATCTGCTCCAGTGATGGTGTTTGCAGTATTGGCCGTCATTAATTCCGATGTAGCGTAGCGCATCATATGGGTCTTGGGCAGCGTCGACAGATACATTTTTCCGGACGCAGTGCAATAAAACGGAACAGTTGATCCCACAGGTAACTGAATGCGAAGTGGCCATTCGGTTTCAACCCGTTCCAAATACACCATGCTGTCGCGGTCGGGCAGGGCGATGTTGCAGGTTTCTCCGATCCGTGTGCTGAGCTTTCGCAAAACCGCCAGACGGGCCGCACGGATACGCAGTGACGACAAAACGCCCGTTGCCATGCCGCGCAATCGACGGCCGGGTGAATAGGCCCGCCCGTCGATATCGCGTTGTAAGAACCCTTCGTCTTCAAGGGTTGCAAACAGTCGGTGGATGGTGGGTTTGGGCAACCCAAGCTGCGAATTGACCTCAGTCGGGGTAATCGGCACACCGACCCGCGCCACTTCTTCCAAAACCAGCAGCAAACGCAGGTTCGTTGGAATCGTGTCAGAGGATTGCCCGTCCATCATACTGGTGCTGCGCCCCCTCCGAAGAGTGAGTTCAGCAATTCATAGGTTCCGCCACCCGGCAGAAGCGTCTTTGAAATGCTGGGGAACAGCGCAACCATGAACCAGACCACGATAAGAGAGAACAGATACATCGTGGAATAGCGCAGGAGCCTAAAATAAGGAACCCCAGTCACACCAGACGCGACATAAAGGTTCAATCCATAGGGTGGTGTGATGAACCCAATCGACGCACCAACCAAGAACACCACTGCGAACTGGATCGGATCAACGCCCACACTTGCCGCGATTGGGGCAAGGATTGGTGCCAAAATGATTGTCACTGGCAAGGATTCAAGAACCATACCTGCAACAAAAACGATGGCCATCGCGGTGAACAGAACAGGGTAATACCCGCCCATCGAAATCAAGAACTCTTCGATGAAGGCTTTGGCGCCAAGGGAGCTGAGGTTCTGCTGCATCACAACCGAGATCGCGATCAGCGGCGCCAAGATACCCGTGATTTGGGCCGACCGCATCGTGATAGATGGCAGTTCACGTGGGCCAAAGCCCCGAACGACGATCATTTCTGAAAAGCTACGTTCGTTGATATCGCGATCTTCGTCGACCTTCATCATGTTATAGATCGGAAGGCAGATAAATCCGACCAACACACAGAACCCAACGGTCACACCGGCGGCTTCCGTCGGAGAGAATTTACCGGTGTAAATGCCCCATAAGACGAGCCCAATCGCAAAGAACCCAAGCCAGCCACCCAGCGCTGTCTTAAGCACTCGGATCGGATCCAGCCCGATAAGGACGCCCCATTTGTTGATGGTTGATACGATGAATGCCGTGCAAATCATCGCGAAAACCATCAGCGCACCGGGAACAATACCTGCGATAAACAGATCATTGATCGAAAGGTTCATGATGAACCCGTAGACGATAAAGATGATCGACGGTGGAATAATGATCCCAACCGTACCACCCGCCGCGGCCGTTGCTGCGGAAAAGCGTGGATCATATCCGCCCTTGACCATTTCCGGGTGCAGCATCGACCCAATGGTAGCTGTCGTCGCCGAGTTCGAACCCGAAATCGCAGCGAACAAGCCGGACGCACCAATGGCTGCCATTGCAAGACCGCCGCGCAGCCAACCAAGACAGGCGTAGGCAAAATCCGACAATCGCCGTGCAATACCCGCACGGTTGATCAAATCACCCGTAAGAATAAACAGCGGCATCGCGAGCAACGCAAAACCATCGGTGAATACATCTGACAGGGCCGTTCCGATGTTGACCAGTGGCTGGCCCAATGCCAGCGACGTGCCAAGCACCCAGTACCCGATGACCAAAAAGACCGGCACACCCAGCATAAACAGGATGGTGACGCCGACCGAGATAAGTGTAACGAGAGTTCCGATTTCCATTTTACTGCCCTCCCAACACGGTTTGTTCAATCATTGGCTTACCGCTGCGGTATTTTGCCAAATCATCAAACAGGTTCTGGAATACGCGCCCGGACAACAGAACAAACGCCAAAGGCAGCGTTGCCATGAACCACCACACAAACACATTGTCTGTTCCGGTGACGATCATGAAATTGTTGCCAGCGTTCGCCATCACGCCCGTTGCCGTTACGATGACAAGCAAACAAATGCCCCACCACAGCACAGCATCAAGCGCCAAAAGACCCATTTGCGGTGTGCGACTCATCTTGGATCGGAATTCTGTAAATGAAAGGTGCGTGCGCAGCCTTACGTTATAGCTGCATCCGGTCCACGTCATGATCAGGAACAAATAGCCCGGGATCGTAGTGGACCATGGGAATTGTTCTGAAAATACAAAGCGGCGGATCACTTCGACAAAGATAATCGCACCAATAGACAGGTAGGTTACAACCATCAGCGTCGATTCAAGATTGCGTTCGATGAACGGCACCGCACGATACATCAAAGAAACCAAATAGCCGCCCAGAAGTGTTGTGATGATACCCCAAAGCCAAACGCCATCTCCGCGCATCGCTGATCTTAGTCGGAAGAAATCCGGTTCGTTAAAGGTGATGACATCCCAAATAATCTTGCCCAGTTCGGCATAGATCGTCCAGGTGCCGGATATTGCTTCTAACATCGCTGCCCCTCCCAAGGTTGATAACGTTTTCGTGTTACCCATACTGCGCCACAAAACATCATGGCGTCTATGTGTTGTCTGAATGAAATAGGGCGGAAGGCTGATGCCCTCCGCCCCACATAATTTCGCCTAAAGCGGCGTTTGTAAGGTGAGCAGCCTTAAGTGCGCCACCAGCGACGCGGCTCAACGTTTTCTGCAAGCGTATGCGTGTTCTGACGCGCAACGTTGTAGATTTCCGTGTACGTGTCACGACCACCGGCCCAGCCGTTGATCCGCTCGCGCCATTCTTCCCAAGCCGCTGGCTGGAATTCAGGTGAACACATTTCTTCGGCTTCACGGCGTGCTTCGTCGGACAAGAAGGCCGGCTTAACATCGTTTGTGTCAAAGATTGTGCCCGGCAGAACCGGATCAGAGAACCCAACTGTGTTGACAAGCGCGGCTTCGTTAGCTGCCTGCACGTGAACCTGCGCAAGATATGCAGATTCCATGATGGCGTCCTGAAGGTGTGCTTCCATGGCATCAAATACAGACGCGTTCATGCCTGTGTGCTCTGTGCCGCAGAAGAAACGCAGATCAACAGACTGCGTAACCGCAGGTGACATGTTGGCGTATGCCACGGCAGATGCCCATGTTTCTGCGCCATCAATCAGACCAGTACGAAGCGCATCAAGCGTTTCTTCCCATGCCACTGGCACTGGGTTGAGGTCCATCAGCTCCATTGCGATTCGGCCAAGCTGAGTGCCCGTCACGCGGTTCTTTGTACCGGCAAGCTCGGTCACGGATGTGACAAGTGGCTTATCCGCAAAGTTGTTACCCATCTGCAGACCGCGAAGTTCGCAGTGGCTGAACAGGAACTTAAGGCCATGGCGTTCTTCCAGCGGGTTACGCAGAAGATCCATAGATTCTGGGCTGTACAAGAAGTGGTACTGATCCGCACGTGAACGGAACATATACGCGTAGTCCAGAACGTTCAGGTAAGGTGTGGACCCGGCAGAGTTCTGCGTAGATGCAGAATACATGTCGATCACGCCCAACTGAGCCTTCTCAGCGCAAGACAGCTGGCCACAAATCTGGTTGTCGCCGATGAATTCAACGCGAATTTCACCTTCTGTACGCTCTTCAAGATCAAGCGCAAACTGGATCACACCAGCGCGTTCGATCAAAAGGTTTTGTGCGTTAAAACCGGCCGCGCCCAGGGTCAACTGGTGCTTAGGTTCGTTCGCATAACGCTTCTCGTAGGTTGATTCGGCCGCCTTAGCGATGTTGGGTAGCGTGATTGCCCCCGTCATTGCTGCTGCGCCCATCACAACGGATGAGATACCGTAACGGCCTGTTAACTTGAACAAATCGCGACGTGAAATGGTGCTGAGCACCTTGGATGCTTTCATTTTAATTCCTCCCTTAAGCAAGATTGAGACTTGCGGTCTCAATATTGTGAAGGTTTATTGCGACAAGGCAAGAATTTTTTTACTCTGCCTGAAATTTGGTCGGGAGGACCAGCATGGAAAACCTTGATGCAGACTATATCGTCGTCGGTGCGGGATCAGCGGGATGCGTCGTTGCCAATCGCCTAAGTGCCGATCCGCTGACCAAAGTGGTTTTGCTCGAAGCGGGGGGGCGCGACCTAAATCCGTGGATCCATATTCCGGTTGGTTACTTTAAAACGATTCACAATCCATCTGTGGATTGGTGCTACAAAACAGAACCCGATCCGGGCCTGAATGGGCGATCGATCGAATGGCCAAGGGGCAAGGTTTTAGGTGGATCATCGTCCCTGAACGGGCTGCTATACGTGCGCGGCCAGTCGCAAGACTATGATCGGTGGCGCCAGATGGGCAATGACGGTTGGGGATGGGACGACGTGCTGCCCTTGTTCAAACGCGCAGAAAATAATGAACGCGGCGCTGATGAATTTCACGGAAACGAAGGCCCACTGTCTGTGTCTAACATGCGCATTCAGCGCCCGATCACGGACGCTTGGGTCGCGGCGGCGCAGTCGGCAGGTTACAAATTTAACCCCGATTACAATGGGGCGGATCAAGAAGGCGTCGGCTTCTTTCAACTGACGTCACGCAATGGGCGGCGCTGTAGTGCTGCTGTGGCGTATTTGAACCCCGTCAAATCGCGCGAGAATCTCGAAATCATCACCCATGCGGCTGTCGATAAAGTGGTGGTTGATGGAAAACGCGCCACGGCGGTCATCTACACCGACAAGCGTGGCGTTCAGCATAAGGTGACCGCACGGCGCGAAATTATTTTGTCAGGCGGGGCTATCAATTCACCGCAGATCTTAATGCTGTCGGGCATTGGCGAGGCGGAACAGCTGCGCGATCATGGCATTGATATTGTTGCGGATTTGCCCGCAGTTGGCAAAAATATGCAAGATCATCTGCAGGCTCGATTGGTCTATAAATGCAATGAACCAACGCTCAACGACGAGGTTAGCAGCCTATTCGGGCAAGCCAAAATCGGACTGAAGTACATGATGTTCCGTGCCGGACCGATGACAATGGCGGCGTCATTGGCCACCGGGTTCTTGAAAACCCGCGACGATTTGGAAACGCCGGATATTCAGTTTCATGTGCAGCCCTTGTCGGCCGAAAACCCCGGGAAAGGCGCTGATAAATTTAGCGCCTTTACGATGTCCGTGTGCCAATTGCGCCCCGAATCCCGCGGCGAGATTCGCCTAAATTCCAAGGATCCGCGCACCTACCCGGCGATCATTCCGAATTATCTATCGACGAAAACCGATTGTGACACGGTGGTTGCTGGTGTGAATATTGCCCGTACCATTGCCACGCATGCACCGCTGAGTTCAAAAATATCCGAGGAATTTCGCCCCCATGCCTCACTCGATATAAATGACTACGACGCGACATTGGATTGGGCGCGCAACAATACCGCTTCAATTTATCATCCCACTGGAACCTGCAAGATGGGCAGCGGAGATAACACAGTGGTAGATGCCCGGTTGCGGGTCCACGGGATCGAAGGACTGAGGGTTGCAGACTGTTCGATCATGCCCGAAATCGTATCGGGAAACACCAATGCCCCTGCGATCATGATTGGCGAAAAATGCGCAGATCTTGTTCTAGAGGACGCGCGCGCGATTGGGTGATCTGCGAACGTGATGTTTTGCAGGTTGTCGAATTTGCGCTTAAGGCAGAACGCCCATTGCACCCAGTGCACGGATTGATAGCCTGTGCGCCACACAATCAAGGATGGCGCGCATGACTTACACTCCCCCGAAGGTCTGGACCTGGGATTCCGAATCGGGGGGTAAATTTGCCTCCATCAACCGCCCCATCGCGGGGGCGACCCATGACAAGGACCTGCCAACCGGGAAACATCCGTTGCAACTGCATTCCTTGGCGACGCCAAACGGGGTGAAGGTGACAGTGATGTTGGAAGAATTGCTGGCCCAAGGGCACGCAGGGGCCGAGTACGACGCTTGGTTCATTGACATCAACGAAGGCGATCAGTTTTCGTCAGGTTTCGTTGATGTGAACCCCAATTCTAAAATCCCGGCTTTGTATGACAAATCAACAGGGGTGCGGGTCTTTGAATCTGGCGCGATTCTTTTGTATCTCGCTGAGAAATTTCGGGCGTTTTTGCCGCGTGACATCGAAGGCCGGACCGAAACATTGAACTGGCTGTTTTGGCTACAAGGATCCGCCCCATACTTGGGCGGTGGGTTTGGCCATTTCTACGCTTATGCACCGGAAAAGTTTGAATATCCGATCAATCGGTTCGCGATGGAAGCCAAGCGGCAGCTTGATGTCTTGGATCAACAGCTTGAAGAAAACCGGTATTTGGCCGGGGATCAGTATTCGATCGCGGATATGGCGACCGCACCTTGGTATGGAAACATGGTCAAAGGCTTGGCCTATGACGCGGGCGAGTTTCTGGATGTCGCGAGTTATGAGAACGTAAACCGTTGGGCTGATGACGTCATGTCACGCCCCGCGTATCAGCGTGGCCGCATGGTGAACCGTGCCTGGGGTGAACCGCACGAGCAATTGCGCGAACGTCATGATGCATCGGATTTCGAGGCAGTTCCTAAAAGCTGAGGTCTCGCGCCTGCGGCGAGCGGGGGGCGCCCCTGCGGGGCGCCTTTTAGGGCGCTGCCCCCGGCCGATGGCCTCCCCCGGAGTTTGAAAAAAGCAAAGACGCGCAGTCACCGATTTTTTGGATGGCGAGCGGCCTACCTGATATGGGGTGGTTGGTGGAGCATAGCGGGGGCGGCAACGCAATTAGTTTTTTGCATAAAAACAACATACTAAGTCTGATTTCGAGCGACAAATCGTAGTGATGTTTCGTAGTAAATTAGCCGGACGAAGCTTTTATTCCGTTACGTCTAGCGTGTGATGCCATTTGAAAGTGACGTCCGCGTCTATCTGTTCATCATATAGATTCCAGCATAGCCGACCTATAACCAAATCGCAGCGAACGTCCCGTTTGAGCCCAGAGCAGACCTACCATTTTCGTGCTGCGTGCGCGCGCAGCACGGATTTTTCTGCAATGGCCTAAAATTTCATGCCGCCTGACAGCGAGAACAGCAGCCGTTCATGCGTGCCGCGGCAAAATTGAGGTGAGCAAAAACCGGGTCGCGGAACAAACCGGACTTGTGCACGCACGGCTATTGCTGACGTAGCGATTTTCACCGAAGCGGACATTCAATGGGGGTATGACCGATCAAATCCAAACCGACATTCGCTGCGCGCGGGCTCAAAAATCCAAGTCACGGATTCTGCTGTCGTTCGCTGCAATAGCGCAATCGGCTGCTTTCTGGAATCGTTGGCCGCCCATAGCAATTCGGCAACAATGCTTCACGGTGCTTGAATTGGCCTGAGACATCGGAGCAGAAGTGTACCAAAGACAGATTTTACGAAAAATGTGCTAGGTGGAATGCTTTAGGCGGAACGGATCAACCAGCAGGCATCACCAGAACTGCCCTGAAATCGTTCACATTGGTAAGTGTCGGACCCGTCACAATTTGGCCGTTTACCTGTTCAAAAAAGCAGTGAGCATCGTTCGCTTCGAGAGCATCAATCGGATCGCGACCGCTTTGATGGGCAAGTGCGAGCGTTTCAGGTCCTGCGTAGGCTCCGGCAACCTCCGCAGCCCCGTCCACACCGTCCGTATCGCAGGCAAGAGCATGAATTCCACTTTGCCCATTGAGCGCGATTGCGGCCGAGAGTGTAAATTCGGCGTTCGGGCCGCCGATGCCGTTGCCACGGCGCGTGACGGTGCATTCGCCGCCTGACAGCAGCAGGACCGGGTGGGCACTCGGGTCCATCGCAGACTGGATGTCCAGCGCAAGTTGCGCCTGTGCCTTACCCAGATCGCGCGCCTCTCCTTCCAGCGCATCGCCAAGGAGGTGCACTTCGACACCACATGCGGTGGCGGCTTTCGCGGCCGCTGCCAACGACTGAGACGGTGCCGCGATGATCTGCGTGGTCGCATGCCCGAGTCGCGGGTCATCAGGCGCAACGACAGTGGATCGCTCAATGGCATCACGTACATGTGTCGAAACCGCAATGCTGTATCGGTCGATGACAGCCAAGGCGTCATGCGCTGTACTTGCCTCGCCAATTGTTGGGCCAGAGGCGATCTGGCCTGGATCATCACCGGGCACATCGGAAATCATCAAGGTCAGCAGGCGCGCCGGATGGCACGCGGCTGCAAGCTGGCCACCTTTTACGCGGCTGAGATGCTTGCGAAGCAGGTTCATCTCACCGATAGGAGCGCCCGAGGCGAGGAGCGCGCGGTTTACCAAAATCTTGTCGTCCAGAGTCAGGCCGTCAACGGGGGCACACAACAATGCGGAACCGCCACCTGAAATAAGCGCAATCACCGTGTCGTCGGGCCCGAGCCCGCTGACCAGATCAAGAATGCGGCGGGTTGCCACCTCTCCTGCTGCGTCCGGAACGGGATGCGCCGCTTCGACAATTTCGATGCCGTCGCAGGGGCGGGCGTAGCCATATCTTGTCACGACCAACCCTTCACAAGGTCCATAGACGGCCTCGACCGCTTCGGCCATCCGCGCACTGGCCTTTCCGGCACCGATGACCAAAAGCTGTCCCTTTGGTCGATCTGGCAGATGGGCTGTGACGACCTGCATGGGATCAGCAGTCTTGACGGCAATTTTGAACAGCTCCGTGAGGAATTGGCGCGGATCAGAATGCGGAGAAGCCAAATGTTTCATGGGATCGGGCACTTTAGAAACCAGCGCTGATGGCCGGCAGGTTCTTGTGGACCGCTATTTTCAAGACGGCCGAAAACCACGAAGCCCAAGGCGGTGTAAAACTGCATGGCGTCGCGGTTGGATGTGTCGAGCCAAGCGCTGTGGCACCCCAGCGACTTGGCCTGATCAAAAGCGTTGAGCACAAGTGTGCGCCCGTATCCCTGCCGCCGTAGTTCATCCGCGACCCACAGCATCTTGATCAAAAGCCAGCCATAGGACGTAGAACCAACAAGACCGGCCACAAGCTGGCCGTCAGTCGCATTGACGGACAAGGTCATCGTGTCGTTCCGGCCTTGCGACGCGCTTTGCTGCAAGTCCGCGAGAAGCGCAGATTCGATGTCCTTTGCTACCGGTTGCTCGGCACGCTGGATCGTCAGCATCGGCATGCTTAGGCCAACCACCTTGCATAGTCGCTCACCAACAAATGGGTCGGATCGACATCCTCTTCGATGTTGGCAAAGCGACCGATCGGTTCGCGAAAGATATTGTCTGTTTCGTCGTCATTGACGGTGCTGACTTCGCCGATCAAGACGTCACCCCCTTCGCCCCAGAAGGCGTGCCAATCGCCGGGCATCAGCGTCACGCTTTCCCCCGGTGCAAGCTTCAACTTTTGGCCGGGGGCATAATCGGCCTGCAGACCATCGCAAAACACCGTCCCGCCTTTATCTTCGGCGAAATGCCCTGCGTCGTCCGAGCCGAAGAGTTCGACCACCAAAGTGGCACCGCCGCGATTGATGATATCCTCGGCTTTTATATCGTGGGTGTGCATGGGCGACAGTTGATCCTGCTTTGAGATCAACAGCTTCTCGGCGTAACACATACCGCCGCCCCGCTGCAGATCGGACAGGCGGCCATTGCGCAGGGTGAACAGAAACAGGCCCATTCTGTCATAATCGCCCGCGCCATAGTCGGTGATATCCCAGCCATTGCGCGCTGTGATCACGTTGCGCGCGTCATCTTTGCGCGCCTTGAATTCATCCGGCGTCCAATAGGCCCATGGTGGCAGCACAAACCCGTGTTTTCGGATCATCTCGTCGGCTTCAGCCATAATCGTGTTGATGGTTGATCGTTTCATGCTGCAATCTCGTGCGTGTTCAGGATTTCGATCACCATCGCGGCGGTCCATGTAAAGGCGTCGCCGCCGCAGGGTTCTGCGTCTATCGGGCCATAGTATTCGGCGAACCCGCCTTCCTGGATCAGGCGCAAGCAGTCGCGATTGATGCGATCTGCCATCTGGGGCTGCCCTGCAATTTCTAAGCCGTCCGCAATCATATAGTTCACGATGAGCCAGATAGGGCCGCGCCAATACCGCAGCGCATCGAATTCGGGTGCGGTGGGGTCATGGCTCGGCACAAGATAATTGCAGCTTTCAGCAAGTCTTTCGATCCTTTCGGAAATAGCCTTGGCCCGCGCCTTCGGGATCGGCGCAAATGCTGCGAGAATACCGCCAATCGACGGGCTATCCACGAGCGTGCCATAAGCGCGATCATAGCAGACATACTGGCCGAGCTTTTCGTTCCAAAGGGATTCCATTGCGGCGACAGCCTTTTCCGCCATCTCGCGTGATTGGGCAGCAATTGTTCCCTCACCAAGCGCGTCTGCCAATGCGGCGAGATCGACACAGGACCGTATCAGGATAGCGTTGAAACCGGGATCAACAATCTGGAACGGTGATGCGTCATGCAGTTTGGAATTGTCCCAATTAAGGCTGCGGAATTTCTGAACCAGCCAGATATAGCGTTTGTATTGCTCATCCGTTGGCCGGTGCGCAGGGTTGGCGTGGCTTGTGTCGCGGCGTGTAAAGGGCTGGACGCCGTCTGTTGGCACCCGTTCAAACGCGGCGTCCCAATCGACCGAATTGTCGCGCCCGCTTTCCCACGGGTGGATGATGGCGACAAGACCGGTGCCTTGCGGGTCGCGGTTGGCAAAGAACCAATGGTGCCATGCATGGATCTGCGGCA
Source organism: uncultured Octadecabacter sp. (assembly GCA_964406585.1). Taxonomy (GTDB): domain Bacteria; phylum Pseudomonadota; class Alphaproteobacteria; order Rhodobacterales; family Rhodobacteraceae; genus Octadecabacter. The sequence continues at coordinate 830 of CAYOSK010000024.1, read as the reverse complement.
GCAGCGCGCGCGCCTTTTTGGCGGCCAGCGCATTGTCCGTTGCGCGGTCGAAAATCCGACGTGCGGCAAAACCTGCAACTGGTGGCTGCGTGATGCCGGAAGTGGGCACGGTGCGACCTGTGCCCCAGACATCTGGCCCCGGAAAATAACCGTCATCAAGCTGGTGAAAGATGATGTGGGGGACCATACCATCGTCCCACTGATGCGCAAAAAGGGTCTCGATTTCGGTCCACGCGCGTGCTTCATCAAAGTGGGCGAAGCCAAGCGCGCTGAGTGCGCTATCCCAGTTCCATTGGAATGGATAAAGCCCGTGGGTCGGAACGGCATAGGTGCCGCGGTCGTTCTTGCGCATCACGGCCTTGGCCTGATCAAGCATCTGTTGTGTCATTATATCTCTCAGGCGACGGCCAATGTGGTTTCGGGATCGAACCAGCGCACGCGGTCAGATTGGGGGGCAAGGGTCAGGGTTTGGCCAGCTTTCACGACGGTGTCGCTGTCCAGAATGACACGGAACATCGCATCGTCGATCTGGCAGGTCACCAGCAAATGCGCGCCAAGTGGCTCTACGATCTTGGCTGTGGCCATAAGGCCCTTTTCGGCGGGGGCCATATCCTCGGGTCTGATCGCGAATTGAAGGGCCGCCTTGTCGGTGTTCGGGCCATCAAAGGTTTGGCCTGCGACCTGCCATTTACCACTGCCTGCCGGTGTTGCAGGCAGAAAGTTCATCGGCGGGTTGCCGATAAAGCTGGCGACAAATTTCGCCGCGGGATCGCGATAAACGTCGATCGGGGACGCAGCCTGAACGATATTGCCTTCGTGCATAACGCTGA
>CAYOSK010000023.1:0-25183 GCA_964406585.1 uncultured Octadecabacter sp. | reverse complement strand
CCGCCCGAAGTAGCCACCTGTGCGAAATGCAGCATCTGCCAATTTGAGCACGAAGCTGACATTCGCTGCCTTTGAAACGAATTTTGGAGTATTAGTGGCCTATTGCGCCACAAAGTGCCCAATTCGGTTTCACGTTCTAAATCTCGCAACTTGTTTGGCAGCAACGTCAATAAGGGGGATAAAAATCAGAATAACATGATTTTTAATATTTAAAACAATATATTACCTTAAGTCAACGGTGCCTATCGGCGGCTCCAACGCGCCCGGCATCAAACCGATGGTGCCTGGGCGAACCGCAAATGACCTGTTTTGACCCATATTTTTGCGCCTTGCGATCCAGTTTGTGCTGCCAGATCGGCCCCATCCGGCAGACGCAACCAAGACCCTTTTGAAAGCGTGTCGTTCGCATCAGAGATCGAACCCTCAAGAACGAGCGCTTCGAGCCCGCCCAGTGCAGGAATGCTCAGGGGGGTATTTGGATCGATCTCAAAATAGGTTACGATCTCTCTGGGATCACGGTGTAATTCCGCGCAGGCAATACCGTGCGTGGTTGGCGAAAGGCCGTCAGCCATATCCCTGCTGAACTGTGTTCGGTCGCTTTGGTCGAACTGCCAAAGCTTTACGAAAATCACACAGCCGTCTTGCGAACTAGGTGTGTGGCTCGTTGTCGGTGGATTGCGCACGTAAGTGCCGGCCGGATAATCGCCGTGTTCGTCCTGAAACGTTCCGCTTAGGACGATGAATTCTTCGCCACCTGTATGGGTATGTGCGGAAAACGCGCTTCCCGGCGCATAGCGGACGATGGTCGTGGCGCGCGCCACTTCATCGCCAATGCGATCAAGCATTCGACGATCTACACCAGCCATCGGGGACGCTACCCAAGGAATATCGTTGGAATGAACCACAACTCTCGTGTCGAAATTTGCATTCAAATTCATCCAATCGGCTCCAGCATGTGCTCTGTAGACTGGCCAGCATCCAAAGGGCGCGTCAACCCTTGAACTTCTTGCTGACACGCGCGACACCCTGTGTGATCAACATGGAGCCTCATCATGACGTTTACCCCAGCCCCCTGGCCTCGCAAATTGCGATCTCAAGAATGGTTTGGAGGCACCAGCAAAGATGCAATCTATCACCGTGGTTGGATGAAAAACCAAGGCTATCCTGACGATTTGTTTGATGGACGTCCTGTGATTGGCATTTGCAACACATGGTCAGATCTCACACCGTGTAACGGCCATCTGCGCGAATTGGCTGAAAAGGTGAAAAATGGCGTTTGGGAAGCGGGTGGTTTTCCTGTGGAATTTCCGGTGTTCAGCCCATCAGAATCAGCCCTTAGACCGACAGCGATGATGTTTCGAAACCTGTGTGCGATGGACGTCGAAGAAGCGCTGCGCGGAAAACCCATCGATGGGGTCGTTCTGATGGCAGGATGTGACAAGACAACACCTGCGCTTCTAATGGGTGCCGCTTCCGTTGATCTACCAGCCATTGTTGTGTCGGGTGGCCCTATGCTGAACGGGCATTTTCGCGGTGAACGTGTTGGGTCGGGCACGCATATCCGCCGTTTCAATGAGGCTGTGAAGGCTGGTGAAATGACGCCAGATGAGTTTGTCGAAGCCGAAGCATCTATGTCCCGCAGCGCGGGGGGGTGCAACACGATGGGAACCGCCAGTACGATGGCAAGCATGGCCGAGGCCCTTGGCATGGCGTTGTCTGGTAACGCGGCCATTCCAGCCGTTGATTCACGACGCCGCATGATGAGCCAACTGACAGGCCGCCGCATCGTTCAAATGGTGAAAGATGATCTGAAACCATCAGACATTATGACGAAGCAAGCGTTTGAAAATGCAATCCGTACAAATGGCGCAATCGGTGGTTCAACAAACGCGGTTGTACATTTACAGGCCTTGGCCGGCCGCTGCGAAGTGCCGTTGTCGCTCGAAGATTGGGATCGCTGTGGCAAGGACGTTCCGACGATCGTGAACCTTTTGCCATCTGGGAAATGGCTGATGGAAGAGTTCTTTTATGCGGGTGGGCTGCCAGTTGTTATTAAACGGCTAGGCGAAATGGGCCTCTTGCATAAAGATGCGCTGACGGTGTCAGGCGGGTCGATCTGGGACGAGGTCAAGGATGTGCAAAATTGGAACGAAGATGTGATTGTTCCAACTGAAAATGCGCTTCGCAAATCGGGCGGAATCGCAGTGTTGCGCGGCAACCTCGCACCCAATGGGGCGATCCTGAAACCATCCGCTGCATCGCCCGAATTAATGCAACATCGCGGTCGCGCGGTCGTGTTCGAAGACATAGATGATTACAAAGCGCGCGTTGACCGCGAAGATTTGGATATTGATGAAACCTGTGTGATGGTCCTGAAAAACTGTGGCCCAAGGGGTTACCCCGGGATGGCTGAAGTTGGCGACATGGCCTTACCTGCAAAACTACTAAAGGCAGGGGTGCGCGATATGGTCCGGATATCTGATGCGCGAATGTCGGGTACCGCCTATGGAACGGTTGTTTTGCACACCGCACCCGAGGCAGCAGCGGGTGGGCCGCTCGCAGTTGTGCGTACGGGCGATATGATTGAACTGGATGTTGAAGGTCGGCGTATTCACCTTGATGTTTCTGATGAAGATCTCGCTGCGCGTCTGGCCGACTGGGTTGCCCCAGTGCCCCGGCCAGGTAGCGGCTATGCGCAACTATATCATGATAAAGTAAATCGCGCGGACGAGGGGGCCGATTTCGATTTCCTTGTTGGCCGTCGTGGAAATGACGTCGCACGGGAGTCACACTGATGAAAATTGCGCTTGTTGGAATTGGTAAGATTGCGGTTGATCAACACGTCCCGTCGATTGCCACGTCGCCTGATTGGGAACTCGCAGCGACGGTTAGTCGCGCAGGAACCGTGGATGGTGTGCCATCCTATACAGACATCGATGTTATGTTGGCAGAGAACCCTGATATCGATGTCGTCAGCCTATGTTTGCCGCCCGTGCCACGGTTCGATTATGCGCAAGCCTGCTTGAAAGCAGGCCGCCATGTCATGCTAGAAAAACCACCCGGCGCAACTTTGGCAGAATGTTACGCGCTCGAGGCGCTCGCACAGGATGTTGGACGGACACTTTTTACAACGTGGCACAGCCGTATGGCCAAAGGGGTCGCGGCGGCGAAGACAGCATTGGCGGGCAAAACCGTCGAATCCGGTCAGATCATGTGGAAAGAGAACGTGCGCCAGTGGCATCCCGGGCAAGACTGGGTGTTCGAACCCGGTGGCATGGGTGTGTTTGATCCGGGTGTAAATGCACTATCGATCCTTACGGACATCCTGCCGGACCCAGTATTTTTGCGCAAAGCAGTCATCCATACGCCAGAAAACCGCCAAACGCCGATAAAGGCTGACTTGACGTTTAGCGGCGGCATCAATGCGGAGTTTGATTGGCTAAAGGAAGGCCACCAAATGTGGGAAATGACGTTTAGAACCACAGATGGTGATCTCGTTTATCTGATGGAGGGCGGGAACGAATGTGTTGTAAATGACGTGGGCATGGCACCGTCTGATTTGGAAGAATACCCTGCGCTTTACGCACGGATGGCAGAACTTGTGCGCAGCGGTTCGTCAGATATTGATCTGGCTCCGATGGTGCATGTTTCAGATGCAATGACCCTTGGTCGCCGCATTGTCGCGCCCGCGTTTGATTGGTGATTATGCCAGTAAACGCACCAGCCAAAGAGATAGGGCTGGAAAGGCCGCCAACACCGCAATCCTGATGATGTCTGAGGCCACAAACGGGAGGCTTCCCTTATAGGTTTGTCCAATTGGAACGTCTTTTGACATTGCGTTGATCACAAACAGGTTCAAACCGACAGGCGGAGTGATTAACCCAACTTCGGCGGCCATTAGGATCAGAATACCGAACCAAATTCCGACTTCTTCAGGCGTAAGCCCAAAGTCGAGCCCTTGGATGATCGGAACAAAAATCGGCACCGTCAGAAAGATCATAGCAAGCGAATCCATCACCGTGCCTAGGATCAGATACAGCAACAACATACCGGTCAAAATGATCCATGGATTGAGGGCCGAATTACCGAAAAACTCTGCCAGTGTCTGCGGCACTTGTGCGGATGATAGAAATGAATTGAAAACCGCCGCGCCGACGATGATGAAAAAGATCATGCCAGATGTTCGGGCAGTCGCCTGTAAACTTTCAAACAAAGCGTTCCAAGTCAGTGATCGGTTCGACAACGCAACAAGGGCCGTACCCGCAACACCCACAGCCGCGGCGGCCGTTGGGGAAAAAGCGCCCGTGTATATTCCGCCTATCACAGCGGTAAAAATCAAGACGACTGGCCACACAGAAACAAGGGCACGCAGGCGAACGCGATAGGGTAGTCTGGGCTGCTGTGTAGCAGAACTCGGAACAACCCGCGCATAAATTGCGATGGTGATCATGTAGCCAATCATCGCGATAAAACCGGGGACAAAGGCGGCTGTGAACAGTTTCTCGATGTTTTGTTCCGCCAAGATTGAATAGACGACCAGCACCACAGATGGTGGGATCAAAATGCCCAGCGTTCCACCCGCTGCTAGCGCACCGGTGGACAAAGCCCCCGAATATCCCGCGCGTTTCAGTTCGGGTAGGGCGACTTTACCCATTGAGGATGCTGTGGCCAAAGAAGAACCGCACACAGCACCGAACCCGGCTGACGCCCCCACGGCCGCCATCGCAAGACCACCCTTTCGGTGGCCAAGCCACGCGTTTGCCGCTGCGAACAATCCCCGAGACATGCCCCCCCGCGTCGCAAATTCGGACATCAACAGAAACAGTGGAATGATTGAAAACGAATAGCTGGTGAATTGACCGTACGCGAAGGTTTTCAGCTGACTGTCCATGAGCCGCATGTTGCCTTCGACGATAAATGTGCCGGCCAAGCCTACGATGAATAACGAGGCTGCAATCGGAATGCGTGCAAAGATCAGCGTCAGCAAGACAGGAAAGCTTGCCAATCCGATTTGAAATTCGGTCATGTTCGGACCACCGCTCTGGTTGATCGAACGACGCAAAACAAGGCCACGAAGAAAAATATCGCTGTGAGAACTTCGGCCATCAAATAAGTCGGCCACAGCTTTACGCCAAGGATTTGTGTTTCGGGACGATCACGCAATCGATCGGCTATTTCTGCCCAATTGCCCGTCAAGAGTTCTGTGAACCAAAGACGATCATTGCGACGTGCAGGGCTGAACAAGAGCGTCCATTGGCGAGTAAACAGAAGGTACGCAAGGACGCACAGTACGGCATCGCCCACCAAATCAAGGAAACGGTTCAATCGCGTGCCAAAAATTGGTGCAAACAAATCGACCGTGACGTGACCCTTGGAATACATCACCCAAGGCAAGGCTGCGAAGAGTGCAAAACCCACACCATACTGAACCATTTCTTCTTCGCCCAAAATTGGGCGTACCCAATCCAAAGCCATTGGTGTCCAGTCGAAAAACTCCAGCGCGCGTCGACCCAATTTGAGCAGGATCGACACGCAGGTGATCAGCGTTGCTGCAATCAGCCCAAGACCACCAATCGTGGCGACGATCACACAAAACCGACGCACGAACTGGTCGAGGCGATTGAACATATGTCTTCCGCCTCGTGCCGTTTTACTGATTGTCAGCGATCAAGGCGCGCGCCTGATCAATTACGGATTGGCCATCAAATCCTTCTTCTTCGGCGCGTGCGATCCACCGATCATAGACAGGTTTTGCCGCATCGGCCCAACGCGCAACTTCATCCGCATCAAGAGTAACGATCGCATTGTCTGCCGCAACTGTTCGCCCTGCTTCATCCGCACCAACCATGACTGTTCCCGCAAGTTCTGCCATCGTTTTGCCGGTGGCGTCATCAAGAATGCCGCGAAGATCGTCCGGCAGGTCGTCATACACATCAAGGTTCATCGCAAGAACGAAGGTGGCGGTATACAGAACTGTATCATCTGGAAACTGTGTATGGTTTTCAACAAGTTCTGCCAGCCGAATAGCAGGCGTGATTTCCCAAGGTAAAGCTGCACCCGAAATGACACCTTTCGAAAGATTTTCAGGGATCAAAGGCAACGGCATACCCACAGGAATAGCGCCCAGTTCGCCAAGTAGATCCGTAACCACCCGTGTCGGACCGCGCATTTCCAATCCTGCAAGGTCTTCTAGGGTGTTGATCGGAGTTTCGCTGTGCAATTGGCCGGGGCTATGGACCCACGCGGACAAAACGTGAGTTTCATCAAACTCCGCATCTTGCAGGTCAGATGCGACATAGTCATAAAACGCTTTCGATCCCGCCACGGTGTCGTTCATTAAAAACGGCAGTTCGAATACCTCGGATTGATTGAATCGACCGGCTGTATAGCCCGGCAAGGTCAAGATGATATCAACGGCACCGTCAGCGGCTTGATCATAAAGATCGGGTGCGCCGCCACCAAGCGACATCGACGCATAAAGTTCGATGTCAATCCGACCACCGCTTGCTGCTTCTACCGCGGTTTCGAATGGCACCAATACGTCAGTATGCAGCACCGAGCGATCCGACATAAAATGGTGCACCTTCAATGTGACGTCCTGCGCAGCAACGGAGGACGCACCAAAAGCAGTGAAAACAGCAAGGGCAGCGGCGTGAACAGAGTAAGCCATGAGGCGGGTCCTTTCGTTGGACGTTGGTAATTGCGCAGAATGTAGTTTGGTTGCGAGGGGTCGTCACGTGTCGGCGGCGACCAGAACCGAAAGGTTTGCGGTATTTTGCAGAAAATTTGGCGGCACTGTGTCCGATACGAACATCGCCACATCAGATAGGGACGCTATATGGGCCGGCGCTGACCGCTCGAATTTGGTTGCGTCCGCGACAAGTGCAGTTGCATGGCTGTGTTCAATCACTGTTTGGCTGACGATGACTTCGTCTAAGTCGTAATCAAACATATCGCCCGCAGCGTCCAGTGCAGAACAGCCAATAACTGCAAGATCGAATTTGAATGATCGTGCACTTGCTGCGGTTTGGGCACCAATAAGTCCGGCATCCGCTGCGCGTAATGTGCCGCCTGTCACCATTACCTTGCAGTTCGGGTTGGCAGAAAGGATTGGCACCGCGTTGAGGTTATTTGTCATCACAAACAGGCCTTCATGATGAACCAAGGCACGCGCAACAGCCTCGCATGTCGTTCCGATCCCAAGAAACACTGATGAATCGTTTGGAATCCGAGCAGCGCAAAGTTGGCCAATTCGTGTCTTCGCATCGTTGTTAAGGCGCCGCCGGTCCTCGTATCCGATGTTACTAAGACCGGACGGCAAAACAGCACCTCCGTGAACACGTTCAAGCCGCCCTTGATCCGCCAATTCCGATAGATCGCGCCGGATGGTCTGAAGGGTAACGTCAAAGGTTTGCGCAAGCCCTTCGACCGTAACCTTGCCGTCTCGTCGTGCCCGACCGAGGATTTCTGCATGTCTGTAATTCATACAAGCTACATAGGACAAGAAGTTCGTTTTTACCAGAAACGAACATAAAATAAATTCGTTCTTTTTCTTTTACGGAACATCTGATAGGCCACAAATCAACTGTGGGAAGGTCAGCAACATGGCGAATGTAGACTACGATATCTTCATTATAGGCGGCGGAATTAACGGCTGTGGGATTGCGCGGGATGCATCAGGTCGTGGGCTAAAGGTGGGCTTGGCTGAAATGAATGACCTCGCCTCTGCGACGTCTTCGGCGTCTACAAAATTGTTCCACGGTGGGCTTCGCTATCTGGAGTATTTCGAAGTCCGCCTTGTGCGCGAAGCCTTGATTGAACGCGAAACGCTATTGCGCGCTATGCCGCATATCAGTTGGCCAATGCGGTTTGTGTTGCCCTATCACAAGGACATGCGGTTCGAAGGATCAACACCGACGTCCAAGGTTCTGAATTTTGTCATGCCATGGATGAAAGGCCGTCGTCCTGCTTGGCTGATCCGGCTTGGGCTGTTCATGTATGACAACCTTGGTGGGCGCGAAATTTTGTCTGGCACCAAAACGATCGACTTGCGTACCGATCCAGTCGGCGAAGGCATCGAAGACAGGTTCGAAAAGGCCTACGAATATTCTGATTGCTGGATCGAAGATTCCCGTCTTGTTGTGTTGAACGCGCGCGATGCTGAACAACGCGGCGCGGACATCATGGTACGCACCAAAGTTACGTCTACGATTCGCCATGATGACCATTGGGTCGTGCAACTCGAAGATACGGAAACAGAGAAACAGCATACTGTACGGGCAAAGATGCTCGTGAATGCGGCTGGACCCTGGGTTGGGGATGTGATTCAGCAAAAGGTCCGTTTGAACACACAAGAAGGCGTTCGGTTGGTACGAGGTTCACACATCGTCACAAAGCGTCTGTTTGATCACGATAAATGCTATTTCTTCCAAGGGACCGATGGGCGAATTATTTTTGCCATTCCCTACGAAACTGATTTTACGTTAATCGGCACAACGGATGCGGAACAAGATGATCCAAACGATAAACCCGTCTGTACCGATGAAGAACGCGACTACCTTGTGGCGTTTGCAAACGAATACTTCAAACGCGATATCACCGCGGATGATGTTGTGTGGCGGTATTCAGGTGTCCGGCCTCTTTATGATGATGGCGCCAGCAGTGCGACGGCGGCGACACGTGATTACACCCTAAAGGTAGACACCAATGGCGGCGCGCCGATGTTGAATATATTTGGCGGTAAGATCACGACATATCGGCGATTAGCACAAAGCGCTTTAGGCAAGATTAGTGACTATTTTGAAGATGTGCCGGACGATTGGACTGCCGGCGTTCCATTGCCAGGCGGTGATTTTCCGGTTGATGGTGTTGGTGATTTGGTGGCCCGACTAGAGACAGATTTTGATTTCCTAACACCGCAATGGGCCCTTCGCCTTGTGCGTGCCTACGGCACCGATGCGCAACATATTTTGGCCGATGCGAAGACGGTTGATGATTTGGGATCAGACTTTGGCGCAACGTTAACAGAAGCCGAAGTCATCTGGCTGATGGACAACGAATATGCCCGCGCGGCGGACGACATTGTTTGGCGTCGCAATAAGCTTGGCTTGCGGATGAATGACCAGCAAATTGCCATGTTAGATGCGTGGATGGCCGCGCGGCGTCAGGCGGCCTGAAGACACAATCGGATCAAATCAGCGATCTGGTCCGGGTCTTCTTCGTGGGCCAAATGACCTAGGTGTCCAACTCGATGGACGTTCGCGTTTTTGATTTGGCGCGCTGCATCAATCGATGATGACGTCGGAACGGCTTTGTCACCGTCGGCAACAATCAGATCAACCTTAGCGTCTATCTTGGGAAACTGCGCCACAAGCCCGTCCAGCGACCATTGCGCCATCATCGCCAGCGTCGCATCTACATGGTTAACGTCACGAACCAAGCTGAAATAGTGACTTTCGCCAATCTCATCCAATGTCGATCCCGTCCCACGAATGAGACTGCGCACTGATTTACGCGTCGCCGCCGTGCTGAACAGTTTGGCGGACAACGGATTTATCGCCAATGCTTTTGCCATCATGGGAAACAACCACCCAGCAACTCCCCGAAAATTCGAAAGCGCGGCATTGATCCCGATGACATGTCGTGTGTGCCCCCGAAGCGCGAGTTGAAGTGCAATCGCAGCCCCCGCCGAATGACCGACAATACATGCCGGAGCCCAATTTTCTTGAATGAGCAGCGCGGCCACATCTTCGGCCATGTACGTTAGACCGCACCGCCCTCGCGCGCCCATTTCAGTGAATCCTTGTCCGGGTAGATCAATGGCGATCACATGATTGGTCGTAGCAAGATTTGGAAAAATGCCCCGCCAGCTTTGGGTCGCGCCGCCTGCGCCGTGAAGCAGCAAGATGGTATTACCCTCTCCGGCCTCTTGAACATGCCATCGATGGGGGCGGCACAAAACCTTGCGGGACACATCCGACATCGGCCAACCCGTCAGATCAACGTCCCAATCCAAGGGCTAGGTCGCCAATGCAGACGCCACGGCGTTCGACATTCTTGCAGAATCCGCGCGGGGCAGCGGAACATAGAGCCCACCAAGTGTGGTTGCCAATTCAGCAAGGGTGTTTGAAGGTCGATTGCCCAGATCAAGGGTGATCGTATCGGTCCCGTCCGCCTGAATCTGTCGCGCGACGGCTGTGGCATCAACGGCAGCAGCAGCGCGATCCGCCGTACCGTCCAAAGCGACATTGGCGCGCCCATCCGTCAGCAATACGATGCAAGGGGTCATGCCATGATTTCTGCCCTGATGCGCAAGGGTTAACGCCTCTATCAGACCAGCCGCCAACGGCGTACCGCCGCCGCCGGGAAGGGCAGCCAATCGTTTTTTGGTTTGAACCAATGAACGTGTCGGCGGAAGGAGGGTTTCAGCACTGTCACCGCGAAAGGACACAAGGCACACATGGTCGCGCCGCGAATACGCATCCGAAAGCAATATTTCTACTGCGCCTTTGGCTTCTGCCAACCGCGCAATTGCAGCGCTTCCTGATGCATCAACAGCGAAGATCAACAAACGATCTGATTTCTGATCGTATTGTTTAATTCGAAAATCCGAAGGCGCGACTTTAACATGATTTTTCCCGCCACCCCGCAATTTTTGCCATGGGGCTGCACTTCGTAATGTAGCGAAAAGATCGAGTCTATTACGCCCTGAAATCCGACCCGCGCGGGACGGTTTCGGACGTCCGCGCCGATTTCCACGGTGCTTTGTACCGGCACCGGTTCCCCGTCCATTTGTTCCCTTTGGCCTGAATTGATCCAATAATCCATCGGGTAGGGCCGCAAGAACAGCGTCAAGAACACGATCATCCAAAGCGCCCATGTTCATGTCTTCGTTTGCATCAGTCTGGCCACTTTGATCGCGTGGTTGTGTCTTGGTGTCGTCTTCTTGTGGGGGAGACGGCAAGGTCGTCGCCTTATGTGCCAAGCACAAGGACGCTGCAATTTCGATATCTTCGTTCATGATCTGATCACGACCCCAAAGAGCCGCGTTTGCGCGTGCTGCACGCAACGCAAAAAGACCGGCACGACCACTGTCAATTCCGAGCTGTAAGCTAAGGCGCGCGATCGTTGCCGCGGCTTCTTCTGACAGGTCGATATTTGGCAATTGTGTCTGCGCCGCCTTTATGTCCATCGGATCGGGGAGCAGCCCAATGTCGCGCGTGGTCATTTCAAGATCGACGGCAAATGCCAGCCGTTCTCGCACTGAAACAGGTGCCGCCTCATCCGGTTCTGCGCCTTCATCAAACGCAATAAGCGGCGCGAGCGCCCCTTGGTCTAACGAAATTGCCAAACGCGCTGCAAACGTAGCGTCCGAACGTTCCGCCATCGCGAGAACAGAGGTTCCGTCCCGACCCAAAAGCCCCTTACGAGTTTTGATTGTGCCGTGTACCAAGGTTTCGGTCAGATCGATTCCATCGAATAGAACATCATCGTCCATCGTAGGGTGAAGTTTAGTGACAGGTTGAGGAAGTACGGTGAGGGCTTCTGAAAATATATCACGTACTGGGCCAAAACGGGCGCGAACGATAATGCCACCTAGGCCCGCTGGATCAATGGCCAGCAAAGTCAGCGCATGGATTGCGCGGTCCCAAGGGTCCGCAATCTGCATTAGGTAAGGACTTCGTCTACGACGCGGGCCACGCGCGCACCACTGCCGGCGTCGTCCAACGGATCCCGTCGCAGGCGATGACGTAGGGCCATTGGCGCCACAGCGCGAATATGATCGCGGCCAATCGCTGTGTCTTCGCGGTAGGCGGCAAAGGCGCGTGCCGCCTTTAGCAGTGTTAATTCCCCACGCAGTCCATCCGCACCCAATTTCAGGCAAAGCTCGGCAATGTCCGTTAGGGCAGCGTCAGTCGTCTTGAGCGCTTTGATCCCCGCTCGTGCCGTTTCAATCTGGCCACGCACCAGCGCGTCCTCCGCCTTCCAGCGCACCATGAACGCCTCGTGGTCTGTTTCATACGAATCGCGCCGCTTAATGACCTCGACCCGTTCAGTGACAGTTTTGGGCGATGCAACTTCAACACTTAGGCCGAACCGATCCAGCAGCTGTGGGCGTAATTCACCTTCTTCGGGGTTGCCGGATCCAACAAGAACGAACCTTGCAGCGTGGCGGATAGACAGACCTTCACGTTCGACCACGTTTTCGCCAGATTGGGCAACATCCAAGAGCAGATCAACAATGTGATCTTCGAGAAGGTTCACTTCGTCGATGTAAAGATATCCCCGATTGGCGCGTGCCAATAGGCCCGGCTGAAACGCCTTTTCGCCTTGGGATAGCGCCTTTTCTATGTCTAACGCCCCCGTCACACGGTCCTCGGTCACACCAAGCGGAAGATCGACAACTGGCGTGGGGCGTTTGGCAAGTGTTTTGACCCCGAGTTCGGCCCAAACTGGAACATGTTCAACTCGTTCGGAATTCACCGGACACCCGTCAACACAGTTGATTTCAGGAAGCAACGCGGCGAGCGCGCGCACGGCAGTTGATTTTCCGGTACCGCGATCACCAAACACCAAGACTCCGCCAATCGACGGGTCGATTGCCGTTAGGATCATCGATGTCTTCATGTCGTCTTGGCCAACAATTGCGGAGAATGGAAAGGGCTGTTTCATGACATATCCAGTGCAGCGAGGGGTGAGGCGCCGTTCCAGGTGCCGTAGTCGGATTTAACAGAGAAGCGCGCATAAAGCTCTTCGCGGAACCAGTTGTTTTCACGCACCGCGCGGATCGCTTCCGCGTGATGGCCCGTGCGCGCGAAATTGGCCATGCGCTGGGCATCAGGCCAGATGGAAAACGTGACTTGGTGCAGCAAGGGTACCTCTCCGATGCCGATTTTGAAGGCGACGTTTTCGTCGTTCCCGATAACGGAGGAAATATCAGGAACCCGTTTCCAGAATTGGGCCGCAATAGATGGTTTTACAGTCGCGCGTGTTAAGGCAGCAAGTGGTCCGTCCTGTTCTTCGCCGATCATAAATGGGGCCACGCCAGACCATTCCCCTTTTGTTGAAGTGGGGGATAGGAACACGGTCCAGTCTTCTGCTGATCGGGAACGGTAACGTTGAAAGATCGGGGCGGATACGACGCGTTCGCGGGCTGTATCGTGATCGGGCCATGTCGCTAAAATGGCGTAGACGCCAAAGTTCGGTATGGGCGTAAATCCTTCGCCGGTGCCCGAACCACAGAGTTTCCAAAACCCGATATCAGGCGTCCGCGGCAAAGATAACCGCGCAATGCCCATCATCGCAAACGCCCAAAGACGGTCGCGGGTTCTATCGAACCGAAATAGGCTGAGGCTTACGATCTGGCTCACCGAACTGTTCCCTAAGCAGTGTCAACTTAGACTGACACAATTGATGCATTTTGGGAAGAGCATTCGAAATTACCAACATACGTTATAAAAACTCACCATTGATACGGTAACACGATGCAGTCTAGTGTAAGCCTATGTTTACAGATACAGACGCAATCGAATCGGACAATACAGCCATTGTGATTGGTGCGGGCCTTGGTGGTTTGGCTGCGGCTATGCGGCTTGGCGCGAAGGGATATCGCGTTAAGGTCTTTGATCGGCTGGATCGTGTCGGGGGCCGAGGGTCTTCTATTTCTCAAGATGGGCACAGGTTCGATCTTGGCCCAACGATCGTCACTGTACCGCATTTATACGAAGAACTTTGGGCGGCTTGCGGACGTGATTTTCACAAGGACGTCGATCTACGTCCTGTTTTGCCGTTTTACGAAATTCGTTGGCCGGACGGCACATCGTTCAAGGCTTCTTCAAATACCCAAGACATGAAGCGCGAAGTCGCCAAAATCTCGCCACGCGACGTTAAGGGGTATGAAAAATTTCTACGCGGCAGCAAGGCGCGCTACAAGGTTGGGTTCGAAGGATTGATGACCCTGCCGATGCACAAGATATGGGAGACGATAAAGGTCATTCCACAGTTCGCGTGGTTGCGGGCGGACAAGTCGATCTACGGGTATGCCAAGACCTGTGTGAAAGACGAAAAACTGCGAATGGCCTTGTCTTTCCATCCATTGTTTATCGGTGGTGATCCGATGCATGTGACTTCGATGTATGCCTTGGTTGGCTATCTCGAAAAACAATATGGCGTCCACTATGCAATGGGCGGCGTGCAGGCGATTGCGGATGCGATGGCCAATGTGGTGCGCGAACAAGGCGGCGTGATCTATCATGACGCCGAGGTAGACGAGATATTGGTAAAAGACGGTGCAGCCGAAGGTGTGCGTCTCACAAACGGCAATGCTGTCCATTCTCCTTTAATCGTTAGCAACGCAGATGCGGGTCACACCTATACGCATTTGTTACGAAATCACGCCAAGCGGCGTTGGACGGATCGCAAGCTCAAGAAATCACGTTGGTCCATGGGGCTTTATGTCTGGTACTTTGGGACCAAAGGTACCAAAGGCAAATGGCCTGATTTGGGCCATCATACGATTGCGGCTGGGCCTCGGTACAACGGGCTTTTGAACGATATCTTTATGAAGGGTAAGTTGGCCGATGACATGAGCCTGTATATCCACCGTCCTTCATTGACAGACCCAAGTGTTGCGCCAGACGGGGATGATACATTTTACGTTTTATCCCCCGTTCCGCATTTGGGTTGGGATGATGCCGTGGATTGGGAGGCGGAGGAACCCAAATACCGCGAAAAGGTGGCCCAAAATCTGGAACGGATTATGCCGGGATTCCGCGATCACATCGTGACACAGCAAGTGTTCACACCCGAAACCTTCCGTGATCGATATTTGTCGCCCCATGGCGCTGGTTTTTCGGTTGAACCCCGTATTTTACAAAGTGCGTATTTTCGCCCGCACAATATTTCCGAAGAAGCCAAGGGGCTGTTTCTTGTCGGGGCCGGAACGCATCCGGGGGCTGGGGTTCCCGGTGTCGTGGGCAGCGCGGATGTTGTGTCCCAGTTGGTTCCTGATGCGCCGGTGCAATCGGCCCCAACATTACCAATGGCCGCCGAATGATCCGCCCCGCAGATCTTGAACATTGCCGACAGGTAATCCGAACGGGGTCTTACTCGTTCCATGCAGCGTCCAAACTTTTGCCCGCCAATGTCCGCGATCCTGCATTGGCACTTTATGCGTTTTGCCGTCTTGCTGACGATGAAGTTGATGAAGGTGACAACAAACGCCGGGCCGTTCTGGATCTGCAATCGCGATTGGATCTGATCTATGCTGGGATGCCCAAAGATGCACCCGAAGATCGCGCCTTTGCCGCCATTGTCGACGAATTTGAAATGCCAAAGGCTTTGCCAGACGCATTGCTAGAAGGGTTGGCTTGGGACGCACAGGAACGCCGCTATACTGATCTATCCGGTGTGCGCGGGTATTCTGCCCGCGTCGCGTCTGCGGTGGGTGTCATGATGTGTGTCTTGATGCGGGTGCGTGATGCAGATGCGCTTGCGCGTGCGTGCGATTTGGGCGTGGCAATGCAGTTGACCAATATCGCCCGCGATGTTGGCGAAGACGCCCGCGCTGGGCGGATCTATCTGCCGCTGGAATGGTTCGAAGATGCGGATTTGGATGTGAACACCTTTCTGAACGCACCGATGACGTCGCCAGAAATTCGCCGAATGACATCCCGATTGCTCGCGGAAGCACACCGATTGTATTTGCGATCCGAAGCTGGTGTTCCCGCTTTGCCGCGCCAATCCCGTGTCGGCATTTATGCCGCGCGATTCATTTATGACGGCATCGGCAAAGACATCCGCCGCGCCGGATTGGATAGCATCACGCGTCGGGCGCATACAACGAAGGCGCAAAAACTGGGTTGGGTTGGGCAGGCCATGATCCGGGCCGGCCTTAGTATGGTCACCCCCGCTTCGCCCGTCTTGCACGCCCGCCCATTGCCCGAAGTGGCGTTCTTGGTGGATGCTGCATCCCGTCAATCCCGTCCTCTGGGTCGGACTGCTGCTTTGCTTGATGTATTAGCCGATTTACAGCATCGCGAAGGCGACGTAGGACGACCCGTAACGCGTGCCTAAGAGAGTGGGTACCCAGTTGGAGCCCACACAATGGATCTTTTCCTGTTTCTGATTTTCCTAGCGGCCTGTTTTTCGGCCGGGACCACAGGCGCGATTTTTCCGCCAGGCGATTGGTACAAATCCTTGGAAAAACCAAGCTGGACCCCACCAAATTGGATGTTTCCCGTCGTTTGGACAACGCTGTATGTCTTGATGTCCTTTGCAGGTTCGCGCGTCGCTGGTGAATCGGGCAGCGGCTACGCGATGGCATTCTGGGCATGGCAAATCGCGTTGAACGCGTTGTGGACGCCGGTCTTTTTCGGCCTGCGTCGGTTGAAACAGGCAATTCCGATCATGGCACTTTTGTGGATCGCAGTTGCGGGGTGTTTGCTGACACACTGGGCGATTGATATGTGGGCCGGGCTCGCATTTTTACCCTACCTTGCGTGGGTCACCGTCGCCGGCGCACTGAACATCAGTGTTGCGCGAATGAATCCCGATGTTTTGCCGCTGGACACGTCAAAGATTTAGAACTGCCATTTTGGCCTGCGTGGCACGCGCACAGCCAGCATTGGTTTTAGAAATGGCGATGCAAAACGGTCCAAATCCAAGGCTTCGTGGACACCCGTCACGCGCTCGCCATTCAATGTGGTCTCTACCGCCGACCGCGAATAGAACGGTGCATCGAGCATCGGCAGGACCTGACGTGGAGTCGTGCCCACATCCGCACGTGTTTCGCGCCGAACCTGCCATAAGGATCGTTTGAAAGATGTGCGCGGCGGCGCGTCACAATACCCGACGCCCCCGTCCGGAGTAAATTCAATCGCGCTGTCCAACGTCGTGCCATCGCGGCGCTCTGCGTCATAGATACAAATAGCCCCATCGGATGTCGGAAACCGCCCCCATGTCCAGAAACTGAAATCTTGTTCAAGCGCTCGGGTTCCAAAATTGGAATCGAAATATCCATGCCCTGACCATTGCCAACCGGACGCATCCAGATCGACCGAAATGTCGCTGATCGGGGCAAAGGGCCGCCAAACATGGGCGCCATCATCGGTGAGCAAAAGTTCTTTGGAGGTGATTGCTTTGGGTGTCACACGGATTTGCCCCCGCACTCGGCTAATGATGGGTGGTGCTGAAATTTCATCGATGTCGATGATCAGATCGGTACCGTCCCAATGTAGTGACGATGGGCCAACGGTGAACGTGTCTTCGGTTTGCCGCAGCGCGGATCGTCCTCGATCTGTCATGGTAAACCGTCCGCCCGGCCCGTAGGTTGCGACATTGATACAGACGTGGTTGTCGGGGTCTTTGCGACCTGACCATTTGTACCAAGGGGAAAACACCGAACCAATAAAGGCGATAATGGATATGGCCCGTTTGCCATCGGCGCTGATCCCATCGATGTACCACCATGCATAGCCGTTTGGGGGTACGTCTAGGTCAAACCTAGGTCCTGCCTGATCGCCTCTGCCACGTGCTTCCCTGAGAGGGTCGCCATTGGCACCCCCGCCCCCGGATGTGCCCCGCCCCCGGCCAGATAAAGTCCCTTTATCGCTGTGCGTGCCGTCGGGCGTTTCAGCCCCGCTGTCATCCCATGCGGGGATCGCCCGTAGAGGGATCCGAGGCTTGCTGGAAACAGTTGGTGAAAATCCGCCGGGGTCGTCAGCGATGTCGCGTCGGGCGTTGGTGAAAACGTCAGACCCATTCGGGCCAATCGGGCGGTAATCTGTGTCTGACATGTTTCTGCTTTCTCTTCATTTCGTGTGGAATTGTCGGCGCAAGGCGGGGCGTTCATGATGATTTCAAACCGTTCTGGTCCGCTCGGAACCCGCCCGCCGCCGCGATCTTGGGCGCAGACATAAAGCGTTGGGTCTTTGGGGTCGCGCCCTTGGGCGAGGGGGCCAAATTCACGCTTTGGATCATCGCCAAAAAATACATTGTGATGGGACAACATGACGCCGCTCGGGATCGCTGCGAACGCCATGACATTGGCAGACAAGCTGCGGGGTTCGACAGCCGATCTTGGCACAGCGTCGCTGCAATCGGTGCCCAACAAGATTTGCGTCAGGGCGCGCGGGTCGCCGTTGAAGACAGCAGCATCCGCGATCCTTGTTGTGCCATTCGTCGTATAGATCACTCCGTCCGTTGTTTTGGATACCGCGGTGACAGGCGAGTTGAATTCTATCGTTCCGCCCTTCGCCTTGATCAAAGATGCCATTGCTTGCGCAAGGGCGTGCATACCGCCTTTGACGGCCCAAACGCCCGTTCCTTCAGCATGCCAGATCAGCGACAAAAGAGCTGGCGAAAGGTATGGTGATCCGCCCACATAGGTTGCATAGCGCCCGAACAGCTGCCGCAATTTGGGTTCCGAGAATGAGGATGACAAAAGCCCAGCCAGCGTTTTGTGCGGTGCCATGGCCGCGAGCAAGGATGGGTCGCCCATGACAGTTTTGGTCAGCGCCACCGATGACGGGACCGCGGCGCGCATCATCGGGGCATCAAAGGCATTGAACAGCCGAGCTGCGCGGTTGGAAAACGTGTTGAATTGGGTTGCCGCCACTGTGCCGAAGGCTGCTGTAACATTCGCGCGGCTTTGCGTTGGATCGGCACAAAGGTCGAGAGTTGTTCCGTCCGACCAGAAGTGCCGTGCAAGAATGTCCGCTTGGGTCAGAGTGACATGATCATCCAACCGTTCGCCCAGTGTTGCAAATAGATCGTCAAACACCCAGCGCATCGTTAAGACGGTCGGTCCTGCATCAACCGGACCAGCGATAGACGGAACCGTGCGCATTTTGCCGCCCGGCGTGCGCGCCGCCTCAAGAACGGTCACGCGCAGACCCATCGCAAGCAAGCGTAACGCGCTGGCCAACCCGCCCACGCCTGCGCCGATCACGATTACATGTTTGGTGTGCTCCATCCCATTCCCCGCGCAAGCCGTCACCGTTGACTCGTCTTATCAATGTGTACACTATAGTTGACACATAACCTGTCTGACAATGATGACAGTAGCGCGGAGGTTCCATGCCACTTAGTTTTTTCAGTACCCGCATTGAAGCCGCGATGTCGGCAGCTGTGGGGTTGACCCAAAACGGCCATCCCCCCGCGCAACTCACCAGCGCCGTACAATATGCCGCCGCGCCCGGTGGCGCCCGAATTCGCCCGACAATTTTGATGAGCGTCGCAATGGCATGCGGAGATGATCAGCCCGACGTCACAGATGCAGCTGCCGCGGCATTGGAACTGATCCATTGCGCCAGTCTTGTCCATGACGACATGCCCTGTTTTGACGACGCGGATTTGCGGCGCGGCAAACCAACTGTTCATTTGGCCTATTCAGAACCCCTTGCGTTGCTGACCGGGGATAGTTTGATCGTGTTGGCGTTCGATTTGTTGTCGCGACAGGCCCCAGATCGCGCAATGCCGTTGATCCGCCATCTCGCGACACAGACCGGCACGCCATTTGGAATATGTGCTGGCCAAGGCTGGGAGAGCGAAAGCGAAATCAACCTATCAGCTTACCATCGGGCCAAGACCGGCGCGTTGTTTATTGCGGCGACCCAAATGGGCGCAATTTCGGCTGGCCAAGACCCCGAGCCATGGGAAGAACTTGGCGCGCGCATCGGCGAGGCATTTCAGGTTGCCGACGATCTGCGCGATGCCCTGTATAGTGAAGCGGAACTTGGGAAACCTGTTGGACAGGATGAAACCCACGATCGTCCCAATGCTGTCACCGAACTTGGGGTCGATGGTGCAGTCGCACGGCTCAAGGATATTTTGGGCGGTGCTATTTCGTCTATACCATCCTGCCCCGGCGAAGCTGCTCTTGCCAAAATGGTGCAAGCCACTGCGAAAAAGTTGATCCCATCCAGTCAGATCACCCGCGTTCCGGGTGAATAATATGCCTGATGGTGCAGGTTTCGAGCCCAGACTTGTTTCAACCGCCCCACGCGGATTCCGAAATAGAATTATGGCGTCCCGCAAATTTCAGGCTTGGGCGGCCCGCTTTCCACTGACGCGTCGTTTTGTGCGCCGCGAAGGGGATGCATTGTTTGATATGATGGCAGGGTTTTGCCACAGCCAAATTCTCATGGCGCTCGCTGAGCTACAGATTCCAGAGGCTCTTTTGGGCGGGCCAGTGCAAGTTGACGAGCTGGCCACAAATTGCGGAGTCCCACCCGAACGTTTTCAAATCCTGATCCAGGGCGGTGCCGCGATTGGGATGTTGAAACTTCGCAAAGGACAGGTTGCGCTATCGCAGCGGGGGGCCGCGTTTGCGACAGTACCGGGTCTGTCTGCGATGGTTCGCCACCATCGTGCGTTTTATCGTGACCTGGAAGATCCTGTTGCGTTCTTTCGTGGTGAAACAACCACCGAATTGGCAGACGTGTGGCCCTATGTGTTTGGTAAGGCTTCCGCGATCGATCCCGTGACGGCCAGCGCCTATTCTGAACTGATGGCGCAGAGTCAGGCACTCGTGGCCGATGATACCCTTCAAATGGTGGATTTTGGCGGCATCACCGAGCTGATGGATGTTGGTGGTGGGACAGGCGCATTTTTGACTGCGGTGGGGCAGGCCCATCCGTCTATAAAGCTGCACCTATTTGATCTGCCACCCGTCGCGCCAGCCGCTAAGGAAAGATTCGAAACGGCAAAGCTGTCAGCGCGGTCTGACATAACAACCGGGTCGTTTCGCGAAGATGCTTTGCCTAAGGGCCCAGATGCAATCAGCTTGGTCCGGGTTCTTTATGATCATTCCGATGATACGATCCGCGCCCTTCTAGCCTCTGTCTTTGATACGCTGCCACCCGGTGGGCGCATCATAATTTCAGAACCCATGAGTGGCGGCCAAACCCCCAATCGGGCCACAGACGCTTATTTTGCTTTGTACACGATGGCGATGCGCACTGGCCGAACACGTTCCGCCGCTGAAATCTCAATGTTTTTGGCACACGCAGGCTTTGGCGACATCAAAACACGCAAACCTTTACGAGCTTATGTCACGTCAGTTGTGACCGCTGTAAAACCTGCCTGACATTCAATTGTCTAAAAATATTGACACCAAGAAGTGTCAGGTTAAACTTACACATGACAAAATGTCGCAATGCTGGGTGATTCTAGCGGCGCGATAAATAGGGAACTGCAATGAAGTCCAACGCCGTCATACTTGAAGGACCACGCAAGCTAGCGCTTGTTGATGTCCCGCTTGTTGATCCGGGCAAGGATGATTTGGTTGTCGACATAAAATATTCCGGCATCTCGACGGGGACGGAAAAACTGTTCTGGTCAGGTGACATGCCGCCATTTCCGGGCATGGGCTATCCTTTGGTTCCGGGCTACGAAGCCGCCGGTGAAATCGTTGAGGCTCCTGCGGCATCCGGTTTCAAGGTCGGTGAACATGTCTTTGTGCCGGGTGCAAATTGCTATGATGGCGCATTTGGGCTGTTTGGCGGATCAGCGTCACGATTGATCACAGCGCCTGAGCGCGTTTCGCGGATTGATGCGGGGCTTGGCGCTCAAGGCGCATTGCTGGCCCTTGCCGCAACGGCACGTCATGCGATGGCCGGACAAGGCAAATCGGTTCCTGATCTGATTGTTGGCCATGGTGTTTTGGGTCGGCTCTTGGCGCGATTGACAGTTGCTGCCGGCGCCCCTGCTCCGACTGTTTGGGAAATTGACGAAACTCGCCGATCTGGCGCTGTTGGATATCAAGTGGTCGCACCTGATGACGACCCGCGCCGCGACTATCAATGTATCTATGATGCGTCAGGCAACGGTGGTTTGCTTAATGATCTGGTGGGCCGTATCGCCAAAGGTGGTGAAATCGTTCTTGCTGGTTTCTACACCCAACCTTTGAATTTCGCCTTCCCGCCTGCCTTCATGAAAGAGGCCCGTTTCCGCATCGCTGCAGAATGGAACGCGGACGATTTGATCGCGACGCGCGCTTTGGTGGAAAGCGGCGCGTTGTCGTTAGACGGACTTATTACACACAGACGGACAGCCAGCCATGCTGCCGATGCTTACGAACAGGCATTTACCGATTCCGCGTGCCTTAAAATGATCCTCGATTGGAGTGCTGTCGCATGAAAGATGAAATCCCAAACCTCAAGGACTTCGACCAGCGCCTTCGCGATGAAGCAAACGAGGATGCGACGCTAGAGGTGCCGCAAGGCGAACCAACGTCTAAGACCCAGATCATTGCGATTTACGGGAAGGGCGGCATCGGTAAATCCTTCACACTCGCCAATCTGAGCCACATGATGGCGGAACAAGGCAAACGCGTTTTGTTGATTGGGTGTGACCCGAAATCAGACACCACGTCATTGCTGTTTGGCGGCAAGGCCTGCCCGACAATCATTGAAACATCATCGAAGAAAAAGCTCGCTGGTGAAGAGGTCAAAATCGGAGACGTGTGTTTTAAACGCGGTGGTGTCTACGCGATGGAGCTTGGCGGGCCAGAGGTTGGTCGTGGCTGCGGCGGTCGCGGAATCATCCACGGGTTTGAACTGCTTGAAAAACTGGGGTTCCACGATTGGGATTTCGACTACGTGCTTTTGGATTTCTTGGGTGATGTTGTTTGTGGTGGCTTTGGCCTTCCGATTGCGCGGGACATGGCGCAAAAGGTCATTCTTGTCGCGTCCAATGATCTGCAATCCTTGTATGTTGCCAACAACGTATGTTCCGCCGTGGAATATTTCCGAAAACTGGGCGGTAATGTTGGTGTGGCCGGTCTTGTCATCAACAAAGACGACGGATCGGGTGAGGCGCAGGCCTTTGCCAAGGCTGTCGACATTCCGATCCTAGCGTCAATTCCGCAAAACGATGACCTTCGCAAAAAATCTGCAAATTACCAAATTGTTGGCACTGGCGAGAGCGAGTGGGGTGATATGTTTGCCGCGCTGGGAGACAACGTTGCCACGGCACCGCCGCAGCGACCAACGGCATTGAACCAAGACGAATTGCTTGAACTGTTTGATGGATCGGAAACCGGCGCGGGATACGAACTGGTGCCCGCGACCGACGAAGACATGCGCGGCGCAAACGCGCAGCCCAAAGCATCGCTAGAGGTTGTCTACGACGATGTCTGATCTTGAGACATATGAAGTCGGTTATTCCGATGATGGTACTGTCCAAGTTACAAGTGGCAATGACAGTGTGATCGTGCCTGCACAGGATGCGGCCACTGAAAAGCTTGGGTGTCATTCGGGAACTGAAATGGCTGATGCGGCACGCGCAGCGGGCCAATCCGAAATCATGGATCAATTCGCCAAAGATTACCCAGTCGGCCCCCATGACAAACCCCAATCCATGTGTCCGGCGTTCGGATCATTGCGTGTGGGTTTACGGATGCGTCGAACCGCGACGGTTCTGTCCGGGTCCGCATGTTGTGTCTATGGGCTCACGTTCGTGTCTCACTTTTATGGTGCGCGTCGGTCAGTTGGCTATGTGCCGTTCAATTCCGAAACGCTGGTTACGGGTAAGTTGTTCGAAGATATTCGCGAAAGTGTTCATGATCTTGCTGATCCTGATCGCTATGATGCGATTGTCGTCACGAACCTATGTGTGCCCAGCGCATCCGGCGTTCCGCTGCGTTTGCTCCCGTCTGAAATTAACGGTGTGCGTATTGTCGGTATTGATGTTCCAGGTTTCGGTATCCCGACCCATGCTGAAGCCAAAGATGTTCTCGCTGGTGCAATGCTGAACTATGCCCGCCAAGAGGTTGAGGCTGGCCCCGTTCAGGCCCCTGCCACAGCCAAGGATGATCGGCCGCAGGTCGCCCTACTTGGTGAAATGTTCCCTGCTGATCCGATGATGATTGGCGCGATGCTGGCCCCGATGGGTTTGGCTGCGGGTCCAACTGTACCCTGCCGGGAATGGCGCGAACTTTATGCAGCGCTTGATTGTGGTGTGGTCGCGGCCATTCACCCGTTCTACACCGCCGCTGTTCGCGAATTTGAAGCGGCTGGTCGTAAGATCGTCGGTTCTGCACCTGTGGGTCGTGACGGAACGATGACCTGGTTGGCCGGAATCGGCGATGCCTACAATGTTGAACCTTCGAAGATTGCAGCGGCACAAAACGCGTTCCTTCCCGCGATTGATGCTGCCCTGCAAGGATCCCGCGTGAACGGCACGATTAACGTGTCCGGTTATGAGGGGTCCGAATTGCTGGTCGCGCGCCTGCTGATCGAAAGCGGCGCGACTGTCCCCTACGTCGGTACCGCTTGTCCCAAAACACCGTGGAACGAAGCCGATGCTGCGTGGCTTGAGGCGAAAGGCGCGACTGTCAAATTCCGCGCGTCGCTTGAGGATGATTGTAGCGCGATGGAGGGCGTAAAGCCTGACCTTGCGATCGGCACAACGCCCGTTGTTCAAAAGGGTAAAGAGCTCGGCATTCCGTCGCTGTATTTCACCAACTTGATTTCCGCGCGCCCCTTGATGGGTCCGGCAGGCGCCGGATCTTTGCAAGAAGTCGTGGCAGCGGCGATGGGCAACAAAGGTCGCATGGACAGCATGCGCGAATTCTTTGAAGGCGTGGGCAACGGCGACACCGCTGGCGTCTGGGAAGGTGCGCCAAATGTGCGCGAGGATTTCCGCGCGCTGAACGCCAAAAAACTGGAACGCGCCGCGAAGGCTGCCAAAGCGGCTGAGATGATCTAGTGCGGTATTTGACCCCAGCATATCCCGTACACTTGACGTACACAGCGCGTACACAACCCCTATGTACACTTCGCCAGTACGGGGGTGCGTCATGCTAGTGCAAGATCACGACCGCGCGGGCGGATACTGGGGTGCGGTTTACGCGTTCTGCGCCGTCAAAGGTTTGCAGTGCGTGATCGACGGACCAGTTGGATGTGAAAACCTGCCGGTGACATCCGTGCTGCACTACACCGATGCTTTGCCGCCCCACGAATTGCCGATTGTGGTGACGGGGCTTGGCGAAGAAGAACTTGGCCGTGACGGCACGGAAGGCGCGATGAAACGCGCATGGGGTACGCTTGATCCGGCGCTGCCTGCGGTCGTTGTGACCGGGTCGATTGCTGAGATGATCGGTGGTGGCGTGACGCCCATGGGCACCAACATCCAACGGTTCTTGCCGCGCACCATTGATGAAGATCAATGGGAAGCCGCA
>CAYOSK010000022.1:0-26724 GCA_964406585.1 uncultured Octadecabacter sp. | reverse complement strand
ACACCTTAAGTGACGCAACCTGAGAACAAGGCAGAGGGCATGCTCCTCTGCCTTGGCATTTTCCGCCTTTCGCTCTTTTGGTGTTCTTCCCAAACGTTGTGTTTTACGCCATATGGTCCCTGTCACATCAACAAGGACTTTAGCCATGCATGACATTCGCGCCATCCGAGAAAACCCCGCCGCATTTGATGCGGCCTTATCTCGTCGTGGGGATGCAGCGTTATCGTCAGAATTGTTGCAGATGGACGAGGCACGTCGCACCAAAATCCAAGCCGCAGAAACCGCGCAAGCTGATGCAAACAAGGCGGCGAAAGAAGTGGGCGCAGCCAAAGGGCGTGGCGATGACGCGGAATTCGAACGCCTTCGCGCACTGGTGGCCGAAAAGAAAACAGAAATTGCCAAACTGAACGAAGAAGCCAAAGAACAAGACACAGCCCTGACGGCCCGCTTGGCAGAAATTCCGAACCTGCCCGCAGATGACGTACCGGACGGCGCGGATGAAGCCGACAACGTCGAAATCACGAAATGGGGAACGCCGCGCGACATCCCCAATGCGTTGGAACATTATGACATTCCCGCCATAAAACCCGGAATGGATTTCGAAACCGCCGCGAAAATATCTGGTAGCCGGTTTGTCCTCATGTCGGGTGCGGTTGCACGCCTGCATCGCGCTTTGGCGCAATTCATGATTGACACCCACGTCAACGAAAACGACCTGACCGAAGTAAACACGCCCGTACTGGTGCGCGATGACGCGATGTATGGAACCGACAAACTGCCCAAATTCGCCGAAGACAGTTATCGCACAACCGAAGGCATGTGGTTGATTTCGACCTCCGAAATCCCGCTGACCTATATGGCCGCCGGCGAGATACTGGAGGCCTCTGACCTGCCCCGACGCTACACCGCGCACACGCTTTGCTTTCGCTCCGAAGCCGGTTCGGCGGGTCGTGACACATCTGGCATGTTGCGCCAACACCAATTCGAAAAGGTCGAAATGGTGTCTGTCACCCACCCAGACGAAAGCGATGCGGAACAAAAACGTATGCTGCGCTGTGCCGAAGATCTGCTTGAGCGGCTCGAAATCCCGTACCGCACCGTGGTCTTGTGTACCGGTGACATGGGCTTTGGTGCGCGGCGGACATATGACATCGAAGCGTGGCTGCCTGGCCAAAACGCCTACCGCGAAATTTCATCCGTATCGACAACGGGTGATTTTCAGGCCCGTCGGATGAATGCGCGCTTCAAACCGGCAGACGGTGGCAAGCCACAGTTTGTCCACACGTTGAACGGGTCGGGTCTTGCCGTGGGGCGTTGCCTGATTGCTGTACTTGAAAACGGCCAACAAACTGACGGATCCGTCGCGATCCCCGCCGCGTTGCACAGCTATCTGGGCGGCAAAACCACTATCCAGACGGACGGCACGCTGTCCTAACGCGCAAAACTAGTGTGGGTTCGGCGGGCGTGTATGCACACCAACGCGGTGGGTTTCCGCCCCGTCGACCCATTCATGTGCTTTGCGCATGTTGCCGCGCTGTTCAGGTGAAATATCTCTCAAAAGTGGTCGAATTTGATCCAGCGGCGAACGGTCCACATACCCGTCCTCTTCAAATGTGCGATCCACCGCCAACATCGACAGCGCCTCAAGGCTTTGGGGGCCAGACCGATCACCGTTCAACCACTGCATAGCGCGGCTGCCAAATACCGCTGACTTCACGCTGCGTTCTATCGGCCTGTTCAACAAGGGCGCTGTCACATCATAGCGCGCACCGCGTTTGTCTAGTTCGGCGAAATCAATTTCAAGACCTGCTTCGCGCGCACCCAAGGCGATCCAGTTCAGTGCAATGGAACTCAGGCCCGTTTCAGGCCCGCCACCGCCGACAGATCCGTGATTTCCCGGGAACCACTGCTGCAAATGGGTTGGTTTGAACCGACGGTCATATTCAACTGTCAGATCAACCATGTTGGACCATGGATAACTCGGGTACAGCCTGCGCCGTTCATCTAACGAAATGGCATGACGTGCCGCTTCAACGATTGATGACAATTCAGCGTCATGAAATCTGTATTCAACATTGGTCCACTTCGAAATTGGGACGATTTCAGGCAAACCCATCGCGCTCACCGTGTCCCAGACCCCTAGGTATGCGATCTTTAGGGGGATCACCCCCGCCACATCATGCCCTTCGCGGATACGCCAATTGCGTTCTTTGTCGCTTGTCGTGATACGTGGTGAATGATCAAGACGGAACTTATGACTGCGGTCCGAGTTGGGGTGATCATCTTCGTTGAGGCTGCGATAGCGTTTCAACGCCTCAGGCACATCGCGCAGGCTTCCGCGTTCCATAACCCCACAGCTGCGGATCAAACCAACCAAGGATCGTGCCGCAAATGCCCCTCGCGAAAACCCAAATACCATGATTTCGTCGCCAGGTTCGTACACGAACATGAGTTCACGATAAGCGTTCACAATGATCGACGTCAGCCCCCAACCCAGGGCACCGCCAAACACCTTGTCCGTTGCACGCGCCAGACCCGTGCTGCCCTGCCCTGATCCAACACCCGTCGAATACAACACGATCTGCTGCATTCGACCCGGCGCTTGATGTTTCACAGATTGTGCCAGTCGAACCACATTCGTGGGATGTTCCGCGTCTGGCTTATTTCGTGTTCCATCAATAAATATTGCGATACGTTTCATACCCTTGCCCCCAAATTACTCAACCCAAAGGTGCGCATGCATTGCCCTAGGGTCAAGTCTGCATTTCCTGACCCCACTTGCGTGTTGCGTGGGCTTGTGCGCTTAGTCTGCGATATGACACGCGCAATCCTTACACTGATTTTCACCCTAACGTTCGTGGCCTCTCCGCTGCTTACGGATCCCTTTAGCGGGTTTCGTGCGGATCAACTGCCTGTACCTCAGATTAACCCACCGGTTCAGCCGGCGGGATATGCGTTTGCGATCTGGGGCCTGATTTATGCATGGCTCGTTGTATCGGCAGTCTTTGGTGCCCTGAAGCGGGCGACAGACCCCGCGTGGGACGTGATGCGGGGGCCGCTCATTATCAGCCTAGCCATAGGAACACCTTGGCTGTGGATTGCAAATCAATCTGCGATCTGGGCAACGATCAGTATCTTCGCCATGGCCATTCCTGCAATCATGGCGACGCTGCAGGCCCCAACACACGACAAATGGCTCGCGCAGGTGCCTGTCTCGATTTACGCGGGTTGGCTGACTGCCGCATCGTTTGTGTCGCTTGGATCGACCGCGGCAGGCTACGGCGTTCTATTCGATCAATTTGGCTGGGCCATCGCAGGGATCATCACCGCGCTCATTGTGGCATCAATCGTCCAACAACAGGCGCCGCGCGCCTATGGGTACGGCTTAACGATTATCTGGGCGTTGGTGGGTATTTTGGTGGCCAATGGACCCGGCACAGTTGGCGCATTGGCAATTGGCGGCATCTTTGGAATGGCGCTGATCCTAATGCGCCAATGGCGCGCCGCCTAACCGCCCCGATAGGGTTTTTTCTGATCTGCCGGCGCCTTTCCAAGGTGCTTACGCAACCGTGACGGCGTTGATTTGGTCTTGTTTTTATAGGGGTTCTTGTCGGCCTGCGATCGGAACGTCAACCGGATCGGCGTACCCGGCATATCAAAATCAAGCCGTAATCCGTTCACCAAATACCGCGAATAGCTCGCCGGGAGCATATCAGGATGTGAGCACATCACCACAAAGCCCGGGGGGCGGGTTTTGACTTGGGTTGCATACCGCATCTTGATGCGCCGCCCGCCCGGTGCGGGTGGCGGGTGCGCTTCGGTCATGCCCATCAACCATCGGTTCAATTGGGCCGTAGTCACGCGGCGGTTCCAAACCTCATGCGCGCGCAAAATCGCCTCTTGCAAACGATCCAATCCGCGACCTGTTTTGGCCGAAACCGTGATCAGCGGCGCCCCGCGCAACTGCGGCAAAAGCCGTTCAAACTGTTCCTTTAGATCCTTAAGCTTGGCCTGCTTTTCGCCTTCAACATCCCATTTGTTCACAGCAAGAACAACCGCACGACCTTCACGTTCCGCCAAATCAGCGATCCGCAAATCCTGTTGTTCAAAAGGAATTTCTACATCCAGCAGCACGACAACCACTTCGGCAAATTTCACTGCGCGCAGGCCGTCAGATACGCTTAACTTCTCAAGCTTTTCTTGCACCTTGGCGCGTTTGCGCATTCCGGCGGTATCGAAAATTCGGACGGGAACACTCGTGTCGCTTTGCACCCAATCCATTTGCACTGAAATCGCATCACGTGTGATGCCCGCTTCGGGGCCCGTCAGCAACCGATCCTCACCAAGGATCTTGTTGATCAAGGTTGATTTGCCCGCGTTCGGGCGGCCCACCACGGCAATTTGCAACGGTTTGGCCTTGGTAGGAACGCGCGGCGCATCCTCGTCTTCATCTTCAACATCCACGTCCACTTCGGGCGCATCAGACGCAGCACGTTCTTCAAAGGCATCCGACAATGGCATCAGCACGTCGTATAGCTCTGCCAATCCTTCTCCGTGTTCAGCAGACAACCGGATGGGTTCCCCCAAACCCAATGAAAATCCTTCAATCACACCCGCATCTGCGGCTTTGCCTTCTGATTTATTGGCCGCAAGGATCACGTTGGCGTTCTTCTTGCGCAAAATATCCGCAAATACTTCGTCCGCGGGCATAATCCCCGTGCGCGCGTCGTACATGAACAAACACACATCAGCCATTTCAACTGCGCGTTCCGTCAATCGGCGCATCCGGCCTTGCAGGCTTTCATCGGTTGCTTCTTCCAATCCGGCCGTGTCGATCACAGTAAAGCGCAAATCGCCAAGGCGCGCGGGGCCTTCGCGCAGATCGCGTGTGACACCGGGCTGATCATCGACCAACGCCAACTTTTTGCCGACGAGACGATTGAACAGCGTGGATTTGCCCACATTTGGGCGGCCCACAATGGCGAGTGTGAAAGACATATCTAAGACTCTATAAGGTTGAATGCGCCCCCTACACCCTTTTGGGCCTAGCGGAAAGCAGCCAATTGCCCGCGCTTCGTAACGACATATAAAACGCCATTGGCAACGATAGGGTTTGATGCAGCACCACCTGCAATTTCAAGCGTACCAACAAGCGCGCCTGACGCCGGATCAAATTGGCGGATCAAACCATCTGATGACGCCACAATAAGCCGTCCACCCGCAAGGATTGGGCCGTAATGCGCGAAACGCGTTTTTTGGCGGCGTTCACGGTTTTCTACAAACCCCGGCAGTTCAATCCGCCAGATCGGTGTTCCGTCCGCATCGTCCAGCCGGACAAGTTCGCCTAAATCGTTCACAAGGAACACCGAACCACCAGCAGGCCAAACAGGACCAACAGCGCCTTCGGTTGCTGTCCAAATGCGATCACCGTTGTTAATGTTGAGCGCGACAACACGGCCAGACACGTTGCCGACATAAACGCGATCTCCGTCAATTACGGGATCGCCTGCAATGTCAGAAATGGTCGATGCGGCTTGCCCGGGGCGCTGACCCGTTACAACCGTGGACCAGCGGCGCAAGCCGCCTTCGGGGAACGCGGCCAAAACCTCGCCCGTCGGGAATGGGAAAATTGCAAACTCGCCATTAACGGCGACCCCCGCCCCCCCAGCGAAGTTTGATGGGGATGCATTGCTTGTCAGGGTCCAGCGGATACGGCCAGACCCAATTTCAATGGCCCAACCACGCCCGTCACGCGCCACAACGTACGCAAGATCATTTACGATTGTGGGGGCTGATGTGCCCGGCGCATCTAGATCCTGACGCCAGAGTTCGCCGCCCGTCGCTGCGTCAATCGCGACGACTTCGCCAAAGCCAGTCGTTACCAAAACCACCTGCCCTGCGACGGCCAAGCCACCACCTGAAGCATCACTAGGATTGTCCGTTTCGGGGGCAATTGTGCGTGCCCACAATGGCTCACCGCCCGTAGATGTAGCGGCAACTTGGGATCGCGCATCTAGTGTGAACACCCGCCCGTCCGACACGACCGGGTCAGCCGTAATACGCAGTCGGCGGCTGTCCCCTGCCCCGATATTTGTTGAAAACCAGGGCGTCAAAGATGCGCCCAGTTCTGGATGCGCAATCGCATGGGTCGGCCCGCCATTGCGATGGGTCCAGTCGCCATTGACACGCGCCGTCGGCAATGAAATCGGCCGCGCTTCGCTAACAAAGACAGCGTCGCCCATCGGTTCACCGCGTATATCGAAACGTTCCCCCGGCAGAATAATGTCACGCTCTGCGCATGCTGCCAAAAGGCTGGCCATCGCCAAAGCCAAACAGGCGGTGGTGCGCGGAAGTGTCTTGAAACCTGTCACTGCTCGTTTTCCTTTTGCCTGAACCGCTGTGCAATGCGCCCTGTTGATCGGGTTTTGATGCGCGTTACTGATCCGTTTGCGCAGATCCGTCGAGAATACCTTCGATATCTCCGCCCAAGGCCACAATCATGGTGATTGCCCGTTCGCGCAAGCCCCGTGTTACTTCGGCGTCTTGTACGATAGCGGAAAATTGTTCCAGCGCGGCATCAACCGCGCCCGCCTGCACGTCAAGTAGCGCAAGCTGTTCTTGCGCGATCAAACGGAATGTTGCGCCCGGAACGGCAAGACCTGACAGCATTGCGCGGCGTTCTTCCATGCCCAGGGAATCCCCCTGAACCATTGCCATCTTCAACGCAGCCAAGTCGCGATAGACTTGCGGTGCATCTTCATCCAACGCCACCGCTTCTAGCGTGGTTGCGGCATCATCCAATGCGCCGGTTTCGGTCAGATCGGCCGCAGCCAATAGTCCGGTGATCGCGCCCGCACCGCCAGTGGCGTCGATCGCCTGAAGTGCGGCAGCGCGTTCGGCATCATCATCCAGCTCCAGTGCGGCAAGAATTTCATCACCGGCAGCTTGCGCTTGGTTCGTGGCCTGCGCCTTGCGGAATTCTGAAAATGCTGTGCCCCCCACGACAAGCACCACAAGCACCACTGCAATCCAGCCATACTTACGCATATATCCAAAAAGCTGATCCTTTCGGACTTCCTCGCTCACTTCGTCGATGAAGGTTTCTGAATTGCTCATTTTGTTTCCGCGCCGCTCTTAAACTTCGTTCCGTCCCTCATACCCTTAAGGGCGCGGCAGGGACAAGTCCCGCCAGGTTTTTGAAGCATACCGA
This sequence comes from uncultured Octadecabacter sp., assembly GCA_964406585.1. Taxonomy (GTDB): domain Bacteria; phylum Pseudomonadota; class Alphaproteobacteria; order Rhodobacterales; family Rhodobacteraceae; genus Octadecabacter. Next base: position 19,514 of record CAYOSK010000022.1, on the reverse strand, counting down.
GGCCGTACAGCGATAAGTAAACAGGCTTAACATTATTATGTTGCAGCTGCGGCATAATTTGTTTAATCTAAACTGGTCAGTTCAGCGTATGTTAAGCATATTCTGAAACACCTGCGTTGCTTGGTCTGCGCACCCCAATATTGTGAAAGATGCACAATGCGTTTTATGTCCCTCATAACTGCGATCATCGTATCGCTGTCCTTGTATGCGCTCGTGTTCGAACGCGAAGCCCTTTTGGCCTTTGCGCAAGTGAACCCCGCACCAGAAGACGTTTCAACTGATGTGGAAACCATCAATCCGGTCAGCGTGGTCGCAATGACATCGAGCGCGGTCACGGTGGACAGCGCTGTCATCCTGCGCGGACGGACCGAAGCGGCTCGACAGGTGGCCGTGGCGTCTGAAACATCCGGGCAAGTCATTTCGGATCCCATTCGAAAAGGCGCATTTGTGACGGAAGGCGATATGCTGTGCCAGCTTGACCCTGGCACCCGCGTTGCGCAATTGGCGGAAAGCCGCGCACGCCTGACCGAAGCCCAAGGTCGCGTCCCCGAAGCGCAGGCAGCGGTTGCCGAAGCAAATGCGCGTGTTGCCGAAGCAGAAATTAACTTAAACGCTGCCGCGCGCCTTAGCGAAGACGGTTTTGCATCTGAAACCCGTCTAGTCAGCGCGCAGGCCGCGCTTGAAGCCGCGAACGCGGGGGTTCAGCGCGCCACTAGCCAGATTGCGTCAGCGCAGGCCGGCATAGAAGCCGCGCAAGCCGGTGTGGCGTCCGCAGAGCGCGAGATTGATCGTCTTACCATCAAAGCCCCGTTTTCGGGACTTTTGGAAAGTGACACCGCAGAGCTCGGGTCCTTGATGATGATGGGCACACCTTGCGCGACAATCATTCAGCTAGATCCAATAAAACTTGTTGGATTTGTCCCCGAAGCCTCTGTTGATCAGGTCGCAGTCGGCGCAATCGCGGGTGCGCGCCTTGCCACTGGAACCGAAGTTGTTGGCGAAGTCACCTTTCTGTCGCGGTCCGCCGATGAACTGACACGAACCTTCCGAACTGAAGTACGCGTGCCAAACCCAGATTTTGCCATTCGAGACGGCCAAACTGCCGAGATTATTGTGGCCGCCGAGGGTCGTCTGGCCCATTTGTTGCCCGCATCTGCGCTTACCTTGGACAATGACGGCAATATCGGCGTTCGCGTCGTTGGTGCTGGCGACATTGCGCGGTTTTTACCGATTGGTGTTTTGCGCGACACGATTGATGGCATGTGGGTTACCGGACTGCCCGAAATCGTCGACGTCATTGTTGTCGGCCAAGAATATGTGATCGACGGTGTGCCTGTCATACCCACGATGCAGGAGGCAGAGGGATGATTGGCATGATCGACGTCGCTGCGTCCCGTGCGCGGATGGTGATTGCGTTTATCGTACTATCTTTGCTGGCCGGTGGTTTCGCCTATTTTGGCCTGCCCAAAGAAGGCGAGCCTGATATCGAGATCCCTGTTATCTTTGTGTCTGTCCCTTTTCCTGGTATTTCAGCCGAAGATTCCGAAACGCTTCTGGTGCAACCGATGGAGGCCGAGCTTCAGGATCTTGATGGCCTGAAAACCATGACCGCGACAGCGTCGGAAAACTATGCGGGCGTCGCGCTGGAATTTGATTTCGGTTGGAATAAGACAGACACAATGGCCGACATTCGCGATGCGATGGGCAAGGCCGAAGGTCAATTTCCGGATGGGGCGGACACCTATTCCATCAACGAAATCAACTTTTCCGAATTCCCGATTGTCATCGTCAACCTGACGGGTGATGTGCCAGAACGCACGCTGATTGAAGTGGGCAAAGATCTGCAAGACGCCGTTGAAGGCATTGACGGCGTCCTAGAAGCATCCCTGACCGGCCAGCGCGATGAGATGATCGAGGTGATCATCGATCCGCTCAGACTTGAAGCCTACAACGTGACAGCGGGCGAGTTGATCGATGTTGTCACCCAAAACAATCTGCTTATCGCCGCGGGCGAGGTTCAAACTGAACAGGGATCATTCGCCGTCAAAATTCCGTCCAGCTTTGATGAACCGCGCGACATTTATTCCCTACCTGTAAAAACCAATGGCGATCGCGTTATTACGCTGGGCGATCTGGCGGAAATCAAACTCACGTTTGAAGATCGCGAATCCACCGCCCGTTTCAACGGCACCACAACTGTCGCCCTCCAAGTGGTCAAACGGCGCGGGTTTAACCTGATCGACACCGCCCAAGAGGTCCGTGATCTGATCGATGCCGAAATCGAAGCATGGCCCCAAGATTTGCGAGACGCGGTGCAGGTTGGTGTTTCAAACGATCAATCCCGTAACGTGGATTCAATGGTGCGCCAGCTGGAAGGGTCGGTTCTAACGGCGATCGCGCTTGTGATGATCGTTGTTCTTGCTGCGCTCGGCACACGTCCTGCGCTTTTGGTCGGGTTCGCCATTCCGACGTCATTCCTGCTGTGTTTTGCATTCTTGGCAGTAATGGAGGTCACGATTTCCAATATCGTGATGTTCGGCCTTATTTTGGCCGTGGGCATGTTGGTTGACGGCGCGATTGTTGTGGTTGAATTCGCGGACAAACGCATATCCGAAGGCGCTGGCCCGATGCAGGCCTATACGGACGCGGCCAAGCGGATGTTCTGGCCCATCGTTTCGTCAACCGCGACCACGCTATGTGCATTTTTGCCCATGTTGTTCTGGCCCGGCGTGCCCGGGCAGTTCATGGGCATGCTGCCTGTCACGATTATTTTTGTGCTGTCCGCATCGCTGATTGTTGCGCTCATCTACTTGCCGGTTTTGGGCGGGGTCACGGGGCGGATGTCCAATACGTTTGCGGGCGCATCCCATTTCTTGAAGGCGCGTTTGCCATGGATCGTGAATGCCGCCTTGGTGTTTCCGGCCATCATGATCGTGTTCACAGGTGCGATGATGACCCTAAACCCCGGTTACCTGATCCAAGAACAGGTCGAGGGCAGTTTTTTTGCGTCACTTCCCGGAATGATCCTATTTCTTCTGGGCGCCATTGCTGTGTCAATTACTGTGGGGGCCGCCCGTATCGAACGCCGTGCCAAACGCATCAAGGCGGGCTATCGCCGATCCATCTTTGGCCGGCTTATCCACCTGATCGCGGGGAATCCCATTATGCCGATCGTGTCTATTGCGGGCATTATTTTCATCGTCATATCGGTATTCACCTACTTTGGATCCAACAACAACGGCGTAGAATTTTTCGTTGAAAACGAACCCGAACAGGCGATCGTTTATGTTCAGGCACGCGGCAATCTATCGCTTGAAGAAAAAGACATTCTTGTTGCGCAGGCCGAAGCCATGGCGCTGGCCGAACCCGGTGTGCAATCCATCTTTGCCTTTGCTGGTGCTGGCGGGCTGAATCAAAACACAGGCGGCGGCGAAGGCCCCCGTGACACCATTGGCCAACTACAACTGGAACTGGTCCCGTGGGATGATCGCCCCGCATTTGCCCGCGAAAACGATCTTGATTTGGCATGGCTAGACGGGGACGAGGTTTTGGCCCGCCTTCAGGAAAATCTTGCGACAATCCCCGGCGTCAGAACCGAAATCCTGAACCTCAGCCGTGGTCCTGCGGCCGCGAAACCTGTGCATCTGCGCCTTTCTGGGGATAATTTTGATGACCTGCGCGCGGCAACGGCTATGGCGCGAGGGCAGTTCGAAGGAACAACTGGTTTAACCTTGATCGAAGACAGCCTACCGTTGCCCGGCATTGACTGGGAAATCGCCGTCGACGTGGAAAAGGCCGGACGCTACGGTGCCAACGTCGCCTCGGTTGGTGGAATGGTACAATTGGTAACGCGCGGAATTCTATTGGACACGATGCGCGTTGACAGCAGCGACGAAGAAATCGAAATCCGCGTCCGGCTGCCCGAACAAGATCGCGTTTTATCCACGTTGGATTCGCTGCGTGTGCGCACCAACGCGGGCCTCGTACCCCTTTCTAACTTCATCACCCGCACACCTGTGCCCGAACTGGCCCAGATCGACCGGATCGATCAATCGCGGTACTTTGATGTGAAAGCGGATGTTGAACCGAACCTCACGAAATTCACCGTCGGCGAAGGCGACGACATTTCAACGCTGGGCCTGTTTCGCGAACTGGAAGACGGCGACATTGCTGAAAACCCAACCATCGGGGGACCAAATGGCGAAACATTGGAACTGGTGGTCCTTCTGGATGCGGCGTCCATAGACGATGTTCAAACCGCAATTCTTGATGGGGAAACAACGACCGTCGCTGTGAACGGCAACGAACGCATCGAAGCCTTAACCGAATGGCTGGACACAAATCCCCTTCCCGCTTCTGTCTCTTATGAATGGACTGGTGATCAAGAAGATCAGGCTGAATCCGGTGCGTTCCTTGCGAATGCCTTTGCTGGTGCGCTTGGCCTGATGTTTATTATCCTGCTGGCGCAATTTAACTCGGTCTACAATTCTGTCCTGGTTTTATTGGCCGTCATCTTGTCCACCACCGGCGTGCTCATCGGGATGTTGGTCATGGATCAGGCGTTTTCCATCATTATGACCGGGACCGGCATTGTCGCACTTGCGGGGATTGTGGTGAACAACAACATTGTTCTGATCGATACCTATCAGGAATACGAACGCTACATGCCCAGAACCGAGGCGATCACCCGAACCGCCGAAGACCGCATCCGGCCTGTTTTGCTGACAACAATCACCACGATGGCAGGCCTTGCACCGATGATGTTCGGACTGTCGCTTGACTTTATTGGTGGAGGATATTCTGTGGATAGTCCCACATCGTTGTGGTGGAAACAACTGGCGACGGCGGTGGTATTCGGCCTTGGGATTGCGACGGTGCTGACACTGGTCTTCACACCGTCCATGCTGGCCCTACGTGTCTGGATCACGACCTACGCACGCTGGGGCGCGCACCTGTTGGCCAAACTGTCTTTGGGCAAATCCAGCCGCGCAGCGCAGGACTGGGCGTTATCGCGCGAAGCCAAACGAATAAAGGCACCGGAAATTATTTGGGGTGACCCTGATGAGGTGCCAGCGCCAGTGGCAGTGCCGTTGAAGGCCGCAGAGTAACGGGCCCCTTTATCGGCACCTGTGAACGGCCGCCTTGCGCAGATGCAGCGATACATAATGCGTCAAGGATCATGTCGCTGATTGAACGGTCTTTGATCGCTTGAGTGCGTCCCAAGCAGCTATTGCACCCTTGTGCTGGCCCGAAATCTCGCCGTGTTTCTTAGTCAGTACGGCATCGTCTGGTCCATACCCTACCGTAATGAACATAGGCTGGAAAGTAAGCTATAGTGTTGGAACGTTTGATATATAACGCCGCTTTGTCCTGCAACGCAGTCATGCCACCAGCCCTAAGCCGCAACTTCATCTTGCTGCTGGCGGTACCACAACTGCGCATATCTGCCCTCTGACGTGAGCAAGGCATCATGGCTGCCTTGCTCCACGATCACGCCGTCTTCCAAAACGACGATCCTGTCCGCATCGGCAATCGTGGACAGACGGTGGGCAATGGTAAGCACGGTACGCCCCTGCCCCATAGCCTTTAGCTCGCTTTGAATTTCCATTTCGGTTTCAGTGTCCAACGCGCTGGTTGCTTCGTCCAAAATTAAGATCGGAGGATCTTTAAGCAAAGTGCGCGCGATGCCCACGCGCTGCTTTTCTCCGCCAGACAATTTTAAACCACGTTCGCCCACGGTGGTTTCATAGCCGTCCGGCAAGCCCTCAATGAAGTCATGGATTTTCGCAGCCTTGGCCGCCGCCTGAATGTCATCAAAACTGGCGCCGTCACGCCCGTAGGCAATGTTGTATCTTATGGTGTCATTGAACAGCACCGTATCTTGCGGCACGACGCCGATCTGATCGTGCAAGCTGCTTTGAGTTACGTCGCGGATATCTTGGCCATCGATGCGAATAGCCCCGCTGCCCACGTCATAAAACCGGAACAATAGCCGGCCCAAGGTGGATTTTCCCGATCCGCTTGATCCAACAATCGCAACAGTCTGCCCCGCAGGAATGGGTAAATCGACGCCCTTCAAAATCGGGCGCGCCGCATCGTACCCAAAGGCGACAGTTTCAAACGCAATCTCGCCCCCTGAAACCGCCAGCTCTGTCGCGTTCGGTTTGTCCGTCACTTCGGACGGCTGCCCCAAAAGATCAAACATCGCCCCCATATCCACCAATGCTTGGCGGATTTCACGATAGACCGTACCCAGAAAGTTCAACGGCATGGTGATCTGGATCATGTAAGCGTTCACCATCACAAAATCGCCGACCGTAAGGGCGCCGTTTTGCACGCCTATGGCCGCCATCACCATCACAGCGACCAAACCACCTGTGATCAAGATGGACTGACCGAAGTTCAAAAATGCCAATGAATATGATGTCTTAAGGGCCGCAGCGACATAATGTTCCATCGCGCCATCATATCGCTTGGCTTCGCGTTGCTCGGCGCCAAAATACTTAACCGTTTCGAAATTTAGAAGACTGTCGATGGCCTTTTGATTGGCGTCCGTGTCTTGATCGTTCATTTCTTTGCGGATTTTCACGCGCCATTCCGTCACCGTGAAGGTGAACCAAATGTACAAACCGATCGTGCCCACCACGACCGCCAAATACCAGACATCGAACAAGAAAAACAAAACCAGTGCGATCATCAACAGCTCAAGAACCAGCGGGCCAATGGAAAAAAGCAAAAAGCGCAATAAGAATTCGACGCCTTTGACACCGCGTTCGATGATCCGGCTTAAACCGCCGGTTTTGCGGGTTATATGATAGCGCATCGATAGGCGGTGAATGTGGGTAAAGGTTTCAAGCGCCAGTGCCCGCAGGGCCCGTTGGCCAACGCGCGCAAATATGACATCGCGCAATTGCTGAAAGCCAACGTTCATAAGGCGCGCAAAACCGTACGCCAACGTCAGGCCGATCGCCCCAAATGCCAACATCGCCGCAGATCCTTCGCCCGCCAGCGCATCCACCGCGCCCTTGTAAAACAAAGGGGTTCCCACCGCGATCAGCTTTGCCAGAAACAGCACCGCAAGGGCCGCAACCACCCTTTTCTTGACCCATGGCTCGCTGTCCGGCCACAGATAGGGAACGACCCGCTTTATGACATTCCAACCTTGGACCTGATCATTGTTGAGATTGGCAGAGGTTTTGGTCAAGCCGCGCATAAATAACTTTCATCTGGACGTACGGTTTACTTAGGCCGCCTTAGTCCGCTTTGCCAGTCGTATCCCGCAACATAGCCATCATGCGGGCCTTGTCACCGCTGTCATGGGGTGCGCCAATGGCTTCAGCGAGCCCTTCTAGGGACGCGATGTTGTGACCCGCGCGAAAGCTGGTGACGTGAGGCATCATAGCGCGGATGCCATGGGCCTTGGGCGCAAATTCTGCCCAGCGCATCAACGGATTGATCCAGATAAGTTGGCGCGACGAGAGTGCCAGACGTTGCATGGCGCGCGCCAATCCCCCCCCGCTGTCACGATCAAGCCCATCCGTAATCAACAACACACAGGCCCCCGCGCCCAGCACGCGTCGCGACCAATCGCGGTTAAATGTGGCCAACGAACTGGCTATGCGCGTCCCGCCTTCCCAGTCCTGTGCCTGCGCCCCAGCCGCGGCCAATGCCGCGTCCACGTCACGGGTTCGCAGATGTCGGGTGATGTTTGTCAGCTGCGTCCCAAACGTAAAGGCATGAACATCACCCCAGTTGGTGCGTTGATTGGCTACCGCGTGAACGAAATGCAGCACAGCACGGCTGTAGGCCGACATTGACCCCGAAATGTCGCACAACACGACAAGGTTCGGCAAACGCGGACGCCGCGCGCGGGTGACGAATTGATCTATGTTCCCGCCACGGCGATTGGCCCGCCGCAACGTCGCGCGCCAATCGGGCATATCACCCCGGCGCGCAATCGTGCGCCGCGAAACCTGTTGCGGCACTGACATGCGTAGATTTGCCAAAATGCGTTTCGCCTGCGTCATTTCATCAATCGACATTTGTTCAAAATCCAAATTGCGCAAGCGTTGCTGCGCAGACATGGTTTGTGCCGCGTCTATCTCAATTTCGACATCGTCTTCATCCCCCCGATCAGGGGCCTTCACTGGTGCAGTGCCGTCAAGCAACGCCTGCGCCGCACGTTTTTCGCCGGGCTTTGCAGGACGATCTTCTTGCACGCCGTGCACGGCGGGCAACAAAAGCGACATCATATGATCGAGAAATTGTGGGTCGCGCCAAAAGAGCCGAAAGGTCTGCGTAAAGACCACACGCTGATCCGCCCGGTTTATGAAACAAGCCTGTAGCGTGTAAAAGAAATCATCTCGATCACTAAACCCAGCGGCGCGAACAGCCTCGATCGCATCCAAAATACGGCCCGGGCCGATTGGTATCCCTGCGGCACGCAGCGCGCGGGCGAAATGAGTAATATTATGCGCAAGCTTGCCGTTATCGGGCACATCAAGGGGCACGTATTCGGCCATGTTAGTAAAACTGGGGCGCTGCCCCAGACCCCGGAGTTTGAGGAAAGCAAAGACGCACTATTGCGCATCCAATTGCGCGTGCGCGTCATCAAGTAGGCGTTTTGCGGCCGACCCTTGGAGCGCCTGAATGTCGTCTTGGTATTTCAGTAGCGCGCCTAACGTGTCGCTGATGAGTTCGGGTGACAGGTTGATCACATCAAGCGCAAGCAGGCATTTGGCCCAATCAATCGTTTCGGCGACGCCCGGTTTTTTAAACAGATCTTCATGACGCAGACGTTGCACAAAGGCGACGACTTCGCGGCTTAGGGCGTCTTGGGCACCGGGTGCGCGGGTTTTGAGTATCTGCAGTTCACGTTCGAAATCAGGGTAATCTACCCAATGATACAGGCAGCGCCGTTTCAAGGCGTCATGAACTTCGCGGGTTCGGTTCGACGTCAGGATCACGATGGGCGGTTCCGGTGCTTGGATAGTGCCAAGCTCCGGAATGGTCACTTGAAAATCGGACAGTGCTTCGAGAAGGAATGCTTCAAATGGGGCGTCAGTGCGATCAATCTCATCGATCAAAAGAACGGGCGCACCTTTGGCATGGGGGCGCATCGCACGTAACAGAGGACGTTCGGTCAAAAAGTCTTGCGTGAACAGCTCTGCGTTCAGGGCCGCGCGGTCCGCCGTGCCCGTGGCCTCTGCAGTGCGAATAGCAATCATCTGGGCGGCGAAATTCCAATCATAGACCGCAGATGCGGCATCCAATCCTTCGTAACACTGTAAACGGATCAAATCGCGCCCAAGGCTGGCAGCGATCGCCTTGGCGATTTCCGTCTTTCCGGTTCCGGCTTCGCCTTCTAGAAACAATGGTCGCCCAAGCGAATGGGACAGGAACACGACGGTCGCAAGCGCGCGACCACAGACATAGCCTTGGTTCGCCAGCATTGTTTGCGTATCGTCAATGGTCTTCATAGGAAGCCCCCCTTCGTTTCCAAATGCTGCACGCTGGGGGGGGCACGTCAAGGCGCACATTGTAGGACGTTCGTGTTCAGGGTAACCTTATTGGGATCAAGTGGGGATTTCGCATGAACGAGTCGGCACCGATAACAACAGGTTTTGGCCCTGATCTGGCGGCGTTTGACTGGGCGGATCCGTTGCGCTTGGAATATGCGCTGAGCGAAGACGAACGGATGCTGCGGGATGCTGCCGCTGAATTCGCCCAAACCAAACTACAGCCACGTGTCAAAGATTCTTATCGCAGCGAATCCACAGATCCCGAGATTTTCCAACAAATGGGCGCGGCTGGGCTGCTGGGCCTGACGATCCCCGAGCAATATGGCGGGTTGGGTGCGGGTTATGTCACCTACGGCTTGGTCGCGCGCGAAGTCGAACGCGTTGACAGCGGGTATCGGTCGATGATGTCGGTGCAGTCGTCTTTGGTGATGTATCCTATTCATGCCTACGGATCAGAAGAACAACGGCAGAAATATCTACCCGGCTTGGCAGCGGGGGATTTGATCGGCTGTTTCGGACTGACAGAGCCAGATGCGGGGTCTGATCCGGCGGGCATGAAAACCCGCGCCATCAAAACCGACACGGGATACACGATCAGCGGTTCAAAAATGTGGATTTCCAATGCGCCGATTGCCGATATCTTTGTCGTATGGGCGAAGTCGGATGCGCACGATGGGAAAATCCGTGGCTTTATCCTTGAAAAAGGCATGCAAGGGCTGAGCGCGCCGAAAATCAGCGGTAAGTTGTCTTTGCGCGCGTCAATCACAGGTGAAATCGTGATGGATGGCGTCGAAATCGGCGAAGATGCGCTGTTGCCGAATGTCCAAGGCCTAAAGGGGCCGTTCGGCTGTTTGAACCGGGCCAGATACGGGATTTCTTGGGGTGTGATGGGCGCAGCCGAATTTTGCTGGCACGCCGCCCGCGCTTATGGGCTTGATCGCAAACAGTTCGGCAAGCCGCTCGCGCAAACGCAGCTATTCCAAAAGAAACTTGCGGATATGCAAACGGACATCACGCTGGGCCTGCAAGGCGCATTGCAGCTGGGACGGTTGATGGATGCAGGTACCGCTGCACCGGAAATGATTTCCATGATGAAACGCAACAATTGTGGCAAAGCCTTGGATGTGGCGCGCGCAGCCCGCGATATGCACGGCGGCAACGGTATTTCAGACGAATTTCACGTGATGCGCCACATGGTAAACCTTGAAACTGTGAACACCTATGAGGGGACCCATGATGTGCACGCGCTGATCCTTGGGCGCGCACAAACCGGGCTTCAGGCGTTTTTCTGATCATGACCCAGAGACGCCCCGCCCCTTTCGCAATTGCGCCTCATTGCCTGCCTATCCGGCGGCTGAGTGTGTCGACGACCAACCTAAACGAGTGCGACGAATGAAAGATACAGCTGCCGCTTTTACATACAATTTTGACGGACTTGACCGGTCCGATTGGATTGCCCGCGTTGAAGACATTGCCGAAGAATTTGGTCATGCCGAACCTGTGGGGCCGGATCACACCGCGTTGTTAATTGATGCGGGACGCACCCTGTTGGTGTCTTTTGAATCTATCGCAGGGATCCGTAGACACAATGATGACGCTGCACCGATAGGTTGGGGTTTCGTTTCATCGCACGGTTGGTCCAGTCTGACAGTGATGGCCGACGCCGAATTGGATTGGTATCGCCATCCGGCTGTCTTTGGCTACTTTGACCGCATGATTGATGATGGATTTTTCGATGATTTCGATCAGGTGCTGTTTTACGGCGCGGGCGTTGCTGGCTATGCGGCGGCGGCGTTTAGTGTGGCCGCGCCAGACTGCCGTGTGCTGGTGATCCAACCCCAAGCGACCCTAGATACAGATCGGGCGGGCTGGGATCGCCGCTACCCCGAAGCGCGTCGTCTCGATTTCAAAACCCGCTTTGGGTTTGCCCCCAAGATGGTGGAAACCGCAGACACCGTGCATGTGGTTTATGATCCATCCGTCACAGAAGATGCCATGCACGCCAGCCTGTTTCAGGGGCAAAACACCACGCATTTGACCTGCGATTTTATTGGCCCTGACGCCCAGCGCGCTCTCATGGCTATGGATATTCTGCCTGATTTGATTGAGCATGCGATGGACGGAGGATTAACCGCAGACGTATACGCGGATCTGTGGCGCGCGCGTCAAACGCACATGCCTTATCTGCGCACCTTGTTGCACCGCCTCGAAGCCGAAGGGCGGCATGACCGTCTCCTTGCGCGGCTGTGCCGTCATGTTGGGCAAGACGGCAAGCGCCCGGTTTTCACCAAGAAGCTTGCCGAACTCGAAGAACGCGGTATACGCCTTTAGTCGCGTTTGCCGGCCATGATGCCTTGCAAAAGCTTCACCAGCCGTGCGCCGAAATATCCCAACGCACCACCAACCGCGAGGCCGAGAGCCGAACCGCTGCTGAACAAAGCGCACAAAACACCTGCGATGATCATCGCGATCATGAACGCAATCGCGCGCAATTCGCCCTCGGTTAAGTCGATGCGTTCGCTCAACGATTTGGCCACTGGGCGCGCCAAAGGGCCTTCGAGCATCGGCGTCACTGCACCCATTGCAACTGCAATCAGAAATCCAAACATGTACTTATCCCTATAACAGATTCAGAACGATACGTTTCAAAACAGACGGACCTTGGCAAGGGGAACCCTCTGGTCAGTTCCCCCTTGGGCGTGTAATGGCATTTTATGCTTAAGACACAGCCAACCCGCCTGACAATACGCCGCCCCGATGATTGGCACCTGCACCTGCGTGATGATGCAATGATGGCCGCTGTTACCCCAATCACAGCCACCCGTTTCGCGCGCGCAATCATTATGCCCAATCTGGTGCCACCGGTTGTGACTGGGGCCCAAGCCGCAGCCTACCGCGACCGCATCATGGCACATGTGCCCGAGGGAACACGTTTCAAACCTTTGATGACCTGCTATCTGACAGAGGACACCGATCCTGATGACCTCGCTAAGGCCCACGCGAGCGGTATTATCACCGCCGTAAAGCTTTACCCAGCGGGCGCAACGACGAATTCATCCTCTGGTGTCAGCGATTTTGAAAAGGTGCGCCCCGTTTTGGAACGCATGGCCGAAATCGGCCTACCTTTGTGTGTGCATGGCGAAGTCACGGACAGCAGCGTTGATATTTTTGATCGCGAAGCCGTGTTCATTGATCGAGTTTTGAAACCGATCCGCAAAAAGATCTCCGATTTGCGCATCATTATGGAACATGTGACCACCGAAGACGCCATTGATTACGTGCGCGACAGCCGATCTAACCTTGCCGCGACGATCACAACCCACCACCTGATCATCAACCGAAATCACATTCTGGCCGGAGGGATCAAACCCCATTATTACTGCCTGCCAGTCGCAAAGCGCGAAAAACACCGCATTGCATTGGTTCAAGCGGCCATTTCTGGCGACAAACGGTTCTTTCTTGGGACAGATTCAGCCCCGCACACGGATGCTAACAAATTGCTGCCGTGCGGCTGCGCAGGGTGCTTTACGGCAATAAACACTATGTCCTGCCTCGCTGAGGTTTTTGATGCGGCCGGTGCGTTGGATAAACTCGAAAACTTCACATCTCTCGCCGGGCCGCGCTACTATGGCTTGCCCGCCAACGAAGACACCATCACCTTGATCAAAGGCGAACCCGTGACATACCCGAGCCAGATCGACACCCAAGATGGCCCCGTGACGGTGTTTGACCCTGGCTTTCCGCTGCACTGGCGCGTTGAGTAAATTGTTGCCTCCGGCGGGACTTGCACCTGCCAAGATGAAGACTGGACCCCCCCCATGATCCCTACCTCTTTTCCCGATAAAGCCGAAATCGCGCGTTTGACTGCGCGGATGTTGATCGAAATCGGCGCGATCGATTTCAATGCGGCAGACCCATTCACCCATGCGTCGGGCAAAAAAGCACCAACATATGTGGATTGTCGCAAACTAATTTCTTTCCCGCGCATTCGTGCGACGTTGATGGATTTTCTCGCAGTGACGACCATGCGCGAAGTCGGGTTTGAAGCCTTTGACAATGTGGCGGGCGGCGAAACAGCTGGTATTCCATTTGGGGCGCTGATGGCCGAGCGTCTTGCGCTACCGATGTCTTATGTGCGCAAAAAGCCCAAAGGATACGGCCGAAACGCGCGGATCGAAGGTGTCATGACGGAAGGTCAGCGTGTTCTGTTGGTCGAGGATCTGACAACCGACGGCGGATCAAAATTGTCTTTTGTCGATGCAATCCGCGAAACCGGCGCGACCTGTAACGCCACAGCCGTTATTTTCTTTTACGGCATCTTTGAAGGCGTTGAACAAACTTTGGCCGATCATGGTGTTCAATTGCTGCATCTGTGTACATGGTGGGATGTGCTGGCCGAAGCCAAAGCGTCCGAATCCTTTGATGCACAAACCCTGAGCGAAGTTGAGGCATACCTGCGCGATCCGGCTGGATGGTCCGCGGCGCGCGCAGAATAGTTGAAAAATAGTTAAGGGCGCAAACCGCAACATGTAGCGGCCTGCGCCCTAGCGCCCTACACCATTGTGTGGCACACTTTCCTTAGAATTCTATCCACAGCTTATACAATTTGCCCCTTTAGGGCGCGTTTGTGTATGACCTGCGGACGGTATGAGGGACGGTAAAAGGGACGATGGGATGAACGAAATTTCAACCTTCAACGCAACAGGCACCACAGAGGCCGCCGCGGATACCGTTCCCCATTCCATCGAAGCCGAACAGCAATTGCTGGGCGCGATCCTAACCAACAACGATATTTTCGATCGTGTCGCATCCATCGTCAAACCCGACCATTTTTATGACCCCGTCCACGCCCGCATTTTTGAAACCGCGGCGGCACGTATCGCCAAAAACAACCTTGCGTCTCCGGTCACGTTGAAAGCGTTTTTGGAAGATGACGAAGGGCTGAAAGAACTTGGCGGTCCGGCCTATCTGGCGCGTCTTGCTGGTGCTGCGATTTCCGCCTTTGCCGCGCGCGACTACGCCCAAATGATCTATGATCTTGCGGTGCGCCGCGAACTGATCACGGTGGGCCAAGATATCGCCGCAAAAGCAAACCGCGTTGACGTCGATTCTGAACCCAAGGAACAAATCGTCGAAGCCGAGCAGGCCCTTTATAAGCTGGCCGAACAAGGGACCTCGGAAGGCGGTTTTCAATCTTTCCTCAAGGCAGTCACAGATGCGGTGAACGTCGCCAACTCTGCCTATCAGCGCGATGGCGGGCTGGCCGGGGTGGCCACGGATCTTGTCGATCTGGACAATAAACTTGGCGGGCTTCACAAATCTGATTTGCTGATCCTTGCCGGACGCCCGTCCATGGGCAAAACATCATTGGCCACAAACATCGCCTACAACGTCGCCAAGGCCTATAAGAAAGGTCAATTGACCGACGGGTCAGAAGGCGCTGTAGATGGTGGCGTGGTTGGCTTTTTCAGTTTGGAAATGTCCGCTGAACAACTGGCGGGCCGAATTCTCGCTGAAGCGTCCGAGATTTCCAGCCACAAAATCCGTCAAGGTGACATGACAGAGGGCGAATTTCGCCGATTTGTTGATGCTGCCAAATCTCTCGAGGCTTGCCCGCTTTATATTGATGACACCGCCGCGATTCCAATCAGCCAGCTTGCCGCCCGCGCCCGGCGCTTAAAACGAACCCATGGTCTGGATTTGTTGATCGTCGATTATCTGCAGCTCGTACGCGGGACATCCGACAACCGCGTGCAGGAAATCGGCGAAATCTCGATGGGCCTTAAGGCGATCGCCAAAGAACTCAATATCCCAGTGATCGCACTCTCCCAGCTATCGCGTCAGGTAGAAAGCCGCGAAGATAAACGCCCACAATTGTCAGACTTGCGTGAATCCGGCTCGATCGAGCAAGACGCGGATGTGGTCATGTTTGTGTATCGCGGCGAATACTACACCGAACGTGAGAAGCCCGAGGATTCCAACCTCGAGGCAATGGCCGATTGGAAAGAAAAGATGTCGTCGTTGTTTGGCAAAGCCGAAGTCATCATCGGCAAACAACGTCATGGCCCAATTGGTACTGTCGAACTGAGCTTTACGCCGGAATTCACGCGATTTGGCAATCTTGTCAAACCTTGGCAACAAAACGGTCAGGTCGATCAGGAATTCTAAAACCTCGCTATGTCTTTGCTTTCTTCAAACTCCCGCCGGAGGCATCCCGCCTACCCCACAGGTGAAAGTGTTGCAGTGGTGCGCGCCCCCTTGCCCCCTTTGGCCCACACTGGCATGAACGCGCCATGAGTACCGGTTACCTTTCAGTTGATTTAGATGCGCTCGCCACGAACTGGCGTGCGTTGGACGCCATGACAGACGTGGAAACCTGCGCAGTGGTCAAGGCAGACGGGTACGGGCTTGGCGCCGATAAAGTCGCGCGCGCATTGGCAAAGGCTGGCGTAAAACGGTTCTTTGTCGCTGTTGCCGAAGAAGGGGCCGCGCTTCGCCAAGCACTTGGTCCGAATGTGGAAATCTGTGTGTTTTCCGGTCATATGCGCGGCGACACGGACATGATCGCGGATATGATGCTGACCCCGATGATCAACACTGTTGGTCAGTTGACCCGCCACCTCGAAGCGTTGCCAGAACACCCTTTTGGGATCCAGCTGGACACCGGAATGAACCGGCTCGGTTTAGAAATCGGCGAATGGGCCAGTATCGCCGAAATTGCTTTGTCCCAGAACTGTCGCCTTGTGATGTCGCATTTAGCCTGCGCCGATGACCCTGATCATCCTATGAACAGGCAACAACTGGACCAATTCCATTTGATGACCGATGGTATCAACGTGCCGCGATCCTTGGCGGCGACGGGCGGAATTTTGTTGGGATCGGAATATCATTTCGATCTTACCCGGCCTGGAATCGGTGTTTTTGGCGGCCAGCCCTTTGGGGATGCACAGCCGGTTGCCTATCTTGATCTGCCTGTGATCCAAATTCGCGATGTCGACGTCGGTGAAACCGTGGGCTATGGTAATTCTTGGACAGCGCAGCGGCCAACAAAGCTCGCGACTGTTTCAGGCGGATACGCTGATGGTCTTATTCGTGCGCTGTCCGGTGGCGCGAACCTGTGGCACGGTGCCCAGCCAGTGCCATTGGTCGGTCGTGTGTCCATGGATCTTATAACCGCCGACGTAACTGACCTGCCCGATTTACCTGGTGTTTTGTCAATTCTCGGGCCGGATCAAACCGTGGACGCGCTCGCTGAACGTGCGGGCACCATTGGCTATGAAATCCTGACATCTCTCGGGCCTCGGTATCAGCGCCGTTACTCTGGCGGATGATCGCGCTGAGCACTATTGGCGCGGCAGTGCTTGGGCTAATGGCAGCGATTGGCAGGCTCGGTATCTTTACCGCACAAACACTTAGCCACCTTATCCGTCCGCCATTTTATGCACGCGAATTTGCGACCGCCCTGATGCAGATCGGTTACTTTTCGTTGCCTGTGGTTGGCCTGACAGCCTTTTTCACCGGCGGGGCGCTTGCGCTTCAAATCTATTCCGGTGGGGCCCGTTTTTCGGCCGAAGCGGTGGTGCCCCAGATTGTCGCCATCGGCATGGTACGCGAACTGGGCCCTGTGCTGGTGGGGCTCATGATTGCCGCGCGGGTGACGTCATCGATTGCAGCAGAAATTGCGACCATGAAAGTCACAGAGCAGATAGATGCTCTTGTAACTTTATCGACCCACCCAATGAAGTACCTCACCCTCCCGCGCGTGCTGGCCGCAACACTTGTGATGCCGGTCCTCGTTGCTGTCGGAGATATTATTGGGATCTACGGCGGCTTTTTGGTCGGCACTGAACGGCTCGGGTTTAACGCGGCGGCATATCTGCAAAACACCGCAGATTTCCTTGAACCTCTCGACATTATTTCAAGCCTCGTGAAGGGTGCAGTGTTTGGTTTCATCGCAGCTTTGATGGGGTGCTATTATGGCATGAACTCAGAACGCGGGGCGATGGGCGTGGGTCGCGCCACGAAATCCAGCGTAGTCGCCGCCGCCATCGCAATTCTTGCGGCGAACTTCCTGCTAACAGAGGCGTTTTTCTCGGCATGATTACGTTGGATGATGTTCATAAGTCATTTGGGGATAACCACGTACTACGCGGCGTGAATTTGTACGTATCCAAGGGCGAAAGCATGGTGGTTATCGGTGGATCAGGCACCGGAAAATCTATTTTAATCAAATCCGTATTGGGACTTGTTCAACCGGAGTCAGGCAAAATTACTGTCGATGGGCAAGACATCGGGAAAGGTGATCGTGACAGGTTTTTGGCGCGTTTCGGGATGCTGTTTCAAGGCGCTGCACTGTTTGATTCCCTTCCCGTTTGGCAAAATGTATCGTTTCGCCTGCTGCGCGGATCCCTCAAGAAACCAAAGGGAGAAGCCCGCGAAATCGCCATCGAAAAGCTGCGCCGGGTCGGTCTGACCCCGGATGTGGCCGACCGCCTGCCCGCCGAGCTGTCCGGCGGCATGCAAAAGCGCGTCGGCCTCGCCCGTGCGATTGCCGCAGACCCTGAAATCATCTTTTTTGACGAACCAACAACGGGCCTTGATCCGATCATGGCCGGCGTGATCAACGATTTGATCCGCGAAATCGTTACAGAAATGGGCGCAACCGCCATCACCATTACACACGACATGACATCGGTGCGTGCCATCGCCGACAAAGTTGCCATGCTTCATGCTGGTAAAATCCGATGGACAGGATCCGTTAACGATCTGGATACCTCACAAGATCCATATGTTGATCAATTCATCCACGGCCGTGCAGCCGGCCCGATCGAAACCGTTCGCTAACCCAAGAGACCGACTTCTTAACCATACGAATCAAAGAGCTATCGCCACACACTTCTGATCCTGACGCATGATATTTGTTGGTTTTGGGCAACCAGAATATGAAACGAACCCGCGTTGGAGACGGTCTTCGGGCTTCATTGCGCGCGATAACAGAACCAATGACGCCCAATCTCCTGTTATTGTTCATGATTTAGGCAACAGAGCCAAAATTTCGTCGAAATTCCCCTAGGTGGTCGGCAAATTCCCGCCTAAGATGCATTAACCATAGTACAAAGACATCAATCCTGGGGGGTTATCTGTGTCTGATCGGTCCTTGGTGGCACGTGGCCACCGCGTTTTGCATTCTGTATCGTCTTTTCTGATCCTTCTGATCGGACTGGCTGCAATCACCTACACCGCTGCCTGTGCATTCGGCTTGGCACCTTGGCTGACGTTCACAGCGACCTTTGGCGATGTTTTTGTCCCAATTGCCGGCATGTATACGCAGATTATGCTGACGATCATTTTGGCATCTTTGTTCTTTTTTATGCCCAGCGCCGGACGCATCATGTCGTTGGAACGCTCGCACCGTGATTTCAAGGTGAGCATGGAAGACGTGTCGCGCGCCTACCACGTGTGTCATACAGCCGATCGATCTGGCGTTTTCACGATGAGCAGCGAATTTGATGCGGTGCGCGAACGTCTTGCATACCTGCGCGATCACCCTGATTTGGACAGTCTGGAACCGTCTGTTTTGGAATTGGCTGCACAGATGTCGCATCAGTCGCGGGAATTGGCTGATATCTACAACGATGAAAAAGTCGCCCGCGCCAAAACCTTCCTTAGCCAACGTCAGGCAGAGGCGGAACGCCAGCAAACCCTGATCGTCGAAGCACACCATGCGCTTCGCGATATTCGAAAATGGTCCCAGCAGGTTGAACTTGAAGAAAGCGTCGTGGCGTCGCAGCTCAGCCAGCTCGAAGAACAACTTGAGGCAACCCTACCGTCCCTTGGATACCAGCTGGGTAAAGAAAGCGCCGACATTGTACCGCTGCCACAAAAGCCTGCTGCTGAATGAATGTGGATGCCACAAGTGGTCTGGTCATCTGACCCGTCAGGTTTGTTTTCAAAGACATAGGGAGTGAGGCATTTCAGTGCATTCCGCACGTT